>DATMMA010000121.1:0-22279 GCA_035570295.1 Streptosporangiaceae bacterium
CGGCCGACGGTAGCGCAGACTGTACGGCATGCCAATCCAGGACAAGTTCAGGCTAGCTGCCGAAGCGGCCAGAGGCTTCATGCCAGCGGCAGAGGGACTGGCGCTGTACCGGACCGCCGCGACTTATGCCGCCGTGGGCCCCATCGGCGAGGTCGGCACGTACTGCGGGAAGTCCACGATCTACCTCGCCGCAGCCGCTGCCGAGAATGGCCAGAAGGTCATCACCGTCGACCATCACCATGGCTCGGAGGAGAACCAGGCAGGTTGGGAGCACCACGATCCCGATGTGGTCGACCCCCGGACCGGACGGATGGACACTCTGCCGTTCTTCCGCGCCACCATCGAGGACTGCGGGCTAGCCGATCACGTCATCGCCGTGATCGGCACGTCCGCTGATGTGTCGAGGTTGTGGCGCATGCCGCTCGGCATGCTGTTCATCGATGGCGGGCACAGCGAGGCGAACGTGGTCACCGACTACGAGGGCTGGGCGCCGTGGGTGGCGCGCGGCGGAGCGCTGGCTTTCCATGACATCTTCCCCGACCCAGCCGATGGCGGGCAGGCGCCGTACCGGGTTTACCTGCGCGCGCTGGCCTCCGGCGCATTCACCGAAATCAGCGTCACCGGCTCGCTGCGCGTTCTGGAGCGGACCGGCGACGGGTTCTGACCGGACGCTCGAGGCTGCGGAATCAGATGGCCGGCGGGCAACCGCAGGCCGCGGGGTCAGACGGCTGCCATACGCCCGGTCCGGCCGCCGCGTCCCGGAAGATTCCGGCCGCCCCGGTGCTCGTCCGGCCGGCTGCGAGCACGTCGGCTGCCAGTACCACCGCGGCGGCCGTCCAGGTGCTCTGCTCGTGCGGGAAGTGCTTGCCGTTAGCGAACTGCCAGCCGGTCCAGTAGCTGCCGTCCTCGGCCCGCAGGAACTGGATCTGCTCGAACAGTTCCATGGCCTGGTCGAGGTGGCCGAGTGCGGCCAGCGCGATCGCCAGCTCACAGGTTTCGGCGCCGGTCACCCATGGCTCGTCGCTGACGCAGCGTACGCCTAGGCCGGGCACCACGAACGTGTCCCAGCCGGCCTTGAGCAGGCGCTCCGCAGCCGCGCCGCGCACCGGGCCGCCGAGCACCGGGTAATACCAGTCCATCGAGAACCGGCTTTTGTCGGCGAACGCCTCGCCATGGCAGGCCACCGCGTGCCCGAGCAGCGCGGCCGCAAGCTCCCAGTGCGGCTGTGGCTCCGCCAGCCGGTCGGCGAGGGCGATCGCGCAGCGCAGGCTGTGGTACATGCTCGAGCTGCCGGTCAGCAGGGCGTAACTGTCCGGCGTGCCGTCTTCGTGCCGTCGCCAGATAATCTCGCCGCGCGGCGTCTGCAGGCCGATGGCGAACTCGATGGCGGCGCGCACCACTGGCCACATCCGCACTGCGAAGTCCTCATCGCCGGTAACCAGCAGTTCATGCCAGACACCGACGGCGCAGTACGCCGCGTGATTGCTCTCGGTTGTCCATTCGTCGACGACACCGCTTGCGGCCTGCACTGGCCACGATCCGTCCGGCTGCTGGGCATCGGCCAGCCAGGCGTACGCGCTGCGCGCTTCACGGCGAAGGCCGCAGACGCTCAGCGCCATCGCGCACTCGACATGGTTCCAGGCGTCGACGTGTCCGTCGGGCCAGCCAATGGAGCCGTCGTCCTGCTGGTCGGCCGCGATCGCCTGCCCGGTTGCGATCAGCTGATCAGCGGTCAGGATGCCGGGGACCGCAGGAACGGTGCCCGCGGCGGCGGGGCTGCCTATGCCGGATCTGGCTGTGTCGGGCCTGGCCAGTCGCTCAGGCGGCCGCATGCACCTTCTCCGCGGCGGCCGGACCCGGCCGCCGCGCGGCCAGGACCGGCTTGGTGGCGTACACCACCAGGCTCTTGCCGATAAGCGGGTTCAGCGCGCGATCGGCCAGCTGGGTGGCGGCTGGCTTGCGCATGATGTCCCAGACCAGCAGCTTGTGGTAGGCGCTGGCGAGCGGGTGGTCGTCGTCATGCACGCCGACCGCGCACTTGAGCCACCAGTACGGCGAGTGCAGTGCATGAGCGCGGTGGCTGCCGCCGACAACGAGGCCGGCCCGCTGCAGCTTGATCTCCAGCTCCCGGCGGGTGAAGATCCGCACGTGCCCGCCCGGCACGTTGTGGTAATCGTCAGACAGTGCCCAGCACACGCGCTCGGGGAGCCAGGCCGGCACCGTGACCGCGGCGATGCCACCCGGCCGCAGCACCCGGCTGATCTCATTCATCGCGCCCTGGTCGGCGGGAATGTGCTCAAGTACCTCCGCCGCTATCACGATGTCGAAGCTGCCATCGGGGAACGGCATCCTGGTGGCGTTGCCGGCCGCGGCGGTGAGGCTGGCCGGCGGCTGTATCTCGCCCGCTTCGGCCATCGCGGCGGCGGTAGCGCGAACTCGCTCCAGTTCGCCGTGATCGGTGTCGAGCGCTACCACCTCGGCCCCGCGGCGCGCAGCCTCGAAAGCGTGCCGCCCGGCGCCGCACCCGAGGTCAAGCAGCCTCGTTCCGGGCTGTATTGGCAGCCGGTGAAAATCCACCGTCAGCATGGCGTGCCCTCCCCGGCCGCCGCCCTCGACTGTGCCCGGCTGGCCGCGATGGCCCTCCGGTACTCGGCCACCGTAGCCCTGGCGACGGCCTGCCAGGCGAACCGCTCCGCGACCCGTGCCAGGGCGGCCTGCGACAGCCGGTCGCGCTCGGCCGGCGAGTCGTGCAGCAGCCGCAGTGCCGAGCAGAGTTCCTCGGCGTCGCCGGGGGTGACAAGAACCGCCGCGTCGCCGGTGACCTCCGGCAGCGCGCCGGTGCGGCTGGCAACCAGTGGCGTGCCGGATGCCATGTGCTCGACTGCTGGCAGCGAGAAGCCCTCGTACAGCGACGGCACAACCGCGATCTCCGCGCTGGCGACCAGTTCGGCGAGGTCGGCATCGCTGATGCCGCTGACGAACTGAACCTTGCCGTCCAGCGACAAGTCGCCCAGCAGCCGCTGCGTCGGGCCGCCCGGCACAAGCTTGCTGACCAGGGTGAGCGACACGTTCCGTTCAGTACGCAGCTTCGCGTAGGCGCGAAGCAAGGTGGCGACGCCCTTCACCGGCGAGTCGGCGCTGGCGACCGCGATGATCCGGCCGGGAACGCGCGGTTGCGCCCTCGGGTGGAACAGCCGGGTATCCACGCCGAGCGGAATGACCTTGACGTTCTCCGGCCTGACCTTGAAGTCGCGGAGGATGTCAGCCTTGGACGACTCTGAACCCGTCATGATCGGGCCGATGCGCCTCGCGACCCGTCCCTGCATTCCGACGAAGGAATACCAGCGCCACTTCGGGACCTTACGGAACCCGCGGGCTGCCGCGAGCTCGATCCGGCGGTCCACGCTGATCGGGTGGTGAATGCTCGTCACCAGCGGCAGCCCGAGCCGGGTGATGCCGAGATTCCCGTAAGCGAGCACCTGATTGTCGTGCACGATGTCGAAGTCGCGCTGCCGCGCGCGCAGCGCCCGCAGCGCGCGCAGGCTGAAGGTGAGCGGCTCGGGAAAGTAAGCGGTCCACATGCCCGCGACCTCGAGCACGTCAATCCAGTCCCGGTACTCACGCAGATGCGGGGTGCGGAACGGGTCCTCGTCCCGGTACAGGTCCAGGCTCGGCAACTCGATCAGGTGCGGGCCAGGCTCGAGCTCCGGGTAAGGCTGGCCGGAGTACACCTCGACGTGGTGACCGAGCGCGGCCAGCTCGCGGGAAAGGTGGCGCAGGAAAATGCCTTGGCCGCCGCAATGCGGCTTGCTCCGGTAGGAGAGCAAGCAGACGCGCAGCGGTTTGCCTGCTGCGCTCGGGGGAGCAGCGCCTTCGCCCGGCTCGTCGGCGTCACCGATCACATCGCCGGCTGCTACGGTACTCACGCAGGTTCGCGCCTCCTGTCTCGCAAGCTGCTGCCCACCGGGCGGGCGACCCGCGTGACCCCCAGTCAGCGAACCTTACCAAGCAAGTAACTTGCGTGCCCTTTGACCCCAGACGTTTGCCGGGCTGCCCTGCGTACTGTCAGTATCTGTAAGCTGCCGCGACGAAGGTTTTACACGGAGGCTCCGCTGACACGACGCGCGCTCATCACCGGGATCACTGGCCAGGACGGTTCTTACCTGGCTGAGCATCTGGTGGACATGGGATATGAGGTGTGGGGCCTAGTCCGGGGCCAGGCAAACCCGCGGGTTCGCCACCTGCGGAAGTTGCTCGGCGACGTCAGGCTGATCCGCGGCGACTTGCTGGACCAGGGCAGCCTGATCGCGGCAGTCGAACGGGTGCAGCCAGACGAGGTCTACAACCTGGCTGCCATTTCCTACGTGCCGCTGTCCTGGCAGCAGGCCGAGCTGACCGGCGAGGTCACCGGAATTGGCGTGCTGCGCGTGCTGGAGGCCATCAGGGTCTGCAGCGGGATCAGCTCGTCCCGCAGCCCGAGCAGCGGCCAGATCAGGTTCTACCAGGCGTCCACCTCGGAGATGTTCGGCCAGGCCACCCAGGCTCCGCAGAACGAGCAGACACCGTTCCACCCGCGCAGTCCGTACGGCGTGGCGAAGGTCTACGGCCACTTCCTCACCCAGAATTACCGCGAGTCCTACGGAATGTTCGCGGTGTCAGGGATCATGTTCAATCACGAGTCGCCGCGGCGCGGTGCCGAGTTCGTGACCAGGAAAGTCTCACTCGGGGTCGCCAAGATCAAGCTCGGTTACGAGCGCCAGCTGCGCCTCGGCAACCTGACGGCGAGCCGCGACTGGGGCTTCGCGGGCGACTATGTCCGGGCCATGCAGCTGATGCTGGCGCAGGACACTCCGGCGGACTATGTCATCGGCACCGGGGTGACGCACTCGGTAGAGAAGCTTGTGGATACCGCGTTCCGCACCGTGGGCCTGAACTGGCGCGACCACGTGGTGACGGACGCGGCCTTCATCCGGCCGGCCGAGGTGGACCGGCTCTGCGCCGATCCCGCCAAGGCACGGGACGAGCTCGGCTGGGAGCCCAAGATCGGCTTCGAGGAACTGGTCGAGATGATGGTGGACGCAGACCTGGACCTGCTGGCAGCATCCGGCGACAGCGCGGGCGAGGAGTTCGCGACCGATTCCTGGTAGCGCGTTGCCACGCGCTCAGCCGGAGGAGAGCTGGCTGAGCTGATCGTTGAGGGACCGGCGTTCGGCGTCGGTCTGGGCGAGTTCGAGTGCGCGCAGGTATGCGCGGCGCGCGTCGTCGTCTCGCCCGGCGCGACGAAGCAGCTCGGCGCGGGCTGAGTGGAAGTAGCGGTAGTGGTCGAGCTCGAGGCCGTCGAGTATCGCCAGGCCAGCCTCGGGACCGCCGAGTTCAGCCACAGCGATGGCCCGGTTGAGTTCGACGACCGGGGAACCGGTCTGGATGGAGAGTGTGTTGTACAGCGCCGCGATCTGTTGCCAGTCGCGTGGCTGTTGCAGGTGCAGATCGGCGATGGCGCCCTGCACGGCATAGGGGCCGGTCTCGCCGCGCGTTACCGCCTGCTTAAGCAGTTCGCGGCCTTCGCTGATCTGCTGGTCGTTCCACAGCCCGCGGTCCTGGTCGTCGAGCAGGACGATCTCACCGTCGCGGATCCGGGCGTCTTTGCGGGCATCATGGAGCAGCATGAGGGCGAGCAGCGCGAGGACTTCGCCCTCATCGGGCATGAGTTCGGCCAGGGCGCGGCCGAGGCGGATCGCTTCGGTGGCAAGGTCGACGCGGCCGCCTCCCCAGCCGTGATTGAACACGAGGTAGACCACTGCGAGGACCGCCGCCAGCCGGTCCGGGAGCTGATGGCCGGGTGGCACGGCGAATGGGATCCGTGCGTCGCGGATCTTGTGTTTCGCCCGTGTCAGCCGTTTGCTCATCGTCTCGGTCGGGACGAGGAACGCGAGCGCGATCTCCTCGGTCGACAGGCCACCGAGGGTGCGGAGGGTCAGTGCCACCTGTGCCTCGAGCGCGAGCGCGGGGTGGCAGCAGGTGAAGATCAGTTCCAGCCGCTCGTCCGGAAAGGTGGCTGACTCGTACACGGTGGCCTCCGATTCCACGGTGAACTCGCGTGCGAGCAGCTTTGTCTTCTCGGCTAGCACGCGTTGCCGGCGAATGTGATCGATCGCCCGGTTCCGGGCGGTCGAGATCAGCCAGCCGACTGGATTGTCCGGCTCGCCGTCGCGTGGCCAGCGCTCGGCAGCGATCGCGAACGCCTCTTGAGCGGCATCCTCGGCAAGCTCGATGTCGCCGAGGAACCCCACGAGCGTGGCCAGCACCCGGGCCCGGTGCTCGCGGAAGACCCCGTCAAGCGCCATGGAACAACGCTTCGAGGATGGGCCGCACCTCGATCGCACCGCTGGTCCGGGTGTCCTGCAGTTCGCTGGCGATGGCGAGCGCAGCATCGAGGTTGTCAGCCTCCACCACAATGACGCCCGCCAGGTATTCCTTGGTCTCGATGAACGGCCCGTCGGTGAGCAGCGTCCGCCCATCGCCGTTTCGCACGGTCGTGGCCGAGCCGTCCGCGTGCAGACGAGCCCAGCCGGTCACATAGGGCCTGGCGAGCACGTCGGCCATCGCGCCCTCCACCGGGCCGGCGTGAGTCCGCTGGCTGCCGTATGCAAGCAATGCGTACTGCATAACCCCTCCAGTTACTGACGGATACGGTTCGAGTATCGGACGAAGGGCATCGGCTCCGACGGACAACTCCGGCCGGAGAAATCCTCGGCGGAAGAAATGTTGTCCGCGGCTGTCCGCGCCGGGCAGGGCTGTTCGTCACTACGGCATATCCGCCCGCAGCGGTGACGGCGCGCATGGGGCACGCCGGTTCTCGAAAGGACGATCGACATGGCGAAGTTCATCTACCTCTACCGTGGCCCGGCGCCTGATATGTCCGACCGCACGCCGGAGCAGGGCGCCGAGCGGCAGGCAGCGTTTGGCGCCTGGATGGAGAAGGTCGGCGCTGCGCTCGTCGACGTCGGAAGCCCGTTCGGGTCGAGCGCGTCCGTTCGCGATGACGGCACTGAAGGAACAGCCGGCGACCTGATCGGCTACTCGATCGTCGAGGCTGACGATCTCGCTGCGGCGAAGGCGCTCACCGACGGCCTCCCGTTTCTGTCCGGCAGCGATGGGCAGTGCGCGGTGGAGATCTTCGAGCTGTTGCCGATGTAGCAGGAGCGGTCCGCCGCACTTACACGGCGGTGCGGCGGACCGCCCGCACTCAGCGCTTACCCGGCAGCCTGGCGCTGCCGGCGACTGCCTACGCGCCGCCGCCGTCCTGAAAGGCCGTCGTCGCCTCGACCCGCCATCTCTAGCTGACGTGGCCGCCGACTAGCGTGCCGATCCCGTAGGTGATCGCGGCAGCCAGTGCAGCGAGCACAAGCTGCCGCAGCGCCCCGCGCAGGAACGGCCTGGCCGTGACGCGTGCGACGATGCCGCCGCCGATGAATGCCGCGATCGCGGCCAGGATCACGGCTGCGGCCAGCGATGCGAAGCCAAGCAGGAACGGCAGCAACGGGATAAGCGCGCCGATAGCGAAGGTGACGAGCGACGCGCCGGCCGCGGTCAGCGGAGACGGCAGCTCGTCATGGTCGACGCCGAGCTCCTCCCGGACGTGAATGCGAAGCGCCTCATCCGGGTGGCGGGAAAGCTGTCTGGCGACCTCGTCCGCGAGGTCGGGGTCGACGCCCCGCATCTTGTACATGGCGGCCAGCTCTGCTTGCTCGTCGGCCGGGTTCGTCTCGAGCTCGATGCGCTCCTTCTCCACTTCCGCGGCGACCAGCTCGTTCTGCGATGAAACCGACACGTACTCGCCAGCGGCCATGGAGAAAGCACCAGCGGACAGCCCGGCCAGGCCAGTCAGCACGATCGTGTGTGCGGCTAGCCTCGCGCCGCCGACTCCGGCGATCAGTGAGACATTGGTCACCAGTCCGTCCATCGCGCCGAACACGGCAGGCCGCAACCAGCCGCCGGACACGTCGCGGTGCTGGTGGCTGACCTCCGGCTCGGCCGCTTGAGGACGGATCTGGGCGTCCGTCTCGCCTGTCGCGCCCCTCTCGCCGATATCGACTGCCTGCTCGCGTGGCGATGCCATGTCTGACCGGGCTCAGCCGAGCGACTGGGCCGGACGTGTCGGCAGCCCGGCCGCTCGCCAGGCCTGGAAACCGCCGTCCAGGTCGGTCGCCTCAGCCAGCCCGATCCGCCGCAGCGATGCGGCGGCCAGGGTCGAGGCGTAGCCCTGCGAGCACATCACGATGATCTGCATGTCGGACCTGGCCAGCGCCGGAATCCTGGCTTCGCTGCACGGGTCGAGCCGCCACTCCAGAACGTTGCGGCCGATGATGATCGCGCCGGGTACCTCACCCTCGACAATTCGCTGCTCCAGCGGTCGGATGTCGACCAGGATCGCGCCGTCGGTAATGGCGGCTAGTGCCGCCTCCGGGCGCAGCCGGCGGAGGCCGCCGCGCGCCTCGGCGAGGAGTTCGTCGATGCCGGGTGCGCCATCAGGAAGCGCATCCGAGGTCAGCCTCGCGGCCGAGGCACTAGCCTTGGCCAGCGCCGTGTCGGGGCCACCGCGGCCGCGGCCGCCTTCCGGCCCGTCGATCGCGACGGTCTGCCTGGCGATCAGCCCGTAGTCGGTCGACGTGTAGTACGTCATAGCGGTCAGGGGCGGCGAATATGCGTGGATGCTGGTCGCCGAGCCCTGACCACCGTGTGCCACGTCGTGCACGTGACCGGGCCCGAACGCCACCGCGTGGCCGGGCGTGAGCCGCCGATGGCTGAGACGCCCGGTGGGGGCGCGGTACTGCTCCAGCAAGCTGCCGTCTGCCACCGCGAACGAGCCGGACGAGCCGCCGTGGTCGTGCCAGTCGGTGTCCTGGCCGCGTTCCCAGGCCAGCAGCCACACGTCGCAGGAGTTAGACCGGTGCAGCGGCAGGTACCAGCGCACGTCGGGATCGTGTACTACCAAATCTGACCACAGCTCGTGGCGCTTGGCCAGTTCCGTAGTAATCGACCGGAGCTGAGCCGGCGCCAGCCGGCCGCTGTGCGGGGCCAGGTCGGCTAGCGTGGCCTGAATAGCCTGCTGGCGCTCCGGGCTGACGCCCCAACCGGGTTTGAGGCCAGCGCCCGCGTCCGGGTTCTCTGCGCTCGCGTGCTCCTGACTGACTGCCGATCGCGACATCTAACCTCCTTACGGCTTGCCGTCATTATGTATCCAGTTGCTCAGTCCATGAGCCGCTGAGCAGCAACTCGATGTCCTCGCCGAACTGCCGGTCGGCGTCGATCGGCTTGACGAGCGCGCCGAGGCGGTCAAACAACGCCTGGCAGCGCGGTGGCCGCGGCAGCCCGGCCAGCGAGGCAGCCTGGAAAGCCGCGAGCGCTTCACACGCGGCGACGGCTCTGCAGCGGCGCAGCGCAGCCCGCAGGTTGACCGCAGCCTCCCAGGCGAATGACTGGACGTCCTCCTGGCCGCCTGAGGTCTCGATCAAGCCGATGGCGGTAGGCAGGGCCAGCCGCCGCATGGCATGCAGCTCGCCCGCGGCCCGCTTGTGCACGGCGACAAGGCCAGCCTGCGGGCCTGGATCGACGGCGAGCTGGGCAGGCAGGCCGGTGACCGCCGGGTTGAGCAGGCGGTGCAGCCGCGCTGCCGAAACCTCGGCGGCGTGCGTGATCGCGGCCGTGAGCTGATCACACTGGGCCGCCAGGTCGATCCCGTGAAAGCCTGCCGTCCCGACGAAGCTGCCGTCCAGGAAGGCGGGCGAGTCGGTGACCCCGGTCATCGCCCGGTCCGCGGCGTCCGCAAGCGCGGCTGTCGCCCGCCGCACCTGCGCGAGGACAGCGCCCGCCACCCGGAACGACACGGGCGCCTGCAGCATCCTCCGCTGCCCGGCCGGCTCGATGATCGCGCGCAGCGAGCCGAGCACGTCTCCTAGCACCTCGTCGCCGCGAGCGCAGGCTGCGGTGTACGGGTCAACGGGTGCCCCGATCGCGGCGATGGAGAGGCCGGCAGCCGCGGTCATCATCGCGCTGACCGTCTTCGCCTCGTCGACGGCCAGGATGCTGAGCGCGGTCGCGCCGGGCACGCCGGCAAGCAGTGCGATGCCCTCCTTCGCGCCGAGCTCGTAGGCAGCCAGTCCGTGTCCGGCCAGGGCGTCGGCGGCGGGTGTGACGCCTTGGCCGGCAGGCAGAAGGACGCTGCCGAGGCCGGCCAGCGGGCCGAAGCAGTGCGCCAGCTGGATGATCTCGCCCGCACAGCCAGCTCCGTCCCGCGGCACCGCCGGCACGATTCGCGCCGCGAGGAAGTCAGCCAGCCGCTGGCAAAGGCTGGCCGAGACCGCTGCATCACCAGACAGGAATGTGCGCAGCCGCACCGCGACGATTGCCCTGACGTCGGCTTCGCCCAGCCAAGGAGGGCCGCCGGTAGCCCGGCCGACCAGCAAGTTGCGCTGGTGCGCTTGCTGTTCAGCCTCGGTCAGCCGGACCTTGCTGAGCGCGCCCATGCCGGTGTTGACGCCGTAGACCGCCGCGTCACTGCTAAGGACCGCCGTCGCCTGATCGCGCTGCGCCTGGACGACGCTCGCTAGCGGAGGCGCGAGCCGCACGTCCAAGCCCTCGCTGATCCGGCACACGGCCGCGGCGTCCAGATCGGCAGCCGATGTCAGCTCCAGGTAAGCGGCCATCGCTAACGGTATCTGAGCATGGTGCCAACTTCGGCCCGCTCGGCTTTTGTCAAGATCAGGTGGCCGACTGCGATGTCGAGGATGGCCAGCCCGCGATGCCAGAGCAGGATTCGCTCCTGCGGCGCTTCCCGGCCGGGCCGGAGGCCAGCCACGATCTGGCCGAGTTCGGCGTGCAGCGACTGCGCGGTCAGCCGGCCGGTATCGACATGCCGGCGCAGCGCGCCGAACTGGCCGGACTGGGCTTCGCGCCAGTCGTCCACGACGACTTTGTCCATGACGTCCAGCAAGTCGATCTCTACGGCGCTGATCGTGCCGTACGGTACGACAAAGGCGCCAGGCTGCACCGCGCTGGTCCGCAATAGCGGCTCCGGCGTCGTCAGGCGTGATGCTTCGACCAGGACGTCCGCGCCCTCGAAAGCTTCCGCTGCGCTCGCCACCACGCGTACCGGCGTGGCGATAGCCGCTCTGAGCTCCTGGCCGAACGCTTCCCGGGACTCGGGCCGCCGGCTGGTCACCCTGATCTCGGCTAGATCGAGTACTTCGCTGAGCAGCAGCACGTTCCACAGCGCAGTGCCGCGAGCACCGACGTGGCCAAGGATCCGGGCGTCCGGCCTGGCCAGGTACTTGGCGCCGACGGCCGTCATGGCGCCGGTCCGGCACGCGGTGATAAGCGTCGCGTCCATGATGGCCAGCGGGACCCCGGTGGCCGGGTCGAGCAGGGTCAGCAGGCCCAGCTCGCTCGGCAGGCCGAGAGTGTAATTGCCGACAAAGTCGCCGACAACCTTGACTCCGCTCACGCCGGCCGCGCCGAGATCACCCAGGTGGCCGCGCAGCACGTTGAAATGCCCGCCGTCGCCCGGCACTAGGTGCACGCGTGGCTCAACGATCGCGTGTCCTTCGCCGTGCGCGCGGACGGCGCCTTCCACCGCCTCGATGATCTCGGCGCCGGTGAGTCCCAGGCTGTCGATGTCCGGGCCGGAGAGGAAGCGCACCCAAAGGCCGCCGGGCATGTTGCCCGGCGGCCTGTTAACGGGTACCTGATTCGCGGCCAATCAGCTCTTCTTGCAGTTGTAGAGGAAGATGTGGCCGATCGCGGTCGGGTACGCGCCGGTCACGTTCTTGGCGCTAGCGGTGAGGTAGTTATAGAAGTAGCCGTAGATGATCGGCGTCTGGTCGAGCAGCAGCGTCTCGATCTGGCCCGCGATGGATCGCTGGCTGGACAGGTCAGCCGTCGCGATGTACTGGTTCGACAGCCGGTCGTAGTCGGCGTTGTTGAAGTGGGCGCCGTTCCACGCCCCGGTGCCCTTCTTCGAGTTGATTGTCTGCAGCGGCGCGGTCAGGAATACGTTCGGCACGCTCCGGTGACCGTAGTCGACCAGGCTCATGGTGGCGTCGAGCCAGTCTGATGTGCCGAACAAGAAATTGCCGTAGTACTTCGGCTGAGCTTCGATGTTCAGCTTCAGGTTGACGCCGATGGCCTTGGCTGACTGCTGGATGATCTGCGCGTACTGCGGGATTTCCTGGAAGATCTCCCCAGTCAGCGTGGCGGAGAAGCCGTTCGGATGACCGGCCGCCGACAGCAGTGACTTCGCTTTGGCGACATCAAGGGCGCGCTGCTGGATGCTGGTGTCGGTGGACGGGAATACCGGCGCGAACGGGCTGTCGTTACCGAGGTCGGCGTCGCCCTTGAACAGCGCTGTCACGATGGCCGGCCGGTTCAGCGACAACGCGATCGCTTGCCGGACCCTGGCGTCACTGAACGGTGCCTGGTCGCATCGCATGGATAGCTCGCGATGCGCGCTGGACTTGAGCTTGATGATGTTGTACTGGCCGTTGAGAAGCGCTTCACCGCCGCTCACCGAGAACTGGCCCAGAACGTCGAGCGTGCCGCTGGTCAGGGCGAGGATCGCGGGCGTATCGGTGTCGTAGAAAGTGAACTGCGTGGCAGCCGGGATCGCCTTCGTGCCCCAGTAATCCTCGTTGCGGACGAACGAGGCACCCTGCTTCTGGGTGTAAGACTTCAGCTTGAACGGGCCTGTGCCGACGAACGTACTTTCCCATTTGGTGGGATCGTAGTTGTTCGGCAGGATGATCATGTTGTAGTTGTCGGAGGACGTGAGGTAAGGGAAGTTGCCGTTCGGCGCGTTGAGGTGGAATTCGACCGTGAAGTCGTCGACCTTCACCACACCGGTCGGCGTCAGCACGCCACCGAATGCCGACAGCGCGGCGCCCTTACCCGACGGGTTGGTCTGCAGCTTATAGGTGTAGACGACGTCATCCGCGGTGAGCGGCGCGCCGTTGTGGAACTTGACGCCCTGGCGAATCTTGAACGTCCAGACGTCGGACGTGGAGTTGGACGACCAGCTAGTGGCTAGCACCGGCTGCAACTTCAGGTGCTGGTCCGACAGGCAGAGGTACTCACCAGTCTGGCCGAGCATGTCCAGGCCACCCTGATCGGCGATGGTGACCGGGTTAATCGCCGCGGCGGGGGTGACGATTCCGCACCTGATGGTTGCGGTGGTAGCTGCGGAACCACCCGACGGGCTCGTGGTTGGTGAGTTGGACGAGCCGCAGGCTGCCAGGATTGCGCCGATCGCTGGCACAGAGATCCCGACTAGCGCTCCATTGCGCAGGAAGGCCCGCCGGTCGATGTGACCAGCGACGAACTCGTCGATGACATGATTTCCGATTTCCGTTTGTCCCGCGCGCAGCCGGCTGAGCCGGTCGTTTCCAGAGTGCACAGATCCTCCTCGGAACCCTCACCGGATCTGATCGATTCGCAAATCCGGTGCCAGTGAGCAGCAAAGTTACGCGTCCGCCTGCGGGTATGTCACGGCATTGGCTCGTAGCTTTGCAGCGTTGTTAGCTGATCGATAGGGATATGACAACTCATCAGGTGGCCTGGCTCGACTTCGGCCAGGGGAGGCTCGGTCGATTCGCAAATCCCGGACGCCAATCGCCTCGGGCACCGAGTATGGAAGACGCATCCGCTCGGCGGGCTAGCCGCTGACGGAATCTCGCCAGTCAGCCGGATCCGCTGCGGGCGCTGACCGTCCAGGCTCGGGACCGCGGACAGCAGCGCCTCGGTATACGGATGATGCGGTCCGCTGAAAACCCGCTCCGCGGGTCCTAGCTCCATCAGGCGGCCCAGGTACAGCACCGCGATCCGATCGGAGAGGTAGCGCACCAGTTGCAGGTCGTGCGAGATGAACAGGTACGTGACCTGTTCCTTGGCCTGCAGGTCGGCGAGCAGGTTAAGAATCGCGGCCTGCACCGAGACATCCAGCGCCGAGGTGGGCTCATCGCAGACCACGATGCGCGGCCCGCCGCCGAACGCGCGGGCTATGGCGACCCGCTGCTTAAGTCCACCGGACAGCTGCCGTGGCCGCAGGGGCAAGTGCCTGGCCTCCATCCGGACTGACCGGACCAGGTCTGCCAGCCGTTCTTGAAGCGCAGGCCCGGATAGCCCAGCCAACTTCACCAGCGGCCTGCTGATCAGTTGGCGCACCGTGTGCCTGCGATTCAGCGCCGAGTCGGGATTCTGAAAGACGATCTGCAGCGCCTTGAGCTGTGTCCGGCCGCGCTTCCGGAGATCACCGCCCAGGGGCTCGCCGTCCATCTCGATGGCCGACCCGGCATCCGGCGGGGTGAGCCCGAGCAGCAGCCGCGCGAGCGTGGTCTTTCCGCTGCCGGACTCCCCGACCAGGCCGAGCGTCTCGCCGCGCTCGATATCAAGGTTCACCCCGGCCAGGGCATGCACGGCCTGTCCGCGGGAAGTGAAGGTCTTCGACAAGTTCCTGATGGTAACGACTGGCTGCGCCGACTCCGCCGGGGCGGACAGTTCCACGTTGACGGGCGTGCTCCTGGGCAGATCTGGTGTGGCCTCGTGCAGGAAGCACCGAGAGCTGCGGTCAGGCCCGACGTCAAAGGCCGGCGGCGCAGTCTCCCGGCAACGGTCCTCTGCTATCGAGCAGCGCGGCGCGAAGATGCATCCCGCCAGTGCCTGCCCTGGCGCCGGCAGGAAGCCCGGGATCGAGTCCAGCCGGCCGTGGTCCTTGCGCTGGCCCTGCCGCGGTATGCAGCGCAGCAAACCCATCGTGTATGGGTGCCGCGGCTGGTCGAAGAGCTGCTGAGCCGGCCCCTCCTCGATCAGCTCGCCCGCGTACAGCACGCCGACCCGGTCGCACATCTTCGCAATGACTGCCAGGTTGTGGCTGATGAACAACAGCGAGGTGTCGAACTGATTGCGTAGCCCGGCGACCAGGTCAAGCACCTCGGCCTCGACTGTCGCGTCGAGAGCTGTCGTGGGCTCGTCCAGGATCAGCAGCTCCGGCTCGGACGCGAGCGCCATCGCGATCACGGCACGCTGCGCCATGCCGCCCGACAACTCGTGCGGGTACCGCTCCATCACCCGGCCGGGGTCGGAGATCTGGACCCTCCGGAGCATTTCCTCGGACCGCTCCAGCGCGTCGGCTCGGCCGAGGCCGGCCACCTCGTAGACCTCGGCAATCTGCCGGCCGACCCGGATTGCCGGGTTCAGTGCCTTTCCGGGCTCCTGGTACACCATGGACACCGAGTGGGCCCGCAGTTGGCGCAGCTTCTCCGGGTTCAGAGCGAGCGGATCGCGCCCGGCGATCCGGATTGAGCCCGCGCTGACGCGACCATTGCGCGGCAGGTACCTAGTCAGGGCGAGCGCCACCGTCGACTTACCCGAGCCGGACTCGCCGACCAGGCCGTAGGACTCGTTGCGGGCGATCTGGAAGGACACGTTCCGCAAGGCCAGCCGGTCCCGCCCGCGAACCCGGTAACTGACGTCCAGGTGCTCGACCTGAACCGCGTTCTCCGGCCCGGCCGCCGCATCAGGCGCGGGCGTGGTTTCTGTCGCGGTCATCCGACGACCACCTGCTCTACGGAGTCAGCCACCAGGTTGATGCCAATGATCAGCGACGCGATGGCCAGCGCAGGGAACAGCGACCCCCACCAGTACCCTGCGCCAAGCACCGCGTAGTTGGCGTTGATGTCAGTGCCCCAGTTGGGCGTCGACAGCTGGACGCCGAACCCCAGGAAAGCCAGCGAGGCCACGGCGAAGACGGCATAGCCGAGCCGCACGGTGAACTCCACCAGAATTGTGGGCACGACATTGGGCAGGATCTCGACGAACATCATCCAGCCAGACCGCTCGCCCAGCAGCCGGGCGGCCGGCACGTAATCAAGCTGCCGCTCCACCTGCACCGCTGACCTGACAGTCCGGGCGATCAACGGTGTGAAGATGAAGCCGATCACCAGAACTTGCGAGAGGGTCGTGACTCCCAGCGGCACCATGAACAGGAAGATGACCAACAGGGCCGGCAGGGCGAGCACCGCTTCGATGACCCGGCTGGCAAGCAGGTCGACGACGCCGCCCAGGTACCCGAGTGCGAGCCCGAGCGCCGTCCCCAGCACGGTCCCGACCACGGTTGCCAGCGGCGCGATGATCAGCATCGTCCGGGCGCCGACGATGACTCGCGACAGCATGTCGCGGCCTAGCTGATCGGTGCCGAACCAATGGGCAGCGGACGGTGCCTGGTTGGTGGCGAGCAGCTGCTGTGCGAGCGGACTATGTGGCGCGATTGACGTCCCGAAGATCGCGCAGACGACCCAGAACAGCAGTATCAGCGCGCCGGTTACGAATGTCGGCCGGCGCAGGAGCAGTCGCCACACGGGCAGTTCGCGCCGTTGAGTATCGCTGGCGACGATTCCCGGAGTTCCTGGCGGCGTCGCCATAGTCGTCTCGGTCACCGGAATGCCGCCGTGCGCTGGCGGGGGTCGAGCGTGGTCGTCAGTACGTCGGCGATGAGGGTCGCCACCATGTAAACCACCCCGACGGTTAGCACTGAGGCCTCCAGCATCGGGAAGTCCTTGGCGGTCGCCGCGTGGAAAATCAGGTCGCCGATGCCCTTGTAGTTGAAGAGCGTTTCGACGACGATCAGGCCACCGAACAGGTAGCCGGTCTGGGTGGCGATGACGGTGATCGTCGGCAGCAGTGAGTTCCGCAGCACGTGCCGGTAGATCACCACGGTGCGCTTCAGGCCCTTGAGGGTGGCTGTGCGCACGTAATCCGACTCGAGCGCCTCGACGGTACCCGCCCGCGCCATCCGGGCGATGTAGCCGAACAGGACGAGTACGAGCGGGATCGCGGGCAGGATTAGCGACTGCAGCTGAGTAGCGAAGGATGCGCCTGGCTGAGCTTGGGCGCTGGACGGCAGGAGCTTCAGCTCCACGCTGAAGATGACGATGACGACGATGCCGGTCGCGAACTCCGGCAAGGCCGCGGCCGAACTCCCGCTCAGCGTGATGATCCGGTCGATTGGGCGCCCGGCATAAAGGGCAGCGACAACTCCGCCCAGGATGCCGAGCGGAATGATCACGATGAGCGCGAGCGCGGCCAGCTTGGCCGAGTTCACCAGCGCCGTCACCAGCAGCGGCTCGACCGGCGACTGGTACTGGTACGACTCGCCCATGTTGCCGCGCAGCATGCCGGAGATCCAGCTCCAGTACTGAGTCACCAGCGGCCGGTCGACGCCAAGCTGGTGGTCCAGCGCGCGCACCGCGGACTCGGCGGATAGCGGACCGAGGATTGACCTGGCCGGATCTCCCGGCAGCACCTGGCCAGCGAAGAAGATAATCAGGCTGAGCAGGAACAGGGTGATCACGGCGAGACCGAGGCGTCTCAGCAGGTAGATCGCCAACGGACCCCCCTGCCGTTTAGGCTAGTCAAGCTATCGATAAAGCCGATTTGGGGTATCTTAGAGGCAAATGAGAACAGCCGCAAGCGAGTATTCCTGCAGTGATGGGCTACCGGACGCGGCTGCGCCAGGTGCCGGTGCCGGCCGATTCGCACACGGCTGCGGATTACTGTCACCGCCATGTAGACAACGTAGTCACCTTCAGATGAAATCGCACTGATCATTGATCGACTAGTAGTCAATGTTCGAAAATCCGGTACGTGAGAGGAAATGTCGATGAGTGAGTTGCCTGTCATGCTGATCGGAGAGAGTTTCATCGGCGAGGGGGCCGAGGCCGCGCACATCAACGTGGTTCTCGGGACTCGCACGGGCCCGGTCGGCACCGCGTGGGCAACGGCGCTCGCCACGCCGAGTGCCGGTCACACTCCGTTCGTCGCGGTGCTCCAGCCGGGGATACCGGTGAAGCCGCTCACCTTGTTCATCAACAAATCCGCCATCGCGAGCCCGGAGCACGGAACGCTCACCTGGGGTGCCGCGCAGGCCGGGGTGGCCGGGGGAGTAGCCGACGCGGTCGCTGACGGCGCCATCGCGCCAGCGGACACCGACGATCTCGTCCTGATCGCTGCGGTGTGGGTGAACCCGGATGCCCGGGATTCCGCGCTCGTTTACGCGAACAACCGCGAGGCCACTAAAGCGGCGCTGACCGCAGCAACTCGGTCCCTCCCTGATCTTGCTCAGGTTCTTGCCGCACGGGCGAATCCCGCCAACCCTTACTTCGACCCCAGGTGAAGATCGCCGCGATCCGGCTGGACCGGATGCGGCTGGTGCTGGATCCGCCGTTCGTCGCCTCCTGGGACCCGGAGCCGCGCCGGCACTTCGACGCGACCCTGGTCCGGGTGGAGACCGACGCCGGGATCACCGGCTACGGCTCTGGCGACACCATGGACGGTTTCGAAGCCTTCGCGGACCTGTTCATCGGCAAGGATCCGCTGCAGATCGCCAACCACGTGAGGGTGCTCGAGACCGTCAGCTTCCACGCTGGCCGGTACTGGCCGCTGGAAGCGGCGCTCTGGGACATCATCGGCAAGGCGTGCGGCCAGCCCGTCGCCACCTTGTTCGGCGGCGCGTCCGACAGGCTGCCGGCCTACGCCTCCTTCGGTGAGCTCAAGAGCCCGGCTGCCCGCGCCGAGGCAGTGCTAGCCGCGTGCCAGGCCGGGTTCCGCGCGGTAAAGATCCGGATCGGCCGCGAGGACGTGCGGTCCGGCCTGGCCGCGGTCCGGGCGGCACGGGAAGCGGCGGGCAGCGACCTGGCGATCATGGTGGACCTGAACCAGTGGTGGCGGATGGCAGGCGACATCTCCCCGTCGCTCGACGTAGCTGCGGTCCGCCGGGTCGCGGCTGAGCTCGCCGAGCTCGGCGTTACCTGGCTTGAGGAGCCCCTGCCGGCCGCGGACCTGGCCGGCATGCGGCTGCTGCGGGAGCAGTGCGGTATCCGGGTAGCCGGCGGGGAGATGGCCCGCAGCGTGCCGGAATTGCTTGGTGCCATGGCAGCCGGGGCACTGGACGTGGTACAGCCCGATGTCGTACTCGCGGTCGGCATGCTGCGCGCCCGGACCGTGGCTGAGCTCGCGTTGCAGCAGGGCCACTGGTTCACCCCGCACACCTGGACCAACGGACTCGGCCTGCTGGCGAACCTGCATGTGGCGGCGGGCGTCGGCGGCGGACCTTACCTGGAGTTCCCCTATGATCCGCCAGGATGGACGCCGCAGCGCCGGGACTTCTTCCTGGCGCAGCCGGTCACCATCGAAGCCGACGGCACGGTGCGCGTCCCCGGCGCGCCGGGCCTCGGCGCCGAGATTGACGAGGATGCCGTCGCCCGATGGGCCCTCACCGGTAACCGCTGACTGATCGGAGTAGCTGTGCGAGTGGGATTCATTGGCCTCGGGCACATGGGCGGCCCGATGAGCGCGAACATCCTGGCGGCCGGCCATGACCTGGTCGTGCACGACGTGCGAGCCGAGGCAGCGGCCGGCCTGCTCGCGGCAGGCGCTGCCTGGGCCAGTTCGCCGCGCGAGACCGGCGCCGGCCGGGACGTCGTCATCACCATGCTGCCGACCCCGAGGCACGTTGCTGACGTGCTGCTCGGCCCGGACGGGTTGCTCGACGGCCTCGCTCCCGGCACGGCCTGGGTGGACATGTCCACCAGCGTGCCCGAGGTGGCGGAACGAGTCATGGCCCTGGCCGGGCCGCGCCAGGTCGCCGTGCTCGACGCGCCGGTCAGCGGGATGGCAGCCGGCGCGAAAGCAGGCACGCTGCAGATCTTCGTCGGGGCCGCCGCCGCCGACTACCAGCGCATCCGGCCCTTGCTCGAGGCGATGGGCGATCCCGACCGCATACTTCACGTGGGCGGGAACGGGGCTGGTTACACAGTCAAGTTGATGCTCAACCTGCTGTGGTTCGGGCATCTCGCCGCGACGGCCGAGGTGCTGACTGTCGGCGTACAGGCCGGCGTGGACCTGGGGATGCTCCGGCGCTGCCTGCTGGCCAGCCCGGCGGCTAGCAACTTCCTCGAGCGTGACGTGCTTTCGGTGCTCGAGCGCGGCGACTATGACGACTCGTTCGCACTGGCACTGGCCTGCAAGGACCTTGGCCTGGCTGTCGACCTGGCCCGGCAAGTGGGCGTTCCCGCAGAGGTGAGCGCGCTGGTCGAGCAGATCTACCGGCGGGCGAGGGCGCAGTACGGCGACGATGGCGGCGAGATGCTGCCGATCAAGCTGCTCGAGGACCTTACCGGCGCCCCGCTGCGGTTGCCGCAGGAGTAACGACGGGAGCCTGATGTACCGGGTGCTGTTCGTGTGCACGGGTAATACCTGCCGGTCGCCGATGGCCGCCCAGGTGCTGCGGCGCGAGCTAGCCGAGACGGGCCTGGCCGCGGAGGCCGCCAGCGCGGGGCTGCGGGCGGAGGCCGAGGGCGGGCCCGCCGACCCCCGTGCGCAAGCGGTACTGATGGCGCACGGCTACCAGTCCGATCACGCCGCCCGGCAGTTCGAGCCGGGCATGTTCGACCAGTATGACCTGATCATCGCGCTGGACAGCCAGCATCAATGGGTTCTGCGCCAAGCGGCGCCGGATGCCGCCGCGGCCGGGCGGGTCCGGCTCCTCGGCAGCTTTGATCCGTCAGCCGGCGCGGGGTGGGATGTCCCGGATCCAGCCGGCGGTGACATAGCTGACTACGAGCGAACGCTGCGGCTGGTCCGGTCCGCGATGGCCGGCGTTCTGGCGGAGATCACGGCCGCGGTCAATACCTGCCCGGCCGCTGGTGGCAGCGACTGCGGTTAGATGATGATGCCCGGCCAGAGGAGGAGTTCAGCATGACAGACCAACCGGCAGGCGCCAGGCCTGTCCGTGCGCCCCGCGGCAGCAGCCTGACCTGCAAGGGCTGGCCGCAGGAAGCCGCCATGCGGATGCTGATGAACAACCTGGATCCTGAAGTCGCTGAGCACCCCGATCAGCTCATCGTCTACGGCGGCTCGGGCCGGGCCGCGCGTAGCTGGGAGGCGTTCGACGGCATCGTCGCTTCGTTGCGTGACCTGGCGGCGGACGAGACTTTGCTGGTGCAGTCGGGCAAGCCGGTCGGCATCTTCCGGACGCACGAGTGGGCGCCGCGGGTGCTGATCGCGAACTCCAACCTGGTGCCGCAATGGGCGACCTGGGAGGAGTTCCGGCGACTTGAAGCCGAAGGGCTGACCATGTTCGGCCAGATGACCGCCGGGTCATGGATCTACATCGGCACGCAGGGCATCCTGCAAGGCACGTACGAGACGTTCGCCGCAGTGGCGGCGAAGCGGTTCGGCGGTTCGCTCGCCGGCACGATCACGCTGACGGCGGGTCTTGGCGGGATGGGCGGTGCCCAGCCGCTCGCGGTCACCATGAACGGGGGAGTCGCGCTGTGCATCGACTGCGACCCGTCCCGGATCAGCCGCAGGATCGAGCATGGCTACCTCGACGTCGCTGCAAGCGACGTCGACGACGCCGTGCGGCAGGCCACGGCGGCCGCCGATGCCGGGGAGCCGCTGTCGATCGGGCTGCTCGGCAACGCCGCCGATCTCGTCCCGCAGCTACTGCGCATGGGCGCGCCAATCAGCGTGGTCACTGACCAGACGTCGGCGCACGACCCGCTGACCTACCTGCCCAAGGGGGTCGCGTTCGAGGACATGGCCGCGCTGCGGGCCGAGGACCCCGCCGGGTTCACTACCAGGGCGAGGGAGTCGATGGCCGAGCACGTTCAGGCCATGGTCGGCTTCCAGGATGCTGGTGCCGAGGTGTTCGATTACGGCAACTCCATCCGCGGCGAGGCTCAGCTGGCCGGGTATGACCGGGCGTTCGCGTTTCCCGGTTTCGTGCCCGCCTACATCAGGCCGCTGTTCTGCGAGGGCAGGGGCCCGTTCCGGTGGGCAGCGCTGTCCGGTGACCCGGCCGACATCGCCGCTACCGACGCGGCGATCCTGGACTTGTTCCCGCAGAACGAGGCGCTGGCCAGGTGGATCCGGATGGCCCGGGAGAAGGTGCATTTCCAGGGCCTGCCCGCGCGGATCTGCTGGCTTGGCTACGGCGAGCGGCACCTCGCGGGCCTGCGGTTCAACGAGATGGTGCGGCGCGGCGAGGTGCAGGCACCGATAGTGCTCGGCCGTGATCACCTGGACGCCGGCTCGGTCGCCTCGCCATACCGGGAGACCGAGGCGATGGCCGACGGCAGCGATGCGATCGCTGATTGGCCGCTGCTGAACGCGCTGGTCAACACCTCTTCCGGAGCGTCCTGGGTGAGCATCCACCATGGTGGCGGAGTTG
>DATMMA010000122.1:0-5177 GCA_035570295.1 Streptosporangiaceae bacterium
CGGCGGCGTCCGGCGGGGCAGTGACGTGGTGAAGGCGCTCGCCCTCGGCGCGCGCGCGGTCATGATCGGCCGAGCGTATTTGTGGGGGCTGGCAGCGAATGGGCAGGCGGGTGTAGAGAACGTTCTGGATATTCTGAGGAACGGCCTGGATTCCGCGTTGCTCGGCCTCAGCAAGTCCTCGGTGCACGACCTCACCCGAGAAGACGTGATCATTCCGCCCGGATTCTTGCGCAGCCTCGGCGGCTAGCCGCGGCGGGCGCGGCATTACGGGCGCTCTTCGCGGGCTCAAATACCCTGCGGCAGGTCCATGATCATCTGAATTACCTCGTCACGTCCGTAACCGTGCTGCCGGGCGAACTGGACCAGACTGCGGACCTGACCCAGTACGGCTCCGCGCTGCGGCGTGCCGGCCACAGTGATACCGCGGCCGCGCCGGAACTCCAGCAGGCCTTCATCGCGCAGCACGTGCAGCGCGCGGAGCACGGTGTTCTTATTCACGCCGAGCACCGCGGCGAGGTCCTTCGCTAGCGGCAGGCGGTCACCTGGGCCTGCCTCGCCCTCAGCGATTGCGCGCCGGATCTGTGCGGCTACCTGATCATGCAGGGGCAGCGGGTTCGCACGATCGAGATTGACTTCCAACATGGTGCTAGTCATAGTAGTTCCATGTTAGACACGGATCAAGAACCAGTACGCGGCTCCGTCGTCGATGCTCCCGCCTTTCAGGCGAACGGCCCTGACATCGAGGTGCTCTTCGCCGAGGCGAGACGGCGCCGCAGGCACAGGCGCATGCTGGGTGCCGCGGTCAGCCTGGTGCTGGCCGGCGCGCTGGCAGTCGGCGTGACCGTTGGTGGTGGCGGGCACGGCGCGGCGATCCGCAGAGGCGATGGCCGGCCGCCCGCAGTGACCGCGAAGTCGCACGCGTCCAGGCTGGCATTGCCTGCAGTTCAGCTGGCATGGGATGACAGCGGCTCGCTGATGGTCGGTGATCCGGCTACCGGCGCGCTCAGCGCCGGGCCCGCGGTCGACGCCAGCACGACAGCACCCCTGGTCTTCGCCGCCGGGCAGTTGTACTGGGCCGACGCCAATCAGGACGGTGCCCCGATCCGGGCCTATGACCTGGCTACTGGCAAGATCCGGTACCTGCCGCGGGGCGAGGCGGTTTTCACTTCGATCGACGGCCGGAACCTGTACATCGCGCGCAACGACCACCTGCTCCTCGAACTGCCCGCCGATGGTTCCGGCCGGGCGCTCGTGCTCAGGGCTCCGGCCGGCTGGCGCATGTCCAGGATCACGTTTGGCTGGGCACCGACAGTGGCAGCGGGCGGCATCATCGTCTACTCCAGCGGCAACCAGGATTACGTCCCGCCTGGCGCGAGGGAAGGCCTCTGGAATCCGGCGACCGGCCAGGTCCGGATGCTCGGCGCAGGCATCGAGATCTTCGGCGTCTACACGCCCCCTGGGGCCCGCTACAGCCTGGTCGCCTGGGTACCGCAGAGCCGCGACATCGCGCTGGACGACTCGCTGCGCATCACCAACACCTCGACCGGTGTCACGGTCGTGGCGCGCAGCCCGCTTCACCATGGCTTCGTCGCCGGCGGTGGTCCGGCGTTCTCGCCCGGCGGGACCCAGATGGCGGTCTTCGTCAGGACGGCCAGGCTCGGTTCCAGCAACGGAATGTCAGAGCTGGCGATCGTCAGCACCCGCACTGGGGCGGTCAGGCTGGTGCCCGGCACCAAGCTTTACACAACAGAGGACGCCTTCTGGGTTGTGTGGCTGCCCGGAAGTGAGCGGATTCTCGCTGGAGCGCTTGTATCTGCCTATGCCGTGGATGCACGGACGCTGGCGGTCAGGCCATTTACGTTCTTTCCCAGCACTGACGGCTTCTCCTCCATCGTGCTGCCCGCTGGTCGCTAGACGGGGCGGCGAGTTGTCACCCGGGCCATGACAGCTGTCACGCCGAGATCGTGACGGCGAGTTCATAAATGTGTTGCCTGGGCCTGGGAGCATCAGAGCATGACGGTAATCAACACCGATCCACGCGCATCGTCGGCTAGCGGCTCGCCGCTAGCCGTTCAGCTGACAGGGGTCAGTAAAAGCTTCGGGCACGTACGGGCGGTCAGGGACGTCAGCCTGCAGATTGCATCGGGGGAGATCGTCGCGATGCTGGGCCCTAACGGGGCGGGCAAGACCTCGACTATTGACATGATCCTGGGACTGTCGGAGCCGAGCTCCGGCCACGTGTCAGTGCTTGGAATGCGGCCGCGTCAGGCCATTTCGCGTGGCCTTATTTCCGCGGTTATGCAGACCGGCGGCCTGCTCAAGGACCTGACCGTCCGCGAGACCGTCGAGTACATGGGCAGCCTGTTCGCCCGCAGCCAGCCGGTCAGCGAGGTGCTCAGCGGAGCGGGGATCACCGAGATAGCCGACCGGCGCGTCGGCAAGTGCTCGGGTGGCGAGCAGCAGCGACTGCGCTTCGCGGTGGCGCTGCTGTCCGATCCCGAGCTGCTGATCCTGGACGAGCCGACCACCGGCATGGACGTCGAAGGCCGGCGGAACTTCTGGTCCGCCATCCGCAAGGACGCCGAGCAGGGCAGGACCGTGCTGTTCGCCACGCATTATCTCGAAGAAGCCGACGCTTACGCCGACCGGATCGTGCTGCTACGGCACGGGAGCGTGGTAGCGGACGGCACGGCAGCCGAGATCAAGGCGATGGCAGCCGGCCGGACCGTCCGCGCGACGCTCGCCGGAGCGAGCGAGGCAGTGCTGAGGACTATCCCCGGCGCCGAGAGCGTCGAGGTTCGTGGCGAGACGGTGCTAGTGCACTCGAACGACAGCGATGCAGTCGCGCGGTACCTGCTGACGCAGACGGCCGCGAAGGATCTGGAGATTGCCGCCCGCGGCATCGAGGACGCGTTCCTCGCGCTCACCGGCGACGACACCGTTGCTAGCACTGGAGCAATCTGATGAGCACCATGCCATCGACCATCGCACCCGACCTGAGCGCGCGTCGCGTGCCAGGGCTGGGCGGCTTTAACTTCACCGCGCTGAAACTAGAGATCCGGCGCCTGACCCGCAACCGGCGCACCGTCATCATCTCGATCGTCGTGCCGATTGTGTTCTTTCTGGTCTTCGGGCTCAACAAGGCATACGCCGGCCAGAGCGCCGGGCCCGGCGCGCACGGCAACGTCTCGGCTTTTGTGATGATCAGCCTCGCCCTCTACGGTGCCGTGCTCTCCACAACGTTCTGTGGCGCGATGGTATCCATCGAGCGCGCCCAGGGCTGGAGCCGGCAGCTGCGGCTGACGCCGTTGTCGCCGGTCGCGTACATCATCATCAAGATCATGACCGCGCTCGTACTCGGGTTCTGCTCGGTTGGCGCGGTGTACATCACCGGTATCGTCACGCACAAGCCGTCCATGTCTGTCGGCCTGTGGATTGGCACCGGCTTCTCGGTCTGGATCGGCTCGCTGCTATTCGCCGCGTTCGGGCTGTTCCTTGGCTACCTGCTGCCGGCCGAGAACGTCATGCAGCTCCTCGGGCTCATACTCGCGCTGCTGTCCTTCGCAGGCGGCCTGTTCATCCCGGTCAGTCAGTACGCGCACGTCGTTCAGGAGATCGCCAAGTGGACGCCGTTGTACGGGCTCAATCAACTGGTGCACACCCCGCTGCTCGGCAACGGGGTGGACTGGACCTGGGTAGTCAATGTCATCGCCTGGCTGATCCTCTTCGCTGGCGGAGCCGTCTGGCGGATGCGCAAGGACACGGCCCGGGTCTGAGCCGCGCGCATCAGCCCGGCGGCCTCGACAACGCATTCCGGATCTAGCAGTATCGTCTGGTCTCCCGGGCGGACCGGGCCACTGTGACGACTGGACGGTCATGAAGCTGGACAACGAGTTCACTGTCGGCGTGCCGATCGAGCAGGCCTGGGCGGTGCTGACTGACCTCGAGCTGATCGCGCCGTGCATGCCTGGCGCTCAGCTGACGGGTGTGACCGACGACGGCTACACGGGCAAGGTCAAGATCAAGGTCGGCCCGGTCACCGCCGAGTATGCGGGCACGGCGCAGTTCTCGGTGAAGGACGAGACGTCCTACCGGGCAGTGATCGACGCGCGTGGCCGGGACTCGCGGGGTAACGGCAACGCCACGGCGGTGATCTCGGCGCAACTGCAGCCGGCCGGCGGGAGCACTCAGGTCAGTGTCAGCACCGACCTGACGATCGCGGGCCGGATCGCCCAGTTCGGCAGCGGCATGATCAAGGAAGTGTCAGCGAAGCTGCTTGGCCAGTTCGTCACGTGCCTGGAAGGCAAGCTCAGTTCCGGTGCTGTTAGCCAGGCAGCCCCCGTTGGGGCAGGGGGCGGCGGGGCAGCCGGAAATGAGGCAACGACCAGCGGGCCTGCGAGCGCAGCGAGCACTGCCAGCACCCCGAGCGCTGCGGGCACGACGAGCGACGGCGGCCAGGGCACCGGCCAGGCTGCGGGCACGGTGACTGCGCCGGCAACTAGCGTCACTGGCCAGGCTGCTGCCACCGTGCCAAGTGCTGCCGCCACGGGCCCAGGCGCCGCCGTGACCGGCGTTCCCGCGCCGACCAGCCAGGCAGGCGCCGCCTCCATGGCTGCTTCCGGTCCGGAACCCGCGGCGCTTAATCTGATGAGCGTTGCCAGCCAAGCCATTTTGAAGCGGCTGGTGCCGTTGGTCATCGGGCTCATCGTGGTGGCAGCAATTATTTACCTGATTGCTCGATAATCCGGGTCGCGTTCCCGCAGTTCACGGGCGCTGACAGGACGCCAGGAGTCTGCCAGCCACGCCAGATAGCGGCCCTGCGACCAGCAGCGAACAATGGCCTCGGCGCGCAGCGCCGACCGGTCGAACATGGCTAGGCCGATGATGCTGTGGCCAGAGGCGCGGCGATCGCCAAGCGTCGGTTTGGCCGGCGCGCCGCCGACCCCTCCGCTGACAGCGCGCTCGTACAGCGGCGATATTTCGGCGGCGTCGAGCTCACCGAAGTGCCGGTACACCTGAGCGAGCGTGCGGGCCTTACCCACGGGTGCGGCGCTTCTTGCAATCGGCCCGTAGCATCCCGGCGATTCGAGCCACTCGAGCGAAACCCGTTCTGCCATGAACACACTGCGACTTCCATGACAGTTTGGGTTGGCGCCGGTAGTGTTTCGCCCTGCCCG
>DATMMA010000123.1:0-7589 GCA_035570295.1 Streptosporangiaceae bacterium
CGACCGGTACGGCGAGGCCCCGGTCCAGGTGGAGAACCTGCTGGCAGTCGCCAAGCTGCGGGCAGTTGCCCGGCAGGCCGGGCTGACCGACATCACGCTGCAAGGCAACTACGTCAGGTTCGCGCCAGTGGACCTGCCAGAGTCGAGGCAGGTCCGAGTGCAGCGGCTGTACCCAAGGACCGTGCTCAAGGCAGCCGTCAGTAACATGCTTGTGCCGGTGCCGAAGGCGGTGCCTGGCAGTACAGGGTCGGGTAGCACGCGGGCCGGCACCGGGCAGACGATTTCGCTCGGTGCTCCGCCGCTGCGCGATACTGAGCTGCTTGCCTGGTGCGAGGGACTGATCGAGTCGGTCCTTGGCGGCCTTACGCCTGCCGGACCGGCCAGTGACGGACCAGATCCGGCGCGCTGACTGATGACCCTGGCCTGACCAGGGAGGACAGGGTAAGGATGAGCATCGTGAAGTCCCGCTCGTGGCTGCGGATAGCTGCCGCGGTGGCCGCCACTGGCCTTGCCGTGTCGGCCTGCGGCACCGTGCACCTCGGCGCTGCGGCGATCACCGGGAACAACCGGATCTCGTCGACAAACCTCAATACGCAGGTTGCCAACCTCAACAGCGCGTACCACGGTGACGCGGCAAAAGGCATCAAGCCGCAGCGAGCCGTCGCCCAGGAAACGCAGCAGGTGCTTACCTGGCTAATCCTGTTCCGCGTCTACGACCAGATCGCGGCCAGGAACAAGATCAACGTCTCGTCAGCACAGGCGCAGCGGGCCCTGAACCAGCTGTCCACTCAGGCCAAGGCGAGCAAGGTGACGCTGACGGAGTTCGTGTCCGCGGGCGGAGCCCTGCCGCCGGACCTGGTCCCGCAGCTGGGCCAGTACCTCGCGATCCTGTCCTCGCTGGAGTACCGGATCGACGGCGGCAAGACGCCGACCACCACGGCCGAGCAGGCCAAGGTGCAGTCGGCGGTGGGCCATGCCCAGTGCCTCGCGTCGAAGGATCTCGGTGTCACGGTGAACCCGCAGTTCGGGGTCTGGGACTACCGCAGCTACTCCGTGGTGCCGGCGCCGCCGACGCTGGCCGCCGCGCCGTCCCCGTCTCCGACTGCTACCCCCGCGCTGACCAACCCGCCTTGCTGACCGCCTGGAGCGGCAGGTGATGGACGAGCAGGATCGCGACGGGGCCGGTGACGGAGCACCGTCAGCGCCGGTGCGCGGAACGCGCCTGCTCGAGCTAGTCCAGATCATGGACAAGCTGCGGCTCAACTGCCCGTGGGACGCCAGGCAGACGCACGCCAGCCTGGCGCCCTACTTGCTCGAGGAAACGTACGAGACCGTCGACGCGCTCGCTTCCGGTGACCAGGCCGCCGTGCGCGAAGAACTCGGCGACGTGCTGCTGCAGGTGGTGTTTCACGCCAGGGTGGCGGAGGAGCGTTCCGACGGCACCGGCTATGACATCGATGACGTGGCCGACGGGATCATTTCGAAGCTGACCAGGCGCCACCCGCATGTGTTTGGCGATCTCACTGTGTCAGGGCCGGACGAGGTGACGCTGAACTGGGATTCGATCAAGGCAGCCGAGCGCGCCGCAAGGTCGGGCGGATCCGGTGAGCCGTCCGCGCTCGATGGCGTGCCGATGAGCCAGCCAGCTCTGTCGCTCGCGGCCCAGCTCCTCCGACGAGCTGAGCGGGCCGGCGTGCCCGCCGAGCTGGCTGACCAGCCTGCAGGTGCGCCTGGCGTCAGCGACATCGGCCAGGAACTGCTCGCGCTGGTCAACCGGGCGCGAGCGGAGGGCATGGATCCAGAACTCGAGCTGCGCGCGGCCGCGCGGGCGTACGCCGACCGCGTGCGCGCATGGGAAGCCGGTCGCTAGCGAGTCCGCCAACCTGAGGCGACGCTCTGCTCGACACCGTAGTTATTTGCTGGCTTCTAGCGCCCGAAATAGGTACTTTGCCCCCACCAAACCGCTACGGTGTCGGTTTGGGCCTGCCGGGCAACGGCGTGCCCAGTGCGTCGCAGCCGACGGCCTCTACTAGGCTCCGAATCGACTGAAATTCACCTGTCAGCGACGCCCGAACCGCAGGAGTTTCACCGTGGCCTCCATTGAAGGCATATTTGCCAGGCAGATCCTCGACTCCAGGGGGAATCCGACCGTCGAGGTCGAGGTGGTACTCGACGACGGAAGTCACGGTCGCGCGGCGGTGCCGAGCGGGGCGTCGACCGGCATCTTTGAGGCGGTTGAGCTCCGGGACGGTGGCGAGGAGTACGGCGGCAAGGGCGTCAGTAAGGCCGTTGAGGCCGTCATCGACGAGATCCAGCCCGAGCTGCTCGGCTACGACGCCGACGATCAGCGCATGATCGACCAGGACATGATCGACCTGGACCGCACGCCGGACAAGTCCCGGCTGGGCGCGAACGCGATCGTCGGGGTGAGCCTTGCGGTAGCCAGGGCGGCAGCTGAGTCGTCCGGGCTGCCGCTGTTCCGCTACCTGGGCGGGCCGAACGCCCACCTGCTGCCGGTGCCGTGCATGAACATCCTCAACGGCGGTGCGCACGCTGACTCCAACGTGGATATCCAGGAGTTCATGATCGCGCCCGTTGGCGCCAGCACGTTCTCCGAGGCGGTCCGGTGGGGCGCTGAGACCTACCACGCGCTCAAAGCCGTCCTCAAGCAGCACGGGCTGAACACCGGCGTCGGCGACGAGGGCGGCTTCGCTCCGGATCTGGAGCACAACCGGGCGGCACTCGACCTGATCGTGGCGGCGATCGGCAAGGCGGGCCTGACGCCCGGCCAGGACGTGGCGCTGGCGATCGACGCCGCGGCCAGCAACTTCCTGGAGGGCGACCGCTACATCTTCGAGGGCGGTACCAAGACCTCAGCCGAGATGACGAGCATCTATGCGCTGTGGCTGGACGCCTATCCGATCGTCTCGCTGGAGGACCCGCTGGGTGAGGAGGACTGGGCCGGCTGGCGGGAGCTGACCGCCGAGCTCGGCGAGCGCGTCCAGATCGTCGGCGATGACATCTTCGTCACGAACCCGGAGCGGCTCAGGCGCGGTATTGCCGAGAAGGTCGCCAACTCGCTGCTGGTCAAGGTCAACCAGATCGGAACCCTGACGGAGACGTTCGGCGCAGTCGACCTGGCCCACCGCAGCGGTTACACGACGATGATGAGCCACCGGTCCGGCGAAACCGAGGACACGACGATCGCGGACCTGGCGGTGGCTCTGAACTGCGGTCAGATCAAGACCGGAGCGCCCTGCCGGTCGGAGCGGGTAGCCAAGTACAACCAGTTGCTCCGGATCGAGGAACTGCTCGCTGACGGCGCCGCTTACCAGGGCCAGGCAGCGTTCCCCCGCTCGGCGGCGCAGGATCAGTGAGTCCTGCCGGGGCTGCGGGGCGGACAGGCGCGCGTGCGACGAAGCGCCCGAAGCTCACTGGCCGGGCGGCCGTACTGGCGATCGTGCTCTGTGCGGTAACGCTGACCCTGGCCTACCCGGTTCGCGAGTACATCGCCGACCGCCGTCAGATTGACCAGCTAGCGGTGTCGAACGCACGGCTTGCGCAGCAGGTCAAGCACCTGAAGGCGGAGGCGCGATCACTGGCCTCGCCTTCGGTCATCGAGCAGGAAGCACGGGATGACCTGCAAATGTGCTTCCCGGAGCAGACTTGCTACGAGGTCATCCCGCTGGCCAGTCCGCGGCCCAAAGCGGCAGCCAAGCCAGCGGGGTCGCCGTGGTACGGACGCCTCTGGGAGTCCGTGCAGAAAGCAGACCAGAGCCCGGCTAGGTGATCAGATGACCGAGCCCGACGGCCCGGCGGATACCCCTGTGCCAACCGACGACGACCTGGCTGTCGTCGCCGAACAGCTGGGCAGGCCGCCACGGGGAGTTATGTCAATCGCGCACCGATGCCCGTGCGGCCTGCCGGACGTGGTGCAAACGGCGCCCCGGCTGCCCGACGGCACGCCGTTCCCTACCCTGTTCTACCTGACCTGCCCGCGGGCGTGCGGCGCGATGAGCGGTCTGGAGGCCGCCGGAGTGATGCGCGAGATGACGGAACGGCTGCAGTCGGACCCGACGCTGCGAGCCGGCTACCTGTCGGCACACGAGGATTACCTGGCCCGCCGCGATGAGGCAGCCAGAGTTGCCGGGCTGCAGCCGCTGCCGCCCGGAACCCAGAGCGCGGGCGGCATGCCAGACCGGGTGAAGTGCCTGCATGCGCTGGCCGCGCACGCGCTCGCAGTGCCAGGGGTGAACCCGCTGGGCACCGACGCGCTGCGCCTGGCCGGGGAGTGGTGGCACGCTGGACCATGTGTTGGCACGGCGTCGCAGGCAGCTGACGCCGAGCGGAAGGCGGACTAATGACCAAGCGCGTGGCGGCCATCGACTGCGGGACGAACTCGCTGCGGCTGCTCATCGCCGATGTTGACGTGGCGCGGCGCACGCTGACCGACGTCGAGCGGCGGATGGAGATCGTGCGGCTCGGGCAGGGCGTGGACGCCACCGGCATGCTTGCCCCGGAGGCACTCGACCGCACGCTGCGCCAGCTGGGCGAGTACGCCAAGCAGATCGCCGCCGCGGATGTCACGGCGGTGCGGATGGTTGCCACCAGCGCCACCAGGGACGCCAGAAACGCCGCGGACTTCACGGCCGGCGTGCAGCGCGCACTCGGAATCGCGCCCGAGGTCATCAGCGGCAGCGAGGAGGCCCGGCTGTCATTCGCCGGCGCGACCGCCGAACTGGCCGCGGCCGGCCCTGAGGCCGGCTTGCTGCCGCCCTACCTGGTGGTCGATATAGGCGGCGGATCGACCGAATTCGTCCTGGGCGGGAACGGGCTCGAAGCGGCAGCTGACCTTGCGGCCATCTCGGTCGACATCGGCTGCGTCCGGCTGACCGAGCGGCACCTGCATGCCGATCCGCCGACAGCGGCGGAGGTCCGGGCCGCAACCGCGGATATCGACCGCGCGCTCGATGATGTCGCGGCGGCCATCGCCGTGCCGGAAGCCCGTACGCTGGTGGGCTTGGCCGGATCGGTCACGACCGTGACGGCGATCGCGCTTGGCCTGCCTTTCTATGACCCTGCCCGGACGCACCACGCGAGGATCCCGGCTGTGGCCGTGCATGCGGTGACCGGCCAGCTGCTGAGCCAGACGCGCGAACAGCGGGCTGTGATCGGGTCGATGCATCCCGGCCGGGTGGACATCATCGGGGCCGGCGCGCTAGTGCTGGACCGGGTCATGGAGCGGTTCGGGTTTGCCGAGATGGTCGCCAGCGAACACGACATCCTCGACGGCATCGCGTGGGCCCTTGCCGCCCGTGGTTGAAGGTGCAGTGCCTGAGCGCTACGTAAGGCCGGGCAGCGGCTGGCCGGGTGACCCGGCGACAGTCTCGACGCCGGTGGCGCGCACTGCAGCTGACGTCCGTGCGCTCGCTGCCGGCGCCGGCTCGCTAGCCGAGGTCGCAGCTCGCGAATCGGTCTGCCGCGCCTGCGACCGGCTGGTTCGCTGGCGCGAGGAGGTCGCCGTGACCAGGCGCCGCTCGTTCGCACACGAGACATACTGGGGCCGCCCGGTGCCGGGCTGGGGTGATGAACAGGCATCGATCCTGATCCTCGGCCTGGCGCCAGCAGCCCACGGCGGCAACCGGACCGGCCGGATCTTCACCGGCGATCGAAGCGGCGACGTGCTTTTTGCTTCGCTGTGGCGGTGCGGCCTCGCCGCGCAGCCCGAGTCGGTAACGGCCGGGGACGGCCAGCGGCTCACTACCGTGCGCATGGCGGCTGCTGTGCGCTGCGCGCCGCCTGCCAACAAGCCGGAGCCTGCCGAACGCGATGCCTGCGCCCCCTGGCTCGCGACCGAACTCAGGTTGCTCCGCGACTCGCTCCAGGTTGTCGTCTGCCTCGGGCACTATGCCTGGCAGGCACTATGGCCGCAGCTAGCGGGCGGCGAGTATGCGGTGCCGCGACCCCGGCCGGCCTTCGGCCATGGAGTCGAGGTCCCGGTTGCACGCGCCGCCTCCGACCGGCCGGGCCTGACGGTGCTCGGCTGCTACCACCCGAGCCAGCAGAACACCTTCACCGGCAAAGTCAACGACAGCATGCTCGATGCCGTATTCAGCCGGGCCAGGGAACTGTCCCGCTAGCGCGGTCGGGCGCGGCCCCGACTGCCTCCACTGCCACGCCAGGAGCGGGTGATCCACCGCTCGCGCAGTTCCGCTAAGTCCCTGGGATTACCCAGGGTTAATCTCAATGGCGTATTGGTCACTCGGAGTATCACGGTGCGAAAGTTCGCACCGATTAGATACCTGACATTGGCAGAGAAACGGTCTCAGTAATTCTCTTGTCTAGATCGTAAGATGGGTGCGGGGTATCATTCACAATGCCCCCGTAGCCCAAGGGAAGAGGCGGTCCCCCTAAAAGGGTCCCCAGTGTCGGTTCGACTCCGACCGGGGGTACCGCTGACCTGCGGCTTTATGCGCTTGCTGTCGTATTTGGCGCTGGCTGCCAATGCTGATCAGCCATTCAGGCGGCCTCGATTGTTTCGCCAAGTTCAGCCGGAATTAGCCGCGCGGGAACCAGCGCCAGATTGCACTGGACTTAGCGCGCTCGGCTACTGGGCCCGATACTGGCCGGAAAGGCGATTTCGGGCAGCACTCAACTGCCGGCGCGGTCCGCCGGGAAACGGCATATCGGCTAAGCGGCCACGTTGCGGAGTCATCACCCGCTCACGTCCGGTCCGGCACGGTCGACCGTGATTCTGATGATCAGGCGCTTGTCTCTGCGCATCGCCTCGCGGTACTCAGCCCAGTCCGGATGCTCGCCCGAGATCCGCCGGTAGTAGTCCTCAAGGATCGGCATGGCCGCCGGCAGGTGAATGAGTTCCGCATTGCCCTCGGCCTGGACCCACTCGCCGAAGAAGCCGTCGTTAAGCGCGCACAGCGAGGCTCTCGGATCCCTGGCCAGGTTCTTCGCCTTGACAGCCGTCTCCCTGGTGCTGATCAGCACGCGGCCGTCATCGTCTACTGCGGCGACTACCGGCGAAAGCTGCGGGCGGCCATCTGACCTGGTGGTCGCCAGAACTGCCCGCGGATGGGTGGACAGGAAGCCGGTGGCGCGCCCGATGTCCACTTCAGGCGTCAGGCGCCGTTGAGCCTGGTGCGGCGCTGGACCTCGTACTCGTGCACGATGGCGCTGGCATAGCCGTGTGACAGTCCGTGCTCGTCAGACAGCCAGTTCGCGCGTTCAGAGCATCGCAGGAACGCTGGCCCGGATTCAAGACGGCTGAACCACTCTCGGAGTTGGAGTCCGGTGACGGACGGGATGCGGGCGATCAGGTTCTGATGCATCTCCGGAGAGTGGGTCAGGGACAATGCGCACCTCCAGGGCCAGAGAGAGTCCTTGGTGTCGAGAGTGCACCACCTGGCGGGCTGTGACAACCCCCAGATGAAACCCTTCCGTAATGCCCTGTTTGACTCCGCGACGCCTTCCGGGCAAAGCTCACATCCCGCTGCCGGCGTGGAACGGGCCGCCAGCTGCGCGGTGCTCCGCGGGCTGGCACAGCTTTATGCGTATTTATGAGTCCCGGCCCGTTG
>DATMMA010000124.1:0-7935 GCA_035570295.1 Streptosporangiaceae bacterium
AAGTGCGGCAGGAAGTTGTCGGTGGCGAGCAGCGACGCAAGGACCGGCAGCCCGCCGAAGGAGGTGTTCGCCGCCAGCGCCAGCAGCACGGTGGTCAGCAGCTGGATCACGTAGAACACGAGGTTATGCCCGATTGAGCCCTGGGTGAGCTGGGCAAGGGTGGTCACGGTCTTCGACGGTTCGGCCTTGAACTTGTCGGCCAGCACCGCGATGCCGATCAGCATCAGGGCCAGGATCACGCCGAGCCCGGCTTCGGTGTGCTGGGCCCGGCGGGCCCGCGGCTCACGGAACGAGGGCACCGCGTTCGCGATAGCCTCAACGCCGGTCAGTGCGACAGACCCGGAGGCGAAGGCTCTCAGCAACAGCAGAATGCCCACTGCCATCGGAGCTGATGATGCCGAGCCGTGCGGAAACGGGAGCGGATGCGATCGCAGCAGGCCGGCAAGAATGACCACGAAGATCGCCACGATGAACAGGACGGTCGGGGCGATGAACAACCGCGCCGATTCGGCCACGCCCCACAGGTTCGCGGCGGTGATCACTCCGAGCACCACCAGGCAGAGCCACACCCGGTCCCGGTAGAGCTGGGGAAACGCCGAGGTAAGGGCCTCGACGCCAGCCGACACCCCGACAGCCGCGTTCAGCACGTAGTCGACCACGAGCGAGGCAGCGGCGGCGAGGCTGGGCTTCACGCCCAGGTGCGCCTTGGCCACCGCGTAGGCGCCGCCGCCATTCGGGAAGGCCTCGATGACCTGGCGGTAGGAGATCACCAGTACGGCCAGCAGCAGCACGATCGCCAGCGTGACCGGCAGGGTGTAGTGCAGTGCGGCGACACCGGCGGTGGCCAGCACGATAATGATGGCCTGCGGACCGTAGGCCACCGAGGACAGAGCGTCCAGGGACAGCGCGGCGAGGCCCTCCAGGGCCGTAAGCCGGTGCTTCTCTTCTTCCGGTGACGCCCCGCCGAGAGGTGGCTGAGCAGCATCCGTTTCTGACGGCGCGGTCATGATGGTCAATACAAACATGCCGCCGGGCCGGGCCGCGCTAGGACCAGCCGGCTAGCCGCACACCGGCGCTGTGCGACACCGCACCAGTGCGCGGGTCGCCAGGGGTTGCTAGTGCTTCATCTCGTAGGCGATGAGGGCGAAAATAGCCAGCACGACGATCACGAGGGCGATCAGCATGGCAATCTTCGCCGGGCTGCGCGCGGGTGCGCTCGCCTCCCAGTCGCCGCCCTGCGAGCCGTCCTCCGCGAACGCCCGGAACTGCGCCGTACTCCCGGAGATATCGCGCGCTGCCCGGAATTCGCCGGTAGTCATCGGCTTACCGCTGGTCACTGGTTCGTTATGACGCTCCGTCATGGCCACGACTGTAGCCGAACACCGCGGTGGACAACCCCCGAGTTCGCCCCAAATCCGCGAATCAGCCGGCCTGGCCGCCAGCGCCGGGCGGCAGCCGGTCAGGTCTGTTCACGAGCCTCGACAGTACGATCACGCTGCGTGTCCGAACGACGAATGACTCGGCCCCGATCTGCTCGACGACCTGCTCGAAATGTCGGATGTCGGCGGCCCGGATGTGCACGAGGGCGTCAGCCTCGCCGGTGACCGTGCAAGCGTCGATGACCTCCGGGTGCTTGCCGACAGCTGCCGCGATCTCGGCTGGTGAGGTGCGACCCCGGCAGAACAGCTCTACGTAGGCCTCCGTAGTCCAGCCCAGCGCGGAAGGATCGACCTGCGCGGCGAAACCGGTGATCGCGCCCGATGACCTGAGGCGGTCGACCCTGCGCTTGACGGCCGGGGCGGAGAGCCCGACCTGCGCTCCTACCTCTGCGTACGTCGCGCGCGCATCCTCGACAAGCGCGGCCACGATCCGCCGGTCCAGGTCATCGATAGTCATCGGCAGCTTGCCAGGACGCACCATGGTTTGACGCTAGCGCTGCGGGCAGTCGCCGCATGAGTTTCAACCAACACCGGCCACTCAGACGATAAGGGCAGAGCGCAGCTGATCCAGGTCTGCCTTGGTCAGCCCGTGGTCGAGCAGGAAGCCCTCGACAGAGCCGCCGGCGGCTCGTACCCAGTGCAGCACGTCAAGTATCAGCGCGGGCGGGCTGATGAGCAGCGGCCGCGTCAGGCTGTCGCCGAGACCGGTGCTGGCCTGCAACTGCCCGATCGCCGGGGTGCTGTCAGGATCCAGGTACCGCGAGCTCAGCGCGTAATCGGCGGCGATTACGTCGTCTGGAACCCCCAGCACGGCGAGGACCAGCGCGATCACCATGCCAGTCCGGTCCTTGCCGGCGCTGCAGTGCACCAGGGCCGGAAACGCGTCGGCGGCGCACAGCGCCCTGATCGCTTCCGCTATCTCGTCGGCACACTCGACGACCATGTAACGGTAGATCGCTTCCAGTTCCAGCGGCAGCGACTGAAGGTCGCCGTGCAGAATCGAGACGTGGGTCACGCTCGCGCCAAGCCCGTCCAGCATGCTCGGCGCGGCCTGCGTCTCGGGCTGCGTGCGCAGGTCGACGACGGTTCGCAGATCCAGGCCGGCCAGCACGGCCAGGCCGCCCTGGTCCATCTGGTGGAGTGCGTCTGACCTCAGCAGCGCGCGCCACCGCACGGAACCACCGCCTGCGACCGGATAATTGCCGACGTCACGCAGGTTGAGCACCCCAGCCAGCTCGATACGCCGTCCGTCAGCGTTGGTCAGCGCCTCAAGCGCCGATGGTGACATCTCTTGCTGATCCGATGATTCCCGGACGTTGCTGCTCGCCGCCCCGGCAGATTGGCTCAAGATGGTGCTCCGTTCGCTTTGTTAGCTCGCTGGCACGCTCTCACAGCTACGTTGCTAGCTAGTCTCGGGCTCCTAGCTAACTGGTGAACGAGACAGCTGGGCACGGCAGGGCTGCCGGGAGGCGAGGCAGCCGTTTCGTGTGGCTGCGTCGCTTTCCGGTAGGCCCTGCCGGTAGCCCCCGCGTCTACTATGACCGGATAGCGAAGGGAAGCCCCGATGACACGACTAGGCGGCATGTACGGCCCGGATGCCACGTTCCTTGGCGTCCCGCGCGCCGACCTGGCTGACCCGGCATCCTGGGCCGGTACCGACATCATGATCATCGGCGCTCCCTTTGACGGCGGCACCTCGCACCGGCCCGGCGCCCGGTTCGGCCCGCAGGCCATCCGGTTCACCGACTACCTGCCGCACGACGGATCGAGGCCGCACCTGGCGCTCGGGGTCGACCCGCTGGTCGAGCTCAAGGTCGCTGATGCCGGTGACGTCGAGATGCCGTCCGGCGACACCGAATTGTCACTGCGCCGCCTGGAAGAGGCTGTCCACCGGGCGTGCCAGGGTGGCGCTATCCCGGTCGTGCTCGGCGGTGACCACACCATCGCCTTGCCGGACGCGACCGGTGTCGCCCGGCATGTCGGCTGGGGCCGGGTCTCCATGATCCATTTCGACGCCCATGCCGACACCGGCGACACGCAATTCGGCTCCCTGCACGGGCACGGCACCCCGATGCGCCGCCTGATCGAGTCTGGCGCGGTCCGTGGCGACCGGTTCCTGCAGATCGGCCTGCGCGGCTACTGGCCCGAGCCTGAGACCCTGGACTGGATGGCCGGCCAGCGGATGCGCAGTTACGAGATGACCGAAGTCGTGTTCCGCGGGCTGGACGAGTGCCTCACCGAGGCGTTCGCGATAGCGACCGACGAATGTGACAGCGTGTTCCTGTCCGTCGACGTGGATGTCGTCGACCCCGGCATGGCGCCCGGTACCGGCACGCCCGAGCCGGGCGGCCTCACCAGCCGTCAGCTGCTCGACGCCGTCCGCCGCATCGCCATGGAGCTTCCGCTGGCCGGCGTTGACGTCGTCGAGGTCGCTCCGCCCTACGACCACGCTGAGGTCACGGCCTTCCTGGCCAACCGGGTGGTGCTTGAGGCACTATCCGGCATCGCCTGGCGGCGGCGCTCACTGACCGGCCCCCGCCCGCCGCGGAACCCGGCTGACCCGTTGCTGACGGGCCGTGGCCTAGCGGGCCAGGATGGCGATCAGGAAGATCACTGAGTCGTACAGGAAGTGAGCCAGGATCGGCCGGCTGAGCTTGCCGTGTTTCTGGAACGAGCGGGTCAGGAAGTATCCGAGCGGCAAGGTCAGCACGACCCCGAGCCCGTAGTAGACGTGATAGCTGGTACGCAGCGCGAAGCTAACCCAGAACGCTGGCCACGGTGACCAGCCAATCTGGTCAAGCCTGGTCAGCAGGTACCCGCTGACGGCAGTCTCCTCGGCGATCGACGTAAGCAGCGCCTGGCTCAGCCCGAAGATGAGGTAATAGACCGGTACGTGCAGCGGGCCGGACGTGTTGACCAGCGCCGAGTGCTCCAGCTTCGTGAACGGGATAGCCAGGACGAACTCACAGCCCAGGCCCGCTGCTGCCAGCCCTATGCCGACGCCCACGTCGGGCCACCGGGCCCCGGTCAGGCCCAGGTCAGCGGGACGCTGGCCGGTCCTGGCCAGCAGCAGCAGCGCCAGCGGGACGACAGCGGCTACCGGCAGGTAGCTGATCAGCCCCAGGACGACATTGACTATCGGCTGATGCGGGTCGTATGTCGGCAGCTGAGTGAGGCTCGCACGCGAGATCTCGTGCACGGCCAGGGTCAGTACCGCGCTGATGATCCACGGGGCCAGCAGCGCGATCATCATGACCCTGGTCTCCGTGACCAGGTCGCCTCGGGTCAATTCCCGGGAGCGCACCGGGAAGCGCGGTTCGGGCGGCACCCAAAACTGCCAGTCAGCCGGCGCAGCAGGCCAGTCGGCCGGGGGTTGCCAGCCCGCCGGGGGTTGCCAGCCCGCCGGCGCTTCCGGCCATCCGGGCGCAGGCCGCCAGATCATGTTTTCCGGACGCACACCACCATGATGCTGTAGCCCGGCTAGGCGGATGCCCGACCGGGCCCTGTCAGCAACAGTCGGCAACGTTCGGCCAGGTCAGGAGTGGAGTGGCCAACTAGCAGGCTGGTTGATGGGATGCGGGGATAACAACGAGGCCATCTATAGTTAGTGAATGCTGGACGTGACCCGGCTGCGGGTGCTCGTCGCGGTCGCCAGGAACGGCTCTGTAACGGCGGCGGCACGAGAGCTGAACTACGCCCAGCCGTCGGTAAGTCACCACATCGCCCGGCTCGAGGCTGAGACCGGTGCCCAGCTGCTGGAACGCGTCGGCCGCGGCATCCGGCTGACCGACGCTGGCCGGCTGCTGGCCGAGCGGGCGGAAGAGATCATCGGCAGGCTCGATGCCGCCGAGACTGAGCTTGCGGCGCACGTCGGCCTGCACGAAGGCCGCGTCCGGCTCGCGGCGTTCCCGTCGGCTCTCGGCACGCTGGTTCCGGCCGCGGCGGCGATGCTGGCAGCCGAGGCACCCGGCATGGAGTTCGTGCTGACCGAGGCTGAGCCGCCGGAGGCGCTGCGGATGCTGCGGGCCGGCTACGTCGATGTAGCCGTGGTCTTCCAGCACTACCAGGCCGATCTTGACCAGGCCCCGCCGGAACCCGCCGACGAGGGAACACGGGGCACGCTGCTGCTCGACGAAGCGGTGCACCTGGTGGCCGGCGGCGGGGAGCCGCCGGTGCCTGACCTGGCTGCCTACGCTGACAGCCGGTGGATCGCGGGCTGCGAGCGCTGCCGCAGCTATCTCGTCCGTCAGTGCGAGGCAGCCGGATTCACGCCGAAGATCTCGTTCACGACCGATGACTATCTGGCAGTACAGGCCCTGGTGGCGGCTGGCCTCGGTGTCACCACGCTGCCAGGGCTTTGCCTGCGAGTAGCCAGGCATCCGGGCATCGCCAGCACCCCGCTGCCGGGAGCGCGCCGGCACATCTTCGCCGTGACCTACGGCCAGCCGCCGGACCCCCTCGCGGCCACTCGGCTGATCGACATGCTTAAGCGGGTGGCGGCCAGGCTAAGCGGACAGAGCCTTGGCAACTAAATCTTCGTGGCCTGGTCCGCCCAGTAAGGGTCACGCAACCGCCGCTTGAGCAGCTTCCCGCTCGGGTCGCGCGGGAGTTCCGCGGTGAAGTCGATGGACTTCGGCCATTTCATCTTGGCGAGCCGGCCTTCCAGGTCCGCCAGGATCTCGGCCGCCAGTTCGTCACCCGGCTCCACCCCTGCGGCTGGTTGAACAACTGCCTTGATCTGCTCGCCCCATTCGGAGTCCGGGATGCCGAATACCGCGACATCGGCAACCTTGGGGTTCATGATGATCTCGGCCTCGATCTCAGCCGGGTAGATGTTGGCGCCGCCCGAGATGATCATGTCGGATTTGCGGTCGCAGAGGAACAGGAAGCCGTCCTCGGTCAGGTAGCCGATGTCGCCGACGGTGAAGAAACCACGCAGCCGGTTCGCCTCTGTCTTGGCCTTGTCGCCGTAATACTCGAAGTCGGAGATGCCCATCTTCATGTAGACGGTGCCCGGCGTGCCGGCCGGCTGGGCGTTCCCGTTGTCGTCGGCGACCAGCAGTTCGCTGATCGGCCAGGCATTGCCCACAGTTCCGGGGTGGGCCAGCCAGTCGTGCGGCGATGCGATCGTGCCGCCGCCCTCAGTCGCGGCGTAGTACTCCCAGACGCACGGGCCCCACCAGTCGAGCATCTCCTGCTTGATCCCTATCGGGCAGGGCGCCGCAGCGTGGATCAGCCAGCGCATGGACGACAGGTCATACCTGGCCTTGATCTCGTCGGGCAGCGACAGCATCCGTTTGAACTGGGTCGGCACCATGTGCGAGTTAGTGCACCGGTAACGCTCGGTGAGCGCCAGCGCCGTCTGCGCGTCGAACCCGTCCATGCAGACCAGCGTGTGGCCGAGATGCAGGGCGCCGCCGCCGAACACGGTGACCGCGGTGTGGTAGTTCGGCGACGTGAGCAGGTGCGCGTTCGGCTGGCCGTCGGTGACACCGAAGAAGGACAGCAGTCCCGCGGCCAGGACAACGGCATCATCGGGATCAAGGCCCGTCAGGGCGCGCCGCACGCCCTTCGGACGGCCCGTGGTGCCCGAGGTGTAGTGCATCGTCGTCCCCGCGGTCCGATCCTCCGGCAGTATGGCCGGCTGACCCGCGCGCAGCTCGCTGACTTCGGTGAAGCCCGGTATGCCGCCGTAGCTGAACCTGGCGTCGGCCGGGATGCCGGCCTGGTCGGCCGTCTCGGTGGCGAGGCGGGCGAACCTTTCATGGGCGAAGAACGCCTTGGCACCGCAGTCCGCCGCGATGTAGGCGGCCTCTGGAGCCGTGAAATGCCAGTTGACTGGCGTGAGGTACCAGCCTGCCTGAAGAGCCGCAAGGTAGACCTCGACCGCCGCCGCGCCATTCGGCAGGACTGCGGCAATGCCGTCACCTGGCTTGAGCCCGCGCGCCTTCAGCGCATGGGTCAGCTGATTGACCCGGCTGAGAAGGTCACCAGCGCGGTGCTCGGTGCCGTCGGGATCGACCACTGCGATCCAGCCCGGATCCTCCTCAGCCCGGCGCCAGAACCCCTTCGATCCCACTGCCACCTCCCAGTCGTCAGCCCACGCTAGAACACGTTCTACCCTAGGCTCTCGCGTAGGGATAGAACACCACAGGACTCCCCTGGCAGGCTAGAGCTGCACGGTATCTGCAAGTAGCCAGAAAATATGACAGAACAGGTTACTCTGTGCGAATGCTGACCCGGCTAACACGTTTCGCCGGCAGCCCGTTGCTGCGCGGCGGACTGCTTGCCGTGGTGCTGATGTTCTGCGGTTACGGGCTGTACACCGAATGGCCGGAACTGACCGCCGGGCTGGCACGGCTGCACTGGTACGGCGTCGCGGCGTCATTGACGGCCGCAATGGCCGGAGCGACCTGCATGATGCTGGCCTGGCGGGCAATTCTCGCCGATCTCGGCTCACCGTTGTCGCTGCGGGCCGCGGCCCGCATTAATTTCG
>DATMMA010000125.1:0-4746 GCA_035570295.1 Streptosporangiaceae bacterium
CGTTGCGTCGCTGATCTCGGCCGCTACGCCGACGTCGGCAAGCGCATCGTCAGCCGTAGTGCCCACCGCGGCGGCCGCCGATGGCGCCGCGCTCACCTTGATGTCGTGATCCGTGCTCTGGTCGGCGTCCGGATCAGGTGCCTGTCGCGGCCGTGGCACAGGCGCGCACGGGCTGGTGATGAACACGTGCTCGCGCCAGATGTCCAGCGGCCTGGCCGGCCGGCCGGCGAACAGCGGCTTCGGCTCACCTAGAGCTCCGGCGGCGAAGAGCGCCGCAGCTGCCCGCGCGATGCTTGCCGGGTCCGCCAAGCCCGACTTCAGGCTGATCGCGGGTACGTCGGTCACGTCCGCGGCAGCGTTGACCAGCGCGTTTCCCGGTCCGGTCTCCAGCAGCAGAGTGGCGCCGGTCGCCCCGGTCTTAATCGCGTCGGCGACGCGGTCAGCTCCGGCGAAGCCATTGCAGATCAGATCGATGGCGTCAGTAACCGATTCGACTTCGCTGCCGGTCCGCGTCGAGATCAGGCGCCGCCTGGGCGGCCCGAACCGGAATCGCTGCGCGATAGCCGCGCTCAGCCCATTCGGGTCAGCGCTTGCCGAGACGCTCGTGTCAGCGCCGGCCTGTGTGGCGGGTGACTTGCGCTCAGCCGACCTGAGCAGGAACTGAGCCCGCAGGTGCGCGATCTCGAGTACCTCGGGCTCGCCGAGCGCGCCGGCCCAGGCGAGCCCGGCCAGCGCGCCGACGCCATGACCCACCGCCGCGTTAGCGTGCACCTCCAGTGAGTCCAGCCAGCGCAAGGTGGCCAGACTGCGCGTCACAGCCGGGCTGAGCGCGGCTGGTGCGGGCTCCTGTTGTGATGCGCCGGCCCGGTCGGCGGACAGCAGTAGCGTCACCCTGCTGTCCGCGCCGTCGGAGGCGAAGATTCCGGGCCGGACTGTCATGAGCCCGTCGGCCAGGTAAGGCAGCATCGTGAGTGCTTCCCTGGCGAGCATGGTCAGCTGTTCTTGTCTGGCGGCCACGATCGCCACCCTGACCTGGCCCTGTTCGCCCATGTCGCGGCCGAGCGTGCAGGCGAGGTCCTGCATCTCTGCGTCGGAGAGCCAGTCACCGATATCGGCGATCCGGGACAGCACCACCTCCAGCGCCTGCCGGCTAGTCGCGTGCAACAGGAACGGCGTAGCCGTCGGGGCGCTGATCAGCTGCGACTGCACGCTACCGGTGGCGGGCTTGGCCGTCTTGGCGAGCGGCGGCGCTGGCCTCTGCCGCCGGTCCGGCCTAACCCGAGCCGCAGGTTCGTGCCGCAGCACGAGGTGCACGTTGTTGCCGCCGATGCCGGTCGCGGACACTGCGGCGAGGCGGGTTCCCGGTTCCCAGTCCTGCGCCGCCCGAGGCAGCACGAGATTGCCGCCGCCTTCGGTAATCAGCTGATGCGGCGACTGCGCGCCGGTGGTCGGCGGCACCACGCCAGTGGACAGCGCCAGTACTGCCTTGATCAGCCCGGCGGCCCCGGCCGCTGCCTTGCCGTGCCCGATGTTTGCCTTGATTGATCCGAGCGCAACGGGATGCTTAGCACCCGCGCGGATCGAGTTCAGGGCGCTGAGCTCTGCTTCATCAGCCAGCCGGCTGCTAGCCCCGTTCCCCTCAATGAAGTGAATGTCGGCGGGGTCGACTGCGCTGCGTTCGTACGCGCGCTTGATGGCCAGCAGATGGCTGCTGGCATGCGACTCGCCCTCGCTTGGCTTAGCGCCGCTCGAGACGCCCCAGCCGAGGATCTCGGCGTAGATCGGCAGGTCGGCCGCGCGGGCATCGGCGGCACGCATCAGCACCACAACCCCGCAGCCCTCGCCGGGCAGGTATCCGGTGGGGTGTTCGTCGTAGACCCGAACGTCACCGGTGGCGAGCAGGCCGGCCTTCGCCAGTCCGATCAGCTCAAGCGGGTCCAGGCTCAGGTCAACTCCGCCGACGATTGCCGCATCTAGCTCGCCCGCTGCCAGGGCGCTGCAGGCTGACGCCACCGCCTGCAGCGCCGAGGAGCAGGCGCTGTCGACTGCATGGCTGCCGCCGCGGAAGCCGAAGTAGCTGCTGATCGCCGTTGCGATCGTGCCGGGCATGCTGCCGGCCAGGGAGAGCGCCCCCATGGGCGGGAACGCGCCGAGGTAGCCGCTTTCGGCCTGCCGGAGCACCGGCTCGGCCTGGACGGCGGGTATCTCGGCACCGCTGAGCGCGTCGGCCAGCACGCGGCGGACGTAGGGCCACCGGACGCGGAGCGCGTTGGCCCGCGAGGTGTCGCCAGCCAGCGTGTTGCCGATGATGACGCCGGTCCGGTCCCGGTTCAGGCCGGTGCCCGCGGGCAGCCCTGCCGCCGAAAGCGCCCGTGCTGCCGTCTCGAGGGCAAGCCAGTGGGCAGGGTCGGCGGCCGCGTAGGAGGACTTGTCGATGCCGAATGCCGCGCACTCGAACCGCCAGCCGTCGATCAGCGCAGCCCTGGTGCTGTAGGTGGCATCGCTAGTGGCCAGGTCGGGCTGGTAGTACTCGGCCAGGTCGAGCCGCCCTGGCGGGAGGCGGCGGAACGACCTGCGGCCGGTCAGCACCGCGTCCAGCAGGGCGGCCGGGTCGTCGGCGTCGGGGAAGCGGCAAGCCAGGCCGACGACAGCGAGCGGCGGGGTAGAGCGCGAGATTCCGGCCGGGTCAGTCATGGCACCGCCCGGCGGCCAGCGGCCGGCCCGGCTCTGTGCCGCCAATGCCATGCGGGCGATTACCCGCAAACCGCTCAGGGCATTCTTGGCGAATCAGCCGAGCTAATTTCGCGCGCGCGCAAGTGTGCATTTTTCCCCCGGATCATGGCCTGTCACTCCTTGGGCCCTGCCCAGCCGCGCAGGCTAGCCACGGCGGGCTGACCCCTACGCCGGCCTGGCCAAGTTCCCCGTGCTGGCCTGCCGGCATGCCGCCGCCGCGATGCGCTATCCCCCCGTAGCTGCTGGGTGTCACGACATTATTTGCCGACTGGGTAGCCGGGTCAAGGAGGATTTCACGACGCACGGATTTTCCCGTTCGGGGGCATTAACCGAACTGCGGAAGCATTATTAGTGAATGTGCCCAGAGGCGTATTAACAGCGGCGATCGTCCGGTAGCGCCTGGTGCCAGGCGACCGGCCGGCCTCGCGCCATACCGCGCAGTCCTCCGCGCCGGACGGCGTACGCTACCCTGTGCACATGCGTTTTGCCGGGCTGCTCCTTAGCTAGCCGCGCCGACCTCCTGTCGCTGGCGCGGCTGCCCCTCGTGACCCGGGGGGCTGTTGTTTTTGTGGCACCGGACCTCACCGTAGTTCGCGAGGAAGTCATGACAGCCGCCGATAACGCGGATCGCTACGATCCGCGCGCGATTCAAGACAAGTGGCAGCAGCGCTGGGCCGCGATGGACATCTTCAGCGCCAGCGACGATCCGGCCGATCCGCGGCCGCGAACGTACCTCCTGGACATGTTCCCCTACCCGTCTGGCGACCTGCACATGGGTCACGCCGAGGCCTACGCGCTCGGCGATGCGATGGCGCGGTACTACACCCTCCGCGGCCACAACGTGCTCCACCCGATCGGCTGGGACGCGTTCGGCCTGCCCGCGGAGAACGCCGCGATCAGGAACAACACCCACCCTGCCGACTGGACCTACAAGAACATCGAGGTCCAGGCGGCGTCGTTCCGCCATTACGGCGTGTCATTCGACTGGTCGCGGCGGCTACAGACCTGCGACCCGGAGTACTACCGGTGGACGCAGTGGCTGTTCCTGCGCTTCTACGAGCGCGGCCTGGCATACCGGGCCGACGGCTATGTCAACTGGTGCCCGGTGGACCAGACGGTGCTGGCCAACGAGCAGGTGATCAACGGCAAGTGCGAGCGCTGCGGCTCCGAGGTCATCCGCCGGGTGCTGCGGCAGTGGTACTTCAAGATCACCGAGTATGCAGACCGGCTGCTGGACGACATGGCTGCGCTGGAGGGCAAGTGGCCCGACCGGGTGCTGCTGATGCAGCGCAACTGGATTGGCCGCAGCGAGGGCGCCGAGGTCAGCTTCCGGATCGAGGGCCGGGCCGAGCCGGTGACCGTTTTCACGACCAGGCCGGACACGCTGTACGGCGCGACATTCTTCGTGGTAGCGGCCGACTCGCCGCTGGCGGCTGAGCTATGCGCCCCTGACCAGCAGGCCGCGCTGGAGGCCTACCAGGCCGACGTGCGGAAGCTGACCGACATCGAGCGTCAGTCGGCTGAGCGGGAAAAGACCGGCGTGTTCCTCGGCCGGTACGCGATCAACCCGGTGAACGGCGAGCGGATCCCGGTCTGGGCCGCTGACTACGTCCTGCCGGACTACGGCACCGGCGCGATCATGGCGGTGCCCGCGCACGACCAGCGTGACCTGGATTTCGCCCGGAAGTTCGGGCTGGAGGTCCGGGTGGTCCTGGAGACTGGCTCGCCAGATCCGGCTGAGACTGGCGCCGCCACGCCAGGCGAGGGCACGCTGATCAACTCGGGTCCGCTGGACGGGCTGTCCAAGCAGACCGCGATCGCGAAGATCATCGAGATCCTTGACGGGCGCGGGCTCGGTCGCGGTGCGGTGAACTACCGGCTGCGGGACTGGCTGCTGTCCCGGCAGCGGTTCTGGGGCGCGCCGATCCCGATCGTCTACTGCGACGGCTGTGGCGAGGTCGCGGTGCCGGACGACCAGTTGCCCGTGCGGCTGCCCGACCTGCGCGGTCAGGA
>DATMMA010000126.1:0-8189 GCA_035570295.1 Streptosporangiaceae bacterium
CTTCGACATCGAGATCATCTTCCTGTACCCGTGGGCTGTCTATTTCGACAAGCTCGGGGTGTTTGGCCTGATCGAGATGGTCACGTTCATAGCCACAGTGCTTGTCGCATACGTCTACGTCTGGCGTCGCGGCGGGCTGGAGTGGGATTAGCAATGGGACTTGAGGAAAAGCTGCCGTCCGGCGTTCTGCTGACGACGGTCGAGAAGGTGGCCGGCTACGCCCGGAAGAGCTCGGTGTGGCCCGCCACGTTCGGACTTGCCTGCTGCGCCATCGAGTTGATGGCGACCGGTGGCCCACGGCACGACCTGGCCAGGTTCGGAATGGAGCGGGCGTCCAACACCCCGCGTCAGGCGGACCTGATGATCGTGGCCGGCCGGGTCAGCCAGAAGATGGCGCCGGTGCTCAGGCAGATCTACGACCAGATGTCGGAACCCAAGTGGGTCATCTCGATGGGCGTCTGCGCGTCCAGCGGCGGCATGTTCAACAACTACGCGATCGTGCAGGGCGTGGATCACATTGTCCCGGTCGACATCTACCTGCCCGGCTGCCCGCCGCGACCGGAGATGCTGCTGGATTCCATCGTCAAGCTGCACGACCGGATCCAGAACATGAAGCTAGGCGTCAACCGGGAGCGCGAGGTCACCGAGCTTGAGGAAGCCCGGCTGCGGCGGCTGCCGCTGACCTCCGGAGCCAGCCTGCTGGGCTCGGAGTATCAGGGCGGTACGTCGTGACCGGTCCAGACGGGCCGAAGCAGGACGACGCAGCCCTCGAGCACACCGCCGTTCCCGATCCGGCCGCGGTGGCTGGCCGGGAACGGCTGTCTGAGCAGATCAAGCGGACCGGGATGTTCGGGGCCTCGGGCACCGGTGACACCTCGGGCTATGGCGGCCTGCAGGTCCGCCGGGCGCCGCAGCTTTCCAGCCCGCGGCCGTACGGCTCCTACTTCGACGAGGTGGCCGACACGCTCGCCAGCTCGCTCGCGACCGTCGGCGTCAGCTTCGGCGAGGCCGTCGAGCAAGTGGTCGTCGCCAGCGGTCAGCTCACCCTGTACGTGCGCCGCGAGCACCTGGCTGCGGTGGCATCCCGGCTCCGCGACGACCCGGCGTTGTCCTTTGAGATGTGCCTGGGAGTGTCCGGGGTGCATTACCCGGCACTAGCCGGCGAAGAACTGCGTGCCGTCTACCACCTGCTGTCGATCACGCACAACCGGCGGCTGCGGGTGGAGGTCACCGCCCCCGACACCGACCCGCACGTGCCCTCGCTGGTGGGGGTTTATCCCACCTGCGACTTCCATGAGCGCGAGACCTGGGACTTCTTCGGCCTCATCTTCGACGGCCACCCCGCGCTGACCAGGATCGAGATGCCGGACGACTGGCGCGGGCATCCGCAGCGGAAGGACTATCCGCTCGGCGGCATCCCAGTGGAGTACCGCGGCGCGACCATACCGCCGCCAGACGAGCGGAGGGCGTACGAATGACCGCTCCGACTGATCACCAGACGCACGGCGCCGGCAGTGAGCCTTACGACCACGACCGGGACCCCTACGACGAAGGCCGGGTGTACCACGTCAGCGGCCAGGACTGGGACGAGGTCGTCGGCGCTGCCGCTGCCGATGACCGGACAGCTGACGAGCGCATGGTCGTCAACATGGGTCCGCAGCACCCGTCAACGCATGGCGTGCTGCGGCTGGTGGTGACCCTGGACGGGGAGACGGTGACCGAGCTCCGGCCGGTCATCGGTTACCTGCACACCGGCATCGAGAAGAACATGGAGTTCCGCAGCTGGACTCAGGGCGTCACCTTCTGTACCCGGATGGACTACCTGTCGCCGCTGTTCAACGAGACTGCCTACTGCATGGCAGTGGAGAAGCTACTCGGCATCGAGTCGGAAGTGCCCGAGCGCGCCAACGTGATCCGGGTGCTGATGATGGAGCTCAACCGGATCGGCTCGCACCTGACCGCGGTCGGGACGATGGGTCTGGAACTGGGCGCCACCACCGTGTTCATCTACGGCATGCGCGAGCGGGAGAAGACGCTCGATCTGCTCGAGCTCATAACGGGCCTGCGCATGAACCATGCCTTCATCCGGCCGGGCGGAGTCTCGATGGACCTGCCGGCCGGCGCGCTAGAGCGGCTTCGCGAGTACGTCCGGATCATGCCGGGCCTGCTTTCCGAGATTCGCGCGCTGTTCGACGCTGCCCCGGTATTCATTGCGAGGACCAAGGGCATCGCGCACCTGGACGTCACCGGATGCATGGCGCTCGGCGTCACCGGGCCGATACTCCGTGCCGCAGGACTGCCCTGGGACCTCCGCAAGAGCCAGCCGTACTGCGGCTACGAGACCTACGAGTTCGATGTGCCGGTGCGGCAGAGCGCTGACGCATTCGGCCGGTACCTGGTCCGGATGGACGAACTCGACCAGTCGCTGCGGATCATCGCGCAGTGCGTGGACCGCCTGGCCGAGATGACCGGTCAGCCGGTCATGATCGAGGATGCCAAGATCGGCTGGCCGGCGAAGCTGGCGCTCGGCCCGGATGGGATGGGTAACTCGCCAGACCACATCGCGCACATCATGAGCCAGTCGATGGAGGCCCTGATCCACCACTTCAAGCTGGTCACCGAGGGCTTCCGGGTGCCGGCCGGGCAGACATACGCGGCTGTGGAGTCACCCCGCGGGGAGATGGGCTGCCACGCCGTGAGCGACGGCGGCACACGGCCCTACCGGGTGCACTTCCGGGATCCGTCGTTTACGAACCTGCAATCGGTGGCGGCGATGTGCGAGGGCGGCATGATCGCCGACGTCATCGCGGCGGTCGCCAGCATCGATCCCGTGATGGGAGGCGTGGACAGGTAATGGCGCTGAGCGAGGAGGCGCGCGCCCGGCTTGTGCCGCAGGCCGCCGAGATCATCGCCCGGTATCCCAGGGTGCGCTCGGCTTTGCTGCCCCTGCTGCACCTAGTGCAGTCCGAAGAGGGTTACGTGTCGCAGGACGGCATCGAGTTCTGCGCCGTGCAGCTCGGGCTGACCGAGGCCGACGTGACGGGCGTGGTGTCGTTTTACACCATGTTCAAGCGCAAGCCGGTCGGCGAGTATCACGTCGGCGTCTGCACCACCGCGCTGTGCGCGGTGATGGGCGGCGACGCGATACTCGCGGGCCTGAAGGACCACCTCGGCGTCGAGGTCGACCAGCCGACCCAGGACGGCAAAGTCAGCGTCGAGCACGTGGAGTGCAACGCGGCCTGCGACTACGCGCCGGTGGTCATGGTCAACTGGGAGTTCTTCGACAACATGACGCCGCAGTCCGCGCGTGATCTCGTCGACGGCCTCAGGACCGGTGCCGATGTGAAGCCGACGCGCGGCGCGCCACGGCTGTGCAGCTGGAAGCAAGCGTCGAGGATCCTGGCCGGCTTCCCCGACGGCCAGGCGGCCGAGGGGAACACCGCGGGCGAGCCCACCCTGGCCGGCCTGCGGACCGCCAAGCAGCTGGGCTGGCGTCCGGATGGCGGCAGTGCAGCAAACACCGGTGCCGCAAACAACGGTGCCGCAAACAACGGTGCAGCAAACGCTGGCGCCGGTGGCGCCGGTGCCGCAAAAGGCACTAGTCCGGTGGAAGGACAGCAGTGACGACCATCCTGATCCCGGAGCTCAGCGCGCACTGGGACGAGCCGGATTCATTCCGGCTCGCTGCCTACCGCCGCGATGGCGGCTACCAGGCGCTGCCCAGGGCACTGAAGATGGCGCCCGAGGAGGTCATCCAGACGCTCAAGGACTCGGCCTTGCGCGGCCGCGGCGGGGCCGGCTTCCCCACCGGCGTCAAGTGGGGTTTCATCCCGCAGGGTGACGGCAAGCCGCATTACCTGGTGGTCAATGCAGATGAGTCCGAGCCAGGCGCTTGCAAGGACATGCCGACGCTGTTCAACAACCCGCAGGCGCTCATCGAGGGCATGATCATCGCGTGCTACGCGATCCGCGCGCAGCTGGCGTTCATCTACATCCGCGGCGAAGTGCTGCACGTGATCAGGCGCCTGCAGCTGGCCGTGGCCGAGGCGTATGAAGCGGGCTACCTGGGCAAGAACATCCTCGGCTCCGGGCTGGACCTCGACATCGTCGTCCACGCCGGCGCAGGTGCTTACATCTGCGGCGAGGAAACGGCGCTGCTGGACTCACTCGAGGGCTTCCGCGGGCAGCCCCGCCTCAAGCCGCCGTTCCCGGCCGTAGCAGGCCTGTACGCCTGCCCCACGGTCGTCAACAACGTCGAGTCGATCGCCACAGTGCCGTACATCCTGCAATACGGCGCAACCGAGTTCGCTCGCTTCGGGACGGAGAGATCGAAGGGCTTCGGGCTCTTCTCGCTCTCCGGGCACGTGACAACGCCAGGCCAGTATGAGGCGCCGCTCGGCACCACCCTGCGCGAGCTGCTCGAGCTCGCCGGCGGCATCCGGAACGGCCACCGGCTGAAGTTCTGGACCCCGGGCGGGTCGTCCACTCCGCTCTTCACCGACCAGCACCTGGACGTACCGCTCGACTACGAGTCAGTGGCGGCCGCCGGGTCGATGCTCGGGACGCGCTCCATACAGCTGTTCGACGAGACCACCTGCGCTGTCCGTGTCGCGCTGCGCTGGTGTCAGTTCTACAAGCACGAGTCGTGCGGCAAGTGCACGCCATGCCGGGAGGGCAGCTGGTGGGTCGTCCAGCTGCTGGAGCAGCTGGAGCGCGGAGAGGGCAGCGAAGCCGACCTGGACAAGCTGCTCGATATCTGCGACAACATCACCGGCCGCGCGTTCTGCGCCCTCGGCGACTCGATCCAGGCGCCGGTCGCGTCCTCGATCAAGTACTTCCGGGATGAGTACATCGAGCACGAGCGGCTCGGCGGCTGCCCGTTCGATCCCGCCGCATCGACACTCTTTGCCTTGGAGTCGGCCCGATGACAGTGCAGACAACCGGATCCGGCGGCAACGTGCCGGTGCCCGCTGACGGCGTGCGAGTCACGATCGACGGCTTCGAGATCACTGTGCCCAAGGGCACCCTGGTCATCCGTGCTGCCGAGCAGCTGGGCATTCAGATCCCGCGGTTCTGCGACCACCCTCTGCTGGCCCCGGTCGGCGCCTGCCGCCAGTGCCTGGTGCAGGTGGAGGGCCAGCCGAAGCCGCCCGCGTCCTGCACGACGACAGTGACCGACGGCATGGTGGTGCGCACCCAGCTCACCTCGCCGGTGGCGGAGAAGGCGCAGCGCGGGATGATGGAGCTGCTCCTGGTCAACCACCCGCTCGACTGCCCGATGTGCGACAAGGGTGGCGAGTGCCCGCTGCAGAACCAGGCAATGTCCACCGGGCGCGGCGAGACGAGGTTCGACGGGGTCAAGCGGACTTTTGCCAAGCCGGTCGCGCTCTCTGCCCAGGTGCTGTTGGACCGCGAGCGGTGCATTCAGTGCGCGCGCTGCACCAGGTTCGCCGACGAGATCGCCGGCGACCCGCTCATCGAGCTCGTCGACCGGGGTCCGCAAGAGCAGGTCAGTGTCGCCGAAGGCGTGCCGTTCAATTCCTACTTCTCCGGCAACACCGTGCAGATCTGCCCGGTCGGTGCGCTTACCGGCGCCTCCTACCGGTTCCGCTCCCGCCCGTTTGACCTGGTCTCCACGCCGAGCGTGTGCGAGCACTGCGCGGCAGGCTGCCGCCAGCGCACCGACCACCGGCGCGGCGCTGTCACCCGGCGGCTGGCCGGCAACGATCCTGCCGTCAACGAGGAGTGGAACTGCGACAAGGGCAGGTGGGCCTTCACCTACGCGACGCAGCCTGACCGGCTGGTCTCGCCGCTGGTTCGCGACCAGGGCGGCGCCCTGCGGCCCGCCTCGTGGGCGGAGGCGCTGGACGTGGCGGCCCGCGGCCTGCTGGGCGCGCGCGGCCGGGTTGGTGTACTGCCCGGCGGGCGGCTCACCCTGGAGGACGCCTACGGTTATGCCAAGTTCGCCCGGGTGGCCCTTGCCACCAACGACGTAGACATGCGCGCCCGGCCGCACTCGGCCGAGGAGCTGCAGTTCCTGGCAGGCCACGTAGTCGGCCAGGCCAACGTTAGCTATGACGACGTGCAGCGCGCTCCGGCGGTGCTGCTGGCCGGCTTCGAGCCGGAGGAAGAGTGCCCGATCGTGTTCCTCCGGCTGCGCAAGGCCGTGCGCGCCGGCAGCATGTCGGTGTACTCGGTTGCCGCGCTTGCCAGCAGCGGCCTGGCTAAGCTCTCGGGCACCCTGCTGCCGACCGCGCCGGGAGGCGAGGCAACCGCGCTGACCGAACTGGCCGAGGACGTGACTGCAGCGCTCCGCCAGCAGGGCGCTGTCATCATGGTCGGCGAACGGCTGGCCGAGGTGCCTGGCGCGTTGTCCGCAGCGGCCCGGCTGGCCAGCCAGACAGGCGCGAAGCTGGCGTGGGTTCCGCGGCGGGCCGGCGAGCGCGGCGCGGTCGAGGCAGGTGCGCTGCCGAACCTGCTGCCCGGCGGCCGGCGCATCGGCAGCGCGGGAGTGACGGCCGAGGTCGCCAGGGTCTGGGGCGTCGGCTCGCTGCCGTCAGACCCTGGCCGCAGTACCAGCGAGATCCTGGCGGCCGCCGCCGCCGGTGAGATCGGGGCGCTATTGATCGGCGCCGTAGATCCGTACGACCTGCCCGACCCGGCTGCGGCGCTGGCGGCGATCGAAGCCGCCGGTTTCGTGGTCAGCCTCGAGCTGCGCGTCAGCGCCGTGACCGACCGCGCTGACGTGGTCTTCCCGGTCGCCGCGGTGGCAGAGAAGCCTGGCACGTTCGTGAACTGGGAGGGCCGGCCCGGCTCGTTCACCGCAGCGCTCGCGGTGCCCTCGGTACGCACCGATCTGCAAGTGCTGGCGGCGCTGGCCGATGAGATGGACGTGCACCTAGGCCTGCCCGATGACGCGGCAGTCCGGCGTGAAATGACAATTCTCACCCAGTCAGCCGCCCTATCGCCAAGTCCCACGCCCGCACTAAGTCCCGCCACGCAGGCGCCGGCCAGCCAGGTGAGCCGGCTCGGGCTTGACCATCCGGGCCCAGGGCGTGCAGGCCAGGTAGGGGCGCTGCTGGCCACCTGGCATAATCTCCTCGACGTCGGCCGGATGCAGGATGGCGAGCCGAATCTGGCGGGCACCGCGCGTGCTGCCGTTGCGCGCATGTCGGCCGCGACGGCAGCCGAGGCCGGCACGACCGACGGCGGCAAGATAACCGTGGCTACTGGCCATGGCGCCATTACTGTTCCCGTGGAGACCGCTGATATGCCTGACCGGGTCGTCTGGCTGCCGGCCAACTCGGCCGGCAGTACCGTCCGCCGCGACCTCGGCGCTGGACACGGGAGCGTCGTTACGCTGAGGAGCGCGGAATGACTGTGCTAGCTAACGCGGGGCTAGCTACCACCGGGCTAGCGTCGGCGCCTGCCAGTAACGTCCCCACCCTGGCCAGCTTCGGGCACGACGCGTGGTGGATCGTCATCCTGAAGGTGCTGGTCGTCTTCCTGTTCCTGCTCCTGGGCACCCTGTTCGCGATCTGGGCGGAGCGGCGCATCATCGGCCGGATGCAGCAGCGTCCCGGTCCGAACCGGGCCGGCAAATTCGGCCTCCTGCAGTCCCTAATGGACGGCATCAAGCTGGCCCTGATGGAAGACATCATCCCTCGGGGCGTCGACAGGCTGCTGTTCGTGATCGCGCCGGCAATCTCCGTGATCCCCGCGTTCATCAGCTTCGCCGTGATCCCGTGGGGTCCGATCGTCTCGATCGCGGGCCACCGGACCCCGCTTCAGCTGTCCGATCTGCCGGTGGCGGTACTGCTGGTGATCGCGATGAGCTCGCTTGGCGTGTACGGCATCGTGCTGGCCGGCTGGTCGGCCCAGTCGCCGTACTCCCTGCTCGGCGGCCTGCGGTCGTCCGCGCAGGTGATCAGTTACGAGATCGCGATGAGCCTGGCCTTCGTGCCGGTGTTCCTGTACTCGGGCTCGCTGTCCACCTCGCAGATCGTCGCGGCGCAGATCCACGGTGCCTCGTTCCACTTCTTCGGCTATATCTGGCACTGGCCGTCGTGGTACGCGATCCTGCTGCTGCCGTCCTTCGTGATCTACCTGATCACCATGATCGGCGAGACCAACCGGCTTCCATTTGACCTGCCTGAGGGCGAGGGCGAGCTGGTCGGCGGCTACCACAC
>DATMMA010000127.1:0-3619 GCA_035570295.1 Streptosporangiaceae bacterium
AGCGTGCCCGGCGACGGCCGCGATAACCGGCTTAGACAAGCGCATCCGAGAGGGCCCCATCGGACCTGGACCGTCGGGCTCGGTCCGGTTGCCTCGCGGAGTCCCGCTGGCCTTCAGGTCGGCGCCGGCGCAGAACGTGCCACCTGCGCCGTAAAGCACCGCAACGGCAGCGTCGGTGTCCGCGTCGAAGTCGGCGAAAGCCTCGGTGAGCGCAGCGGCGGTCGGGCCGTCGACCGCGTTACGGACCTCGGGACGATCCAGGATGATCGTCGTCACCGGCCCGGAGCGATCCACCCGTACGGTGGTCCTGGCCTGGGCAGGCCCGGTGGCGGGCCGGCCGGCGCCCGCTCGGGTCGCCGCGCCCGGAGAGTTCGGCGGCGCAGCCGATGCCGACCGTGCCACCGACTCGGCGCGTGCACGCGTGCTGCTGTCCCCGCCGCTCGAACCGGGCTCTGGTGAAGCCCGGCCCGCGGAGCCGGGCACGGCTAGCCGACCTGCCAGGTGTCGGCGCCCGCCAGCAACTCGGCGAGGTCGCCATCGCCCTGCCGCTGCCGGGCATCGTCGATCTGAGCCGACATCAGCTCGTCATAGCTTGGCCGCTCGACTTTGCGGAACACGCCAATCGGTGTGTGCGCGAAATCAGAGCTGTCCAGCCTGGACAGCGCGAAGGCGTATGACGGGTCGGGCTCCCCGGCGTTGTGCACCAGCAGCGAGTCCGGGTCGGCGTCTGCCACCGGGACCGCCTCCAGCCTGCCGTAGCGGCTGAACCGCAGGCCCTGGCTACGGTCGGCACCGAACCGGATGGACTCACCGTCCTCCAGCCGGATAAGCCGCTGATCCCGCTGCCCTGGCTCGGTGACCGGCGCGAACGCGTCGTCGTTATAAATCGGGCAGTTCTGGTAGATCTCGACGAAAGCGGTGCCCCTGTGGTCCGCGGCCGCGCGCAGCACGCTGGTCAGGTGCTTGCGGTCGGAGTCAATGGTCCTGGCGACGAAGCCGGCCTCGGCGCCGATCGCGAGCGACACCGGGTTGAACGGCGTGTCGAGCGAGCCGAACGGCGTCGACTTGGTGACCTTGCCCTGCTCAGACGTGGGCGAGTACTGGCCCTTGGTCAGGCCGTAGATCCGGTTGTTGAACAGCAGGATCTTGATGTTCACATTCCTGCGAAGCGCGTGAATCAGGTGATTGCCGCCGATCGACAGCGCGTCGCCATCTCCGGTGATCACCCAAACCGACAGGTCAGGGCGCGACGATGCAAGCCCGGAAGCGATGGCCGGGGCGCGCCCGTGGATCGAGTGCATGCCGTAGCTGTTGACGTAGTACGGCAGCCGCGACGAGCAGCCGATGCCGGAGACGATCACGAGGTTCTCTCGCGGGATCTCTAGCTCAGGAAGGAAAGCCTGGAACGCGGCCAGGATCGCATAATCGCCGCAGCCAGGGCACCAGCGGACTTCCTGGTCAGACTTAAAGTCCTTAGTCGCCAGCTTCTCGTCGGCCTTGGGAACCAGCGTCAGCGAGGCGAACCGGTGCGCCGGCTCCGGGAACTCGGCAGCAGAGCGGTCAACAGCCCCGCCGTTTGCTGAACCGTCAGACATTGCTGATCACATCCTGGATGACGTCGGCCAGTTCGGCCGCACGGAACGGCAGGCCGCGGACGCGGTTATAGGACACCACGTCGGTCAGGTAGCGCCCGCGCAGCAGTAGTGCGAGCTGGCCGAGGTTGATCTCGGGAACCAGCACCTTCTCGTAGGATCGCAGCACTTCGGCGAGGTTGGCCGGGAAGGGAGACAGGTGCCGCAGGTGCGCCTGGGCAACCGAGCCGCCCGCAAGCCGCACCCGGCGGACTGCCGCGCCGATCGATCCGTACGTCGAGCCCCAGCCGAGTACGAGCACCTTGGCGTTACCGTCCGGATCGTCGACTGCGACCGGCGCGATGTCGGCTGCTATGCCGTCGATCTTGGCCTGCCTGAGCCGCACCATCTTGTCGTGGTTATCCGGGTCATATGAGATCGTGCCAGTGATGTCGGCCTTCTCGATCCCGCCGATCCGGTGTTCGAGTCCCGGCGTGCCGGGCACTGCCCACGGCCGCGCCAGCGTCTTCTGATCACGCTGGAAAGGCAGGAACGGCGGGCCGGCAGTTCCGTCGACCGCCACGTTCCCGCCTGCGAATTTGAACTCGTCCCGAAGCTTCGGCAGGCCGTCCACGGCCGGGATACGCCAGGGCTCTGATCCGTTGGCAAGGTAGCCGTCGGACAAGATGATCACCGGGGTGCGGTACTTCACTGCGATCCGGACCGCCTCGAGCGCGGTGTCGAAGCAGTCGGCCGGAGTAGCCGGCGCGACCACGGCGACCGGCGACTCGCCGTTCCGGCCATAGAGGGCCATCAGCAGGTCAGCCTGCTCGGTCTTAGTCGGCATGCCGGTCGACGGCCCGGCCCGCTGGATATCGCAGATGATCAGCGGCAGCTCGACTGAGGCGGCTAGCCCGATCGTCTCCGCCTTCAGGCACATGCCGGGGCCCGAGGTGGTGGTCACGCCCAGGCCGCCACCGAAGGATGCGCCGAGGGCCGCGCCGACTCCGCCGATCTCGTCCTCAGCCTGCATGGTGCGAACGCCGAACCGCTTGAGCTTGGACAGCTCGTGCAGGATGTCCGAGGCCGGAGTGATCGGGTAGGAGCCCAGGAACAGCGGCAGGCCAGATCGGCGGGATGCCGCCACCAGGCCGTAGGCCAGCGCGGCGTTGCCGGTGATGTTCCGGTACTTGCCAGGCCGGAGCGGGGCAGGCTTGACCTCGTACTGAACCGAGAACGCCTCAGTGGTCTCGCCGTAGTTCCAGCCCGCCTGGAAGGCGGCCTGGTTCGCCGCCAGAATCTCCGGCCGGGACGCGAACCGGGCCTTCAGGAACCGCAGGGTGCCGTCAACCGGCCGGTTGTAGAGCCAAGACAGTAGGCCCAGAGCGAACATGTTCTTCGCTCGCTCGGCGTCCTTGCGGGTGATGTCGAACTCCTCGAGCGCCTTCACGGTCACCGAGGTCAGCGGAATGGCGTGCACCTGGTAGGCGTCGAGCGAACCGTCCTCGAGCGGGTTGGCGTCGTAGCCAACCTTCGCCAGGTTGCGCTTAGTGAATTCGTCGGTGTTGGCGATGATGTCGGCGCCGCGCGGGACGTCATTCAGGTTCGCCTTGAGGGCGGCCGGGTTCATCGCGACCAGCACGTCAGGCGCGTCGCCGGGAGTCAGGATGTCGTGGTCAGCGAAGTGAAGCTGGAAGCTCGACACGCCGGGTAGCGTGCCGGCCGGAGCCCGGATCTCGGCGGGGAAGTTCGGCAGCGTAGACAAGTCGTTACCGAAGGTTGCGGTCTCCTGGGTGAACCGGTCCCCGGCTAGCTGCATGCCGTCGCCTGAGTCTCCGGCGAACCTGATGATGACACGATCGAGCTGCTGGACCTGCTTGGTCACAGTCTCCCGGCCTCCTTCACGCGCCGAGGCCGGCTTCAGACGCGGTGACGGCGTGCATCCTTGCGTGATTTCTGTTAGCAGACTCCCCAGCCGGTCAGGCGCTCGCTTCACGCGACCCTAATCGCCTGCGACTATAATGCGATTCTAGTATAGAGCGCAGGTC
>DATMMA010000128.1:0-37111 GCA_035570295.1 Streptosporangiaceae bacterium
CGTCATACGCAGTAACGCGGAACGGGCCGAACCCGACGGGCCGCTCACCGAAGGCGGTATTCCCGAGCCGCTCGACCTCTTCTTTCGGCACCGGCGCGGTGAACGGCAGCGCGAACGCGTTCAGGATGGTGAAGTCGGGTGCGGTCAGGTGCACCACGAGCGTGTGGTCGTCCGGTGCCTCGACCCCGTCCAGGGTCTTGGTCTTCCCGTTGATCACGGCGTTGGCACCCTCGATCGAGGTCAGGTAGCTGGTGGCCCACGAGGCGAGCGCCGGGGCGAGCATCCGCTCCCACGAGTAGATGAAGTCGCTCGCGACGATCTCGCGGCCGTTGTGGAACTTCACTCCCCTGCGGAGCGTGAAGGTCAGCGTCTTCGAGTCAGCCGAGATGACCGGCGGAGCGGCGGCGATGTTCGCGACAGGCCCGCCGAGCTGCTTGTCGTAGGCCATGAGGCTGCCGAAGAAGACAACCCCGGTGATCGCGTCCCAGGCGGTCAGGTTGTAGCCGACCGCGGGATCGAGCGAGTTCGGCGGATCAGACCAGACCACATTCACTGTGCCGCCGTGCCGGCCGCCTGAGGCCGGCTGCGGCCCCGGCACGTACTCGCGGATATGCACGCCGCCGCCAGGTGCTGTCGTACTCGTGGCGCCGTTTGCGCCGGCGGCCGCATTGCCGGTCGAGCAGCCCGCCAGCCCGCCGGCCGTGCCGACGACGCCGAGCAAGCCGGCCGCCCCGGTCAGCCGCAGGAAGCCGCGCCGGTCGGTATTCAGGGGCGCGGGCACGATCCAGCGTCTTGGATCGGCTCGCGGTTCTGGGGACATGTGTTGCCTCCTTGCAGTCGGGGTTCAGTTAGCCCGTAGTGCCGGTGACGTGGGTCGTGGCGGACGGCCAGCCGGGCTCCCCGCTGAGCCGCGCGCGGATGTAGCGCCTGACATCGGCGCTTGGCTGCTCCATCGGAGCCAGGTAGCCGCAGGTGAACATCCGCGAGCTCATGCCGTCCTGGACCTGCTCGCAGATGGCCCAGTCCTGGCGGTTGACCAGGTCCCAGAACTCCACGGCATCCATCGGGTCGAAATCGTCGCGCGCAATCTCGTCGGGGAAGAACAGGAAGTCACAGACAACCGTGGTGTGGCCGGCGTCATGCGGCCAGACAGTGAAGGCAGCGACGTGATCGGCCGACAGGCTGAGCATCAAGTTCGGCAGCACCAGCTCGCCCAGATGGCGAGCGCGGGCTGCCTCCGGAAGTCCGGGGAACGGCGCGCGCCTGGTCGTGCCGGTCATCGTGAAGGTGTACGCGCCCTCACGGTGCGGGATGCCCGCCTCCCAGTCGAGATCGCCGCCGCCGCGGCCGAACGCCGGGACCAGCTCGCACAACTCAGGGTGCACCGGGCCGCAGTGGTAGCACTCGTTGTAGTTCTCCAGGATCACTTTCCAGTTCGCGGCGACCCGGTACACGATCCTGTGCCCCGAGCGCAGCTGTGCCAGCGGGTATGCGGCGAGCCGCTCGTCCGCGCCATTCAGCTGGGCCTGCAGCGGGACACCGGCGCGACCGAGCCGGGCGAAGATGAAGCCACCCCAGGTGGCGATCGCGACGGGGTGCAGCGACAGGCGGTCGCGGTACCGGCGCAGGTCCGGGAGGAACGGCGCGGAGCGCAGTGATCCGTCGAGTGCGTAGGTCCAGCCGTGGTACGGGCAGCGAATGGCGCCGCCCGCGCAGCCGCTGCGGCCGGAACTGGCGGCTGGCTGGGATTCCGCGACCGGCACTAGCCGGGAACCGCGATGCCGGCACAGGTTGTAGAAGCCCGCGAGGCCGTCTGAGTTCCTGACTACCAGGATGCTCTCGCCGGCCACATCGGCAGTGAGATAGTCACCGGAGGCGAGGAGGGATTCCTCCCTGCCGACGCAGAACCAGTCGGCCAGCAGCACCACGTCCCGCTCCCTGGCGAACTCGTGCTCGTCGGTATAGCTAGGCCCGGGCAAGCTAGGCTCCAGCGGGATCTCCTCAGACCCTGGCCTGCCCGGCGGTTCCCGGGATTCCTGCGGATCCGGCTCCTGGTGCCCATCTGCTGCGACAGTTCTCACCTGCGTCTCCTCCACGCCTGGCAGCCCCGCCTGGTCAGTCGTCGGAATAGGGGTGCGGCGGCTGGATCGGCGATCCCTCGTCGAAACGGCTCGGCCGGAACGGTGTCAGGTCGACGCTGCCGGGCGGCGGTCCGGCGATCAGCCCGGCAAGACCCTCGCCGACAGCGGGAGCGATCTTGAATCCCATGCCAGAGAAGCCCGCGGCAATGATCAGCCCGTCCAGTCCTGGCACCCGGCCGAGCAGCGGCCTGGCGTCCGGGGTCATGTCGTACACGCCGGTCACCCCGCGAGCGATTCCCGCGTCGGCCAGCGCGGGAACGCGATGCGACGCCCTCTGCACCTGCGGCGCCAGGTCCTCGGCCTTGGCAGTATCCGGAAAGCTATCCGGGTCGGCGCCGCGCGGCCCGGCGAAAGAACCGACCAGCGTCATCGCGCCCGCGGCCTCCGGGCGGAAGTAGGTCTGCGTGACCGAGTCAATGCAGGCGAACGGGGCGCCTGCCCAGCGCGGATGCGCGAGCAGGGCGACCTGGTGAAATTCGGTCTCGATCGGCAGGCACAGGCCAGCGGTCCTGGCCAGAGCGGGCGACCACACGCCGGCGGCGAGGATCACGGTGCCTGCATGCTCCGTCTCGCTGCTGGCGCCGACCCTGACGCCGGTCACCCGGTCACCGTCGCGTACCAGCCCGTGGACCCTGGTACCCGGCCGGTACCGGACGCCCCGCGCCCGCGCTGCGGCCAGCAGGTCGCCAGCTACTACGGCACCATCCCCGTATCCGCCGTCCGGTTCCCATCCAGCGCAGCTGATGTCGTCCACGCAGAACCCGGGCGCAAGCTCTGTCAGCCCGGCAGCGTCGATTTCCAGGGCACGCGCGCCGAGCGCGCGCTGCATCGCCAGGTTCGCGCGCAGTGCGCTCTCCTCGCCCGGTGCCACGATGCGCGCGAAGCCGGTCCGGCGGATGCAGCATGGCCTGCCAGTCAGCTCCGGCCACGCGTCGAACATGGCATCGCTACGGACCGCCAGTTCGACCTCGGGCGGGAAGGTGTAGTGCATCCGCACCAGCGCCGAGGACCGGCAGCTCATCCCTGCTCCGGCGGTCGCGCGGTCGATCACCAGCACGTCGCCGGCCCCGAGCCGGCTCAGGTGCAGCGCGGTCGCAGCGCCGATCACGCCGGCTCCGATGATGATGACGTCGGCGGTCACCGTCGTCGCCTCTCCGCGCGCAGGTCAGCGAGCACGCGCCTGGCGGCGTTGTAACCGGGTGCACCGGTCACTCCGCCGCCCGGGTGGGCGCCCGCGCCGCACAGGTACAGCCGGTCGATCGGCGTCGCGTAGCGCGACCAGCCCGGCACCGGGCGCATGTGGAATAGCTGGTCTGCGCTGATGTCGCCGTGGAAGATGTTGCCCTCGGTTAGGCCGAACTCGCGCTCCAGGTCCAGCGGCGTGAGCACCTGCCGGGCCACCACCGCCGCTGGCACGTTCGGCGCGAACCTCGCGATCCTTGCGAGCACGCGGTCGCCGAGTTCTTCCCGCTGGCTGTCCCAGGTTCCGCTGGTCAGCCGGTACGGCAGGTACTGGACGAAGCACGTCATGATGTGGCGCCCGGACGGCGCGAGCGAGTCGTCGACGTTGGACGCAACAACGCAGTCCACGAAGAGCTCGTCGGCGTCCGCAAGCTCACCACGCTTGGCCCGGTCATAACAGGCATCAGCGACCGAAAGGTCAGGCGGCAGGGTGAACAGCGCACGGCGGCCGGGCCCGGCGTCCGCAGGCATCCCGATCACCCGCGGCTCCTCGTCGAGCACGAAGTTGACCTTGCCGCACGGCCCGTCCATCTTGATCCCGCCGACCGCGGCCCTGAAGTCGGCGGATAGCTCCTCCTTGTCGATCAGCCCGAGGAAGGTCCGCTTCGGGTCCGCACCGGACAGCACCGTGCCGGCTTCGATCTCGGTCCCGTCGTCCAGCGCGACCCCGGCCGCCCGGCCACCGCGCACCAGGATCCGGGCGACTGGCGCACCTGTGGCGATCTGCAGTCCCGAGGAGCGCCCGGCGGCGGCGATCGCGTCGCTGATGGCGCCCATGCCGCCCATGACGTGACCGAAGAAACCCTGGACCGCGTCCTCGCCACCAGACAGCAGGTGGAAGGCCAGCCCGAGCAGCGTGCCGGGCTGGTACGGGCCGCCGTGTTTGCCGTACAGGTTGTTAGCCAGGAGCAGGGCCTTGGCCTGCCTTGACTCGAACCGCGCGTCGATGAACTGGCCGAGACTCCCGGTCAGGAGGCGGGTCAGCCCTTCCAGTTCGGGCCCGCGCACGCCGCGCATGCTGCCACCAAGCCGCAGTAGCTCGCGCACCCCCCGCAGCCCGGTTGCCCGAGTGTCCGGCGGCAGCTGCATGAACAGTGGCTGCAACCGGCGCGCCAGCGCCCGCAGCTCCAGATCAGCCGCCACAAAGGCACGGGCGTCGGCAGCAGAGAACCGGCTGATCTCCGCGGCTGTCTGGTCGGCGTTCCCCCACGCGGCGAGCACCTCTCCGTCGTCGAGTGCTACCTGCACCGCGGGCTCGCAGGGGATCATCCGCAGCCCGTGCTGGCCGAGGTTCAGCTCTCTGATTACTTCGGGTCGCAACATCGATGCGATGTAGGAGGTAGTGGAAGCGCGGCAGCCCGGCGCGATCTCCTCAGTGACGCAGCAACCGCCGACTACATCCCGGCGCTCGACCACGAGCGTCGCCAGGCCTGCCCTGGCGAGCATGGCCCCAGCAACCAGGCCGTTATGCCCCGCGCCGACCACGACAACGTCCCACTTGGCGCGAGCCTGAGTGCCAGTCAGCATTGTGACTTCCGGTCAGTTAAGTGCCTCAGTTGATTGACGAGTATGGGTAAAATGCCAGATCATGTCAATGGCATTACAGGAATCGAGTCGGGATCTGAAAATGACCTCAGGTCAAACTGCACCATCCGTTGGGACTGCGCCGTCCCTAGGGACTGCACCGCCCCTTGGGACTGCACCACCTCTTGGGAGCCGCGGGCCCGCGGACCGCGTGCCGGTCCGGGCAACTGCTCGTCAGGCGGCGCGGCAGGAGCAGATTGTGCGGGTGGCGATGCGCCATTTCGCCGAACGCGGTTATGACGGCGTCCGGATCGAGGAAATCGCGCGCGAGGCCGGCGTCGCCAAGGGGGCGGTGTTCGGCTACTTCACCAGCAAGGACGGGCTGTTCCTCGCTGCCTACCAGGCTGCCGCCCGGTCGTTCAGCTGCTACCTGGATGCCCCGGCAGACGTGGTCGCCGCCGGTTTCTTCGCGGTCATCAGGTACTGGATCGAGCACACTCCGCACCTCATCCACGAGGACTGGGTGCCCTACCGGGTGACGCTCCTCGGCAACTACTGCTCCAGCCTGCAGCTACGGCGGGAGATCACCCAGTTCCTGCTCCACGAGGACCCGTATGGCACCCAAGCGTTCGTCGAGTTCGGCATCGCGCGCGGCGAGATCCGCACAGACATCGACACCAGGATGCTGATCTCGCTTGTCGACTGGCTGATGGATCGCTGCCAGGACGCGATCGTCACTGAGGAACTCGACCCCGGCCTCTTCGGTTCGGCCGCGCAGTCACCGCAGATGCGGGACTTGCGGGTCCATGAGTTCGTGGAGCTGCTATGCAGCGCTATCGGGACCCGGTCGTGACCGGCGCGCAGATGGACGTGCAGGACGTCCGGATACCGATGCGGGACGGCATCGAGCTTGCGGCAACGCTCTACCTTCCGGCCGAGGCCCGGACCGGCTCGCCCGGCGCCGTTCCCGTGCCAGCGCTACTGGAATACCTGCCGTACCGCAAGGACGACGCGATGCTCGTCAGGGATTACGGGCTCTACGACTACATGGCCCGGCACGGCTACGCGGGCGCCAGGGTGGATATCCGCGGCACCGGCAGCAGCGCCGGAGAACTACCCGACGGAGAGTACAGCGAGCAGGAGCAGCGCGACGCCGAGGACGTCATCGCCTGGCTGGCCAGCCAGCCGTGGTGCTCGGGCGCCGTCGGGATGTGGGGCATCTCCTGGGGCGGCTTCAACGCCATCCAGGTCGCTCTGCGGCGCCCGCCCGCGCTCAAGGCGATTATCGCGGTAGACGCCTCCGACGACCTTTTCCACGACGACGTGCATTACATCGACGGGCTGCTGCACATCGACGAGTACGCGCTGATGATCGATCAGCTGAACGCGCTGCCCCCTGCGCCCGACTTCCCGCTGGACTCCGGCACGCTGGCCCGGCGGTTCGACAGCGAGCCCTGGCTGGCGACGTGGCTAGGTCAGCAGCAGGATGGCCCGTACTGGCGGCGTGCGTCACTGCGGCCGGACTACAGCAGGCTCACGATCCCGGCGTTCCTGATCGGCGGCTGGTACGACGGCTACCGGGACTCGGTACCCCGGATGCTCGCGGAAGCAGCCGCGCCGGTGAAAATGCTGATCGGCCCGTGGAACCACACGTTCCCGCATAACGCGGTGCCCGGACCGGCGATCGAATGGCGGACTGACGCGATCCGATGGTGGGATCACTGGCTCAAGGGCACCGACAGCGGGATCATGTCGGAGCCGCCGGTAACCGTGTACGTCCGGCACTGGTATCCGCCCGACCTGAACCTGACCGAAATACCCGGCCGGTGGCGGACCGAGGCAGCGTTCCCGCCCGAGCGGACTGTCTATCAGCAGTGGTACTGCGGTCCGGAGCGCAACCTGCTGCTCGAGCCGCCGGCTGACAGCTCAGTGGCGCTGCGTTACGTGCCCTCCGCAGGCGTGGAGGCCGGTCACTGGTGGGGCGAGCTCACCCCGGACCAGCGCGGCGCGGATGCCTTCAGCCTGGTCTTCGACACCGCGCCGCTCGCGGATGACGTGGAGATCCTCGGCTTCCCGGTCGTCGAGATCAGCGGTTGCACGGACGCGGATCCGACACACTGGTTCGGCAGGCTCAGTGACGTGGCACCCGACGGCACCGTCACTCTGGTGACCGGAGCCGGGCGGGCGGGCCGGCCGGATCCGCTGCGAGATCCGGGCTCGCACCAGCCCGGCTGCTTGCCGCTGGAGTTGCATGTCACGTCCTGGGTGTTCCCGCGCGGCCACCGGATCCGGATCGCGCTGTCGAACGCGATGTGGCCGATGATCTGGCCGACCCCTTACCCGGCCACGGCAACGGTGCGGCTCGGGCAAGCCGGGACCAGGCTGATACTGCCGGTGATACCGGCTGCGGCCCGGCCGGAGCCGGAGTTCGGCGTGCCTGCCCCGGAGCAGGCTCCGCCGGGCGTCAGCCACCGGGGGGAGATGCTCCCGGTGCGCTGGACCATGCAACGGGACGACACCGGCACTGTCGCGATCTGGTGGCGTGGCAGCACGGCCACGCAATTCCAGTGGGGCCGGGTCACCGACGAGGAATACCTGCGCTACGAGGTCAACGACGACCGCCCCGGCACATCCTCCGCCCACGGCGAGGCGCGTACCGAGATCCACCTGGATGGCCGGCTGCTGATCGTCACCTCCGTGCTCGACCTCGACAGCGACGAACAGGTGCTGATTTACCGGTTCCGCCGAGAGCTGCGCGAGGATGGCATGCTGATCCGCGAGCGCAACTGGGAGCGCCGGTACCCGCGCGACGGGCACTGACGGCCGCCTAGTCGCCGCGCGGCAGGACACTCTAGCGCCGCCCCGGCCGGGCGGCCGCTGAAGCGCTCCTTGGCGGGCTGGCGGCTGCCGCGAGCTGGCCAGACGGGCTGGCGCCGAAGAGCCCGTTCCCGGTCTGAAGGTTTTGATCTTGTGCCCGGACCTCCGGCGGGCGGTCAGCACGCCGTCACGCGGTCACGCCTGCGATGAGCTGGTCGATGACCGAGATCATCTCGGCGCGTGCCTGTGCGTGGTCTGCCGCTTCCGCGACATAAAGGGCAGCCTCGTCGCCGGCTCCCATGAGCACGTGCGCAAGAGGCCGCACCGGCTGTGCGCGGATCCGCCCGAGCTCGATCCCTTGCGACAGGAGCTCCTGCACCAGTCCGAACACGTATCGCTGGCACACCGCCCGCCAGTGCGTCCAGCCCAGGACCGACGGCCCGTCGATGAGGGCGATGCGGTAAATCTCCGGCTCGACGCAGATCTCCAGCCAGGTCCGCACGGCGAAGCGCAATGCCTCGACCGGATCGGACACTCCGGCAGCCGCCACTTCCTCGGCGAGCCGCCTGGCGATATCGGCCTCGACCGTTTCCAAGACCGCGTCGAACAGCGCCGTCTTGTCCGCGAACTGGTGATAGAGCGCCCCGCGCGTGACACCGGCCGCCGCGACGATCGCGTCGGTCGGCACTTCCGCGAATCCTTGCGCCGCGAACAGCCGACGCGCCGCCGCTATCAGCGCGTCACGGGTCGCGGCAGAGCGGTCGGCCTGCGCACGCCGCGTCCTCGTCGTGACAGAAGTCCGGGACGGCATTCTCCGATTCTCCACATCGTTGCGCGGCCGTGCCAAACGGCCTCTCGACTTACATACGTACTGCCTGTATGTTTTTATACATGACAACCACTCATGCTCCCGCCGGCTTCACGGTGACAGACCTGCCGCAGGGCAGACTCGCGTATCGCGCGACCGGGCCTGCCTCAAGCTCCCGCCCGCCTGTCGTGTTCGTGCACGGAGTTCTCGTCGATGCTCGTCTCTGGGGACCCGTGGCGGAGCGTCTCGCGGCTGCGGGCATCCGCAGCTACGCGCCAACGCTCCCGCTCGGCGCGCACCAGTGGCCGATGAACGCCAATGCCAACCTCTCGCCCGAGGGGATCGCCAAGCTCACCCTGGACTTCATCTCGGCGCTTGGCCTTAGCGACGTGACCATCGTCGGCAACGACACCGGCGGGGCAATCTGCCAGATCATGCTCGGTACCGGCACGAGCCTGGTCAGCGCCGCGGTCCTGACCAACTGCGACGCCTTCGGCACGTTCCCTCCCCGGGCACTCGCGCCGCTCTTCCGCGCGCTGCGCCATCCCGGCGTGGTCGCGGGCATGGTCCCGGCGCTTCGGTCGGAAACGTTGCGGCACGGCCCGCTCGCATTCGGGCCGTTGTCCAGCGGACCGCTCGATCCGGACCTCACCCTCAGCTGGATGCAACCCCTGGCTAACAAGGCCATCCGCCGCGACCTTGCAAAGTTCGCGCGAGGCGTTCACCCGCGCGTCCTCCTCGATGCCGCCACCCGGTTCGGCCAGTTCACTGGTCCCGTGCGGATCCTCTGGGGAGAGGATGACCCGTTCTTCCGTATCCGGCTGGGACAGCAGCTGAGCGAGGCATTCCCGCACGCAACCCTGACCACGGTGCCAGCCGGCCGGACGTTCCTGCCGCTTGACCACCCTGCGGATGTGGCCGGCGAGATCGCGGCTGCCGCCAGGCACGCGGTGTCGTGAGGGGTTGGCCGCGGATGCTGCAGGTCCAGCGATGAGTTCCCGCCGCTAAGCGGGCAGCTGACCAAGACCCGCGCAACTGCGGCCCGACCGCCCGTTGGTCAGCTAGCACCGGGCGCTGCGCCGGCTGCCTGCGTGCGCGGGCTCGTGTCGCCGCGCAGTATGCGGGAAACCTCGGCCAGGGAGTTGACGGTGAAGTGGGCGCCCTGGGCCAGGCCCGGTGGCGTGTACGCAGTGCAGACGGCGACCGTGTACATGGCTGCCCTTCTGGCGGCGGTTACCCCGGCTGGGGAGTCCTCGAAGACGATGCACCGTGCGGGCTGGGCCCGCAGCCGGCGTGCGGCACGCAGGAAGATGTCGGGATCTGGCTTGCCCCTGGCCACCATGTCGCCTCCGACGATGGCATCGAAGTAGCGCCGCATGCCGATAGTGCGGAGGCAGGTCTCGACCCACCGGGCGCGCGACGACGACGCCACGGCGAGCGGCAGCCCGCGCGCGGTCAGCCATTCGAGCAGGTCGATTGCGCCCGGAGCCGCAGTCGCGTGCTGCTGGTAGGCAGCTAGCACGTGGGCGTCGAAGCGCCTGAGGTAGTGCTCGTGCGGCCGATCGAGGCTGCGCGTCGTCCGCAGGTCACGCCACATGTCCTCGTCGGTAGTGCCGAGGTAGCGGGTGTATTCCGCCAGTGAGAGCGCAGGACGGCCGTCCTCGAGCAGCACCGTGTTCGCCGCGTGGTGGTGCAGCGGCTCGGAGTCCAGCAGGACGCCGTCCATGTCGAAGATCACTGCCTGCACTGTTGGCCCGGGCAGCTTGCGCAGGGTCTCGGGCCGCTGCTCCGTGAGCCCGTTCACTGGCTGCTCCCTGCGAGCTGGAGCCGTCTGCTCGGCGCGAAGGCACTTGTCTCCGTGTCGCTTCCGGCCTGATCCTTAGGCAGTTGCGCAACGAGGGGCGGCTCGAGAGCGTACGCCCTGAGACGTTTGGGATACAGCGACCGGACGTCCTCCCTTGGGTGGCCCATATACAGGGCGGGGAGCAGCTCGTCGACCGGTATCAGCGCGCGTTCGAATCCGCAGCTGAGCACCGCAGCGAGCCCGGACGCGCTGAGCAGGTAACCGAACGTGCAGTAGCTGAACCCAGGCTGCACGATGCCCTCGGCCACCGGGCGATCCTCGTCGTCGAGTGCCCATCGCCCCAGGTAGAGCAGGTCCCAGTGCGGGCCGGCGATCGACAGCCGTGCTAGGCGAGCCTGAAGCAGTTCGGCGCAGTGATCGGCGAGCACGGCGTCGTCCTCAAGGATCAGTGCCGGGTCCGCGCCGTCCTTGGCTGCCTTTTGCCAGCACATCCAGTGGCTAATGGCGCATCCGATCTCACCGAGCTTGAGGGGCCGGCACCACCAGGGGTTGTCGCTCGGGATCTCCCATGGGTAGAGCCCGAAGCCGGGCAGGTCATCCGGATCGATGGCCTGCCCGTCCATCGGGCCGTCCCAGTCCGACGTGAACTGGACGTCCCACGCAGCCGGAAGCACGCGCTCCATCCGTGCACGCCGGTCGGCCCGACGCCTGAGGTTGACGACGTAAGCCTTCAGCCGGGGCGTGGTCATGCCGCCTTCTCCCCCGTAAGCAGGTCAGCTTGCAGCTCAGCGATGACGGCGTCGAGCTGGCTCACGAGGAAGTCGACTTCGCTGCGGGTGACGCACAGCGGCGGAGCAACGAAGAAGACGTCCCCGGCGCGGCCGAGGAGGCCGTGCCGTTCCATCAGCAGACCCGCACGGCGGGCGAGGCGGGCTTCCTGCGGGAAGGGCTCCCTGGTCGTGCGGTTCGCGACGATCTCGACAGCGCAGATGAGGCCCAGCCCGCCGCGGACCTGGCCGACGATGTCGTGACGATAGAGCTCCTGCAGGCGGCCGAAGAGGTAGCCACCCATGTCCGCCGCGTTCCTCACGAGGTCCTCGCTCTCGAGAACGCGCAGGTTCGCGAGGCCCGCGGCACACGACACCGGGTTCCCGCCGAAGGTGATGCGGTGGTTGAAGGCGGCGCCGGCAGGGCCGATGAAGGCGTCGGCGATGTGCTTGGTCGCGATGGCCGCGCCGATGGGCACGTACCCGCTCGTCAGCGCCTTGGCCACCACGGTGATGTCGGGGACAACCCCCCAGTGCTCTGTCGCGAACATCCGGCCAGTGCGGCCGAACCCCGTGATCACCTCATCGCAGATGAGCAGGACGCCATACCGGTCGCAGATCTCGCGCACCATCGGCCAGTACTCCGAGTGCGGGATGTGCACGCCGGCGGCGGCCGAGATCGGCTCGCCGATCACTGCGGCGACGGTGCCTGGTCCTTCGTTGAGGATCGCCCGCTCGATCTCGCGCGCGCACTCGAGGTCGCCCCTGCCGTCGTTCCCGCCGAACGGGTTGCGGTACTGGTCCGGCCCCTGGACGCGCACCCCGCCGTAGGGAAGCGGGCCGTACTCGGCGCCGTTGTTGGACCCGCCGCCGCCAAGGCTGAGACATCCATGGGTCGCGCCGTGGTAGGAGCCGCGGCGGCTGATGAACTTGTAACGCCCCGCGTCACCGCGGTTGCGCTGGAACTTCTTCGCCATCTTCATGGCGGTCTCGACGGCCTCCGAGCCGCCGCTGACGAAGAACACGCGCGAGGCCGGGTCAGGGGCCAGCCCAGCGACTCGTGCGGCGAGTTCCAGGGTTGCCGGGTGCACGCTGCCGTCGGGCGCGTACCCGAGCTGGCAGATCTGCGCGTGCACTGCGTCGGCGACCTCGCGCCGGCCATGCCCGATGTTGCAGAGCCACATGCCGGACAGGGTGTCGAAGTATCGGTTCCCGCGTTCGTCATCGACCCAGACCCCGTGCCCGCGCGTCACGATCTTCGTCGCACCCGGCGACGAGAGGTCACCGGCCATGTGGGCGTGCGGCCAGAAATGGGCCTCGCCGAGCTCCCGCAGCTCTTGGGTGACGGTCGGCTCAACGGCGACGACCGGCTGGACGGCGACCGGCTCGCTATCTGGCGGCTCGTCGACCTCCGCCGACTCGACCGGCGCTGTTGTTCGCTTGCGGAAGGTCAGGCCCGGGCGGGCGGGCTCGGCGCTGCCGTGGCCGAGCGCCGGGTTCATTGTCGAGTGCATTGTGGTGCTTCCTCTTGTCGTTGCGTTTGTCGTTGCATGCGGATATGGCAGGCGCGCCGATCGGGCTTATCCAGCGCGTTCGGGCGCGCTAATGCAGGGCATTGACGTGCGTGAGCAGCGGACGCTCCTGATGGCGCGGGTGCTCGCACTGGCCTGCGCGTGGCGCGGCAGCCCTGCTACGTTTCCTGCTGCTGCACGTGCGCGGAAGGGGCCCCAGCTGGCCAGCCGGCGGCTGAGGCTGGGGGCAGCAGCGTTATCGCTGTAAGCCGCCCGCCAGGGGGACTCGGTCGGCGAACTGGTTATGGATCCGTACGTCGGCGGTTGGCGCGAGCCGCGTGCTGGCGCGGCTTTCCACGACGTCCCCGACGCGACCCGTCGGCACAGGGGCTGGGATTGAGATCAATGCCTTGTGAAAGTTTTCACAAGGGCGGGCGACCAAGGTCTCATCTGACTTGATCATGGGATCGCGTACCTCTCCGGCCTTCACGGGGCCTGTTAAGCCCTTTCTAACACCGGCAACCGCCAGCCTTAACCATCCTGACGACATTTATGCGCTTCCCTAACGGAAACCGCACAGACTCCCTCCCTGCAGGACTCGGACCTGCCGGCCAGGTACGGCCGCTGCGGGGGCCGCAGGGCGCGAAGGCAGTGCCCGCCCAGATCGGGAGGCCCCTTTCGCCCGAGGCAGCTTAGAGAAACCGCAGGTCAGCAGCCCGATTTCTGCCCTTCAGCAGCTGACGTGCCATAACCATGCGCCGCCGGCTAGGCGGTGGACCCAGGTCCCTTGCAATCTCCGCCCGGTGCCGGCCTAGCCTGACCTAATCGGGAACCTGCGGGCCTGCCCAGCAGGACGACGGCGGGCAATGGGGCGAAGTGGCCGACCGTGATCTCTTCACTGTCGGCCATGCTCAGTGCCCGGATACTCGGGGGGGTGTCGAGCCGGTGAGCCGGACGTGGCGCAACGAAGTCTCGGGCGGCCGGGCTACCGTCTACGCCGCGGCGGGCCTTGAGGGCGCGCTGGTCGTCACGTTCTTCGCGGCCGTTCAGCTGCTGCTGAACAGGAACTATTTCTCGCTGCCTGCTGCACAGTACGGTGCGGTCTACGTACCGTTGTTCGCCGCCGCGGTGCTAGCGGCCTTCTTCGCGGTGAAGGGATCGCGGGCGGCCGCGCGCGGCCGTGTGTTCCGCCTGGGCCTGACCCTGAGCGCGGTCGGCCGGGCCGCCATGATCCCGACGATTCTCGGCGCTGTCCGCCATGGTGCCGTCTTCTTCCCGGAGCTGTTGATCGCCGGCGCACTAACCGGTGCCGGTTTCGCCTTGGTCTATTCGGCAGCCACCGCTTTTGAGCTGGATATCGATCCGGCCCGGCCGGAACGCCATCTGTTCCGCCTCACCCTGACGCTGGCCGCCGGGATGGCCGCTGGCCCGCTAATCCAGATCGGCTTGGTCGAAGCGGGACTGTGGTGGGTCTTCCCGCTCATCGCCACAGCACTTGCCGTGCTGCTGATGGCTGTCAGCTCGCAATCGCGTCTCGGACCGGACGCCGCGCGAAGCTGCGTAATGAGTCATCCAGACAAGCGCGCCCCCGTCCGGGTCAAGGTTTACACGCCAGCCGCGTTCCTCGCCGTCGCCGGCGTGGTCATCTGCGTGGCCTGGTCGCAAGCCGGCATGATCGGCGGAGATCCGGACGGAATCGGTGCAAGGGCGCTCGGACTTGGAGCTTTCTGGGCCGCACTGGCAGTGCTCGCTCACGCTTCCTTCTCGGCAATCGACCTGCGCGCGTCCCGGCGCCGCACCGCTACTCTCGTGCTGTTCTTCCTGCCCACCGTCGTCACGGTGATCGGGCTCGCGACCGGGCGGGCCGAGACGACAGTCGTCGGCATATTCCTGCTAGCAACCGTGGCGTGTGCCGCGCTCTTGCCGCCGGTGTCACAGCTGACGCAACAGCAGCTCGTTGTGCTGCAGCTCGCCGTCGGAGGCGGCATCATCGGGATCTATCCCGTCGCCGTCGCGCTCGCACGGCCGAGCCTGGCCGGCTTCCGTGGCACGGGTGCAACGCTTCCCATGATCTTCGCCATGACCGACATCGCAGCCATCGCCGCCTCTTTGATCTGCGCCGGCCTGATCGCCTACGGCCGGGCATACCCCGATCAGGGCGGCACCACAGGGGCACCCCAGCGCGGCCCCCTACCCGCGGGCGCTCCAGCTGCAACGCACGGGGCCACCGCGGCGGAACGGCACCACCAGGTGCAGGCGCGGCCGCCCCTGCATGCACGGCCCTCTACCGCGGTCGAGCGGCCACGCGCCAAGACGGCATGCCACGAGGACGAAGATCAGCCTGGCGCTCAATCAGGCGGCCCCCCTTAGTGGCAGTTGCTGATCCACTTCGCGCCCGCGATCGCAGCCGAACGGACACCGCTGGACAAAGAGTGCGTTGGTCGGGCAACTGCTCACTTCAGGAGCTGGCGGGCCATTACCATCCGCTGGATCTGGTTCGTTCCCTCGTAGATCTGGGTGATACCGGAGCCGTGGGCAGTTTCCGCAGGTAGATGCCATGTCATGAGGGCTGATGTCAGTACGGATCCAGCACCGCTGATTTGCCGGGACGCGATCCGTAGATGCGGTCAGGCGCGCCACTCCGGAAGGCTCGCCCTGGCTCGCCCGGCCAGTTCCCGCAACGGTGCGAGGATCGGTCCGACGGCCTGTGCGGTTCTAGCCAGGACGATCGCTGCTGCGCGGTCCCCTCAGTGGTAGGGCGTCAGGTCCGCCCCGGGGTAGCGCGTCTGGGTGTCGGCCAAGGTCTGCTCGTCCCAGTACGGGTCGCCGGGAGCGGGCCATCCGAACACCGACCGCTCCCGGGGAGTCGCCCGCTCGACGATCTCGGACCAGCCTGGGTGCGTCGCGCGCTCGGCCCAGGCGACCCTGCCTGTCCAGCGCGGTCCCCACGCGTCGTAGTCGGCGAGCAAGGCGAACCGGGCTGATCGCTCGCCGGTCATGCGCGACCCACGGTGAAGCACATCGGACCGAAAGGCGAACAGGGTTCCCGCGGGACCTGTCATGGAGGCCTCCTCCTCGGCGAACATCCCCCCTGGGGGGTCGTTCGTGATGTCGTGATCCCCAGGGATCGGCCAATACGGGACGCTCTCGCCAGCGGATAGCGGAACGATTTTGGTTGGGCCGTCCTCGTCGCCGACGTCTGAGAGGAGGATCCACGTCAACAGCTGCGTGGCCGGATGGGCGCGCTTGGGCACGACGAGGCTGTGGTTGACGAAGTCGCGGTGGTGGCGCTGGTCGTAGTCGACGGCCCCGGCGTACTTGGCCCAAAGCTCTGCCTCATAGAGACGCAGGTCGGCCGAGCCCAGGAAGCGCTCGGCCAGGTCGAGTAGGTCGGGGTGGAAGGCCAGTCGGTTGAGGCTCCAGGACGGCCACGGTGCGCGGATCAGGCCGGCCCACTGGCTGGTTGCCAGCCAGGCATGAGCGGCCGGGTCGGCGAAGTACTCCTCGGGCCGCGGATAGTGCAGCCACAAGGCGTCCTGGGCCGCCGCCAGCTCGTCGGCCTCGAGGAACCCCTCGAAGATCAGATAGCCCCGGTCGCGCAGATCCACCACACAACGGTCGGGAACTCTCATCGACGCCGCCCCCTAGACGCCTCGCCGGCCGCGCTCAAGAGCGATTGCAGCATCGTCCACATGTGTCGGGTGTCTGGATCGTCGACGTGCGGGGACTGAAGGGTTCCGGTGCTAACGCAGAGTCCCCACAGCAACCCGATGTGCCAGTACAGATCGACCGCCGACGGATTGACGCCCGCACCAACACCGGCCGAGGTGTACGAGGCCCAGTCTTCGCGGGTCTTTGGTTCAGCCAGCCCACCCCAGTGCCTGCCCAAGTCGCGCTCGCGCGGTGCCAGGGCCACACAGTCCCAATCGATCAGTATGGGCACGCCGCTGGTGGCCCGCAACACATTCGCGGAGTGCAACTGACCGTGGGTGATCACCCATTCCACCCCGGAGCCACGGACCTCGTCCGCCAGTTGGTCGCACCGATGCCAGAGGTCCCTTAGGAGGCTCTCGCTATCGCGCAGAAGCCGACGGGCGGACTCGCCGAAGGGGCCATGGTCCCAGCCCGAATGCAAGACGTCGAGGGACTCGAAGAACTGGGAGCGGATAGGAACGGTGAGTGAGTCCCGACGTGGCAGGTCTGCGGGTACGACGTCGGTGCATGCGTGCAGCTTCCCGACCGCCTCGAGCAAGCGGGGCCGGTCTAGGTCCGTCATCGAGTGCGAAGCGCCGTCAATGAACGGAAACACCGACACGGCATAGTCGTCACCGAGCCTCGCCACGACGGCCCCATCGGGGCGAGTTATCGGTGCGTGGACGAAGTCGAGGCCCCCATCGCGCAGCGCCACGGCGGTGCGAAAGGCGCGATCGAGGCCATCGAGTCCCGACTCGAGGTCGGGGGTCACCCACGGGTCGAACGTCGGACCGAACATGCCGTAGAGCTTCCACTCCAGTACGTCCACGGTTACGAACCAGCGGGTACCGGCAGCGTCTCGCGCCAGGTAGTGATGACTCCCGGCGCCCAGCGGGAGGTAGCTGAGCGACGTGATCGAGAGTTCCCACTCCCGGAGCGCCGCAGACAGGGCGGCCCGGTCGAACACGGGCGGCTCGGCGTTCATGACCCATTGACACGCGTACAGCGAACGTCGATTCGACGCACTCGATGTACGGCAATCCCAACGGCACGAATCTGTCGGCCTCGATCTCCCGTCCCGCGGGAGTTCAGTGGCGACGACGCCCGGACGAAACCGTTGGAACGACAGACCTCAGCAAGCGAGACCAGGCTGAATGATGACACGGCGAAGCCAACTCCTCATTGGTCACGGAGGAGCGTGCCGCGCAGTCTTGAGCGGCACGCGGTGACAGGTCACAGACCTACGCGTCAGCGCGTGCCCTAGCAGCCGGGTTGCACAGCCGCAACCATAGCAGGCCAGGGCCAAGCCGCGGGTGCCGCTATCCGACCAAGGTCGGAACGTGGCCAGAGATCAGCAGGACTGGTTGGGCCGCGCCAACCCGGGGGCAGCCATGAGCGACGCACTCAATAGTTACTATCCGTGGCTGCAACCGCCCCGCGCGATGTCATTCGAAGTACGGCGAGACATTCAGGCCCCAGGGGTCAGCACGGATCCAGCACCGCGTCGGGAAACGACGGGAACCAACCGAGAACAACGGGCATAGCGCCGCGCCATCCGGCCCGCCACGATCGGTCCACAGACGGGCCCCGCGCCGCCGAGGCACCAACCGAAAGGTAGCCGCTGACCAGCGGAAACGTCAGCCGTCCCGCTACTTCAGCAACTGCCTAGCCATGACCATGCGCTGGATCTGGTTGGTGCCCTCGTAGATCTGGGTGATCTTCGCGTCCCGCATCATCCGCTCGACCGGGTAATCACTGACGTACCCGTAACCGCCGAGCAGCTGGACCGCGTCCGTGGTGACATCCATCGCTACATCCGAGGCGAAGCACTTGCATGCCGAGGAGATGAATGTGAGGTCAGCGGCCCGCTCCCCCTGCATGGCGCGCTCAGACTTCGCCGCGGCGGCATAGGTGAGCTGCCGGGCCGCCTCGATCTTCATGGCCATGTCCGCCAGCATGAACTGCAGGCCCTGGAACTCGGCAATCGCCTTGCCGAATTGCTTGCGCTCCTTGACGTAGCCGGTCGCGTAATCGAGCGCGCCCTGGGCGATGCCGAGTGCCTGGGCAGCGATCGTGATCCGGGTGTGGTCGAGCGTGGCAAGCGCGGTCTTGAAGCCAGTGCCCTCGGGCCCGATGATCCGGTCGGCCGGGATCCGGCAGTTGTCGAAGTAAAGCTCACGGGTCGGCGAGCCCTTGATGCCCAGCTTGTGCTCCGGAGCGCCGAAACTGAAGCCCTCGTCCGCCTTCTCTACGACAAACGCCGAGATACCGTTGGCGCCAGCCGACGGGTCAGTGACAGCCATCACGGTGTAGTACTGCGACACGCCGGCATTGGTGATCCAGCGCTTGGTGCCGTTCAGGACGTAACTGTCGCCGTCGCGGACCGCGCGCGTCTTCATCGCAGCCGCGTCGGACCCTGCCTCCGGCTCCGAGAGCGCGTAGGAGAACATGGCTTCGCCGCTCGCCACCGGTGGCAGGAACTGCCGCTTGACCTCATCGGAGCCGGAGAGCAGCAACGGCACGGTACCCAGCTTGTTCACCGCGGGAATCAGCGAGGACGACGCGCAGACGCGCGCCACTTCCTCGATCACGATCGCGGTGGCGAGAGCGTCAGCACCAGCGCCGCCGTACTCCTCAGGGATGTGCACGGCATGCAGGTCGGCCTTGACCAGTGCGTCATGAGCTTCCTGCGGGAACTCGGCGGTCTCGTCGACCTTGGCGGCGTGCGGAGCGATCTTCTCCTCTGCCAGTGCGCGCACCGACTCGCGGAGCGCCTCGTGCTCTTCTGACAGGGCGAACGCAGGAAAGTCATGACTCATGGCCTAGATAGTAGGACGTCCTAGTGAACCCGCGCCAACGGCTGGCAGCCCGGAGTGCGCCACTCCCGCCCCGGCCGCGATGATGGGCCGGTGAGCCAGGCCGCCCAGTTGCTGACGCCCGCGGGCGGGGAGCTGCTCGACCAGCTCCGTGGCATCGACGTGACGCCTGATCAGGCACTCCGCCTGGGCACAGAGCTCCGGGACCGGTACCCGGCTGGCCTCGTCGCCGCCGCCCTCACCCAGCAGGCCCTCAGGATCGCCGCACGGGATAAATTCAGCCTCGCCGCTGAGATGTTCTTCACCAGGGACGGGCTGGAGCAGGCCTCCGGCGAGCAGGCTGCGGCCCACAGCGCCCGCCGCTTCGCTGGCCTGGCCCGCGTCGCGGACCTGTGCTGCGGCATCGGCGGCGACCTGACGGCGCTGGCCAGAGCCGCGCAGCAAGTGCTCGCTGTCGACGCTGATTGTGCCAACCTTCAATTCGCGACCAGGAACGCCGCCGTCTATGGCGCCTTCGGCGCAGTATCGCCCGTCTGCGCCGATGTGCGTGATCTGACGCTGGCGGGAATCATGGCCGCCTTCATCGACCCGGCTCGCCGGGCCGGCGGTCAGCGGCTGCGCGCTGGTGACTCGAATCCGCCGCTGAGCTGGTGCATCGCGCTGGCCGACCAGGTGCCGCGGGTATGCGTCAAGGCTGCTCCCGGTCTGGCGCACGCGCTGGTCCCGGCGGGCTGGGAGCTGGAATTCGTCGCCCTCGGCCGCAACCTGAAAGAAGCGCTGCTGTGGTCACCGGGCTTCGCCACGACTGCGCGCCGGGCAACTGTCCTCCCAGCCGGGCACGCGGCCGTGACCACTGCAGCCAGCACGCTAGTAGCGAGGGCCGCGGAGCCCGCTGTAGTTTCCGAGCCGGGCGAGTACTTGCTCGACCCGAACCCGGCTGTGACCAGGGCTGGCCTGGTCGCCGAGCTCGCGCGCGAGCTCGGCGCTTGGCAGATTGACCCTATGATCGCCTTCCTGTCACTCGACCGGCCGGTGAGCACCCCGTTCGCCCGGACGCTCCGCATTCTGGAGTCGATGCCTTGGCATGAGCGGGAAGTGGCCAGGAGGCTGCGCGAGCTCGGCATCGGCGCGGCCGACATTCGCCGCCGCGGGCTGGCCGGAGACGTTCAGCAGATCCATCGCCGGCTGGCTCTGCAGGGCGACCGGAGCGCGACGATCGTCATAACCCGCCGCAACGACCGGCCTTGGGGGCTGATTTGCGAGCCAGCCAGCGGCCCACGGACCGCTGAACCTGCGGCGTCCAGCGTCCGCGAACCATAGCCCGGTGACGGCACCCCCCTTGACCAGGCCGGGCCAGAGCGATGGGGACCTTCCGGGCTGTCAACATGCCCGCTGTCATCGCCCAGCAGACCGCCGAGCCACTACCGCCCCCTCGCGAGATGCCGGTCCGGCTTCAACCCTCATGGCCCGTCGGCCTTGGCGCGGCGGCCAGCCTGCTCGAAAGCGGCCCGAACTGCTGTCACCACATATCCGGGATCGGCGTTGATCTCTTTCCAGTCAAAGTGCACGACCTCGTAGCCGGCCTCTCGCAGCCGTTTGTCGCGCCGCAGCTGCCGCATGGCCAGGGTCCGGTCGTCATACTTCCCGGCCCCGTCGACCTCGGCGATAGTCCGGAACTTCCGCCATAGGAAGTCGACGCGCCCGATGAACTCAGAGTCGCGGATCTCGACTTGCAGCTCGGGCGGCGGCAGGCCGCCGTCACGGAACACGATCCGGGCTAGCGACTCCAGCGGCGACTCTGCCCCGCCATCCGCGAACTCCACCACCTGAGCTGCCCTGCGGACACCGCGCCACCGCTGGCAAGCGGCAATGACCGCTATCAGCTCCTTCTTGGACGTCAGCTTCTGCTGCAGCGCCGAGTCGGCCACAACCACACCAGCGCGAAAATCCAGCACCCGGGCGAGATCGATGACGGTCCTCGGCACCGTGGTCACAGGCACCCCTAGCCGCCCACCAACGTGCCCGGGCGGCAACGCAGCACAGTGGATGCGGACGCCCGGCTTGCCGGACCTGCTGCCCGCCCCCGGCGGTCGGGTGACAGTCAGCGCCGCTGGTGGCGGGCCGAGCATGCTGAGCTCGTGGAGCAGCGCGGCCGTCTGGTGGCTAACCACCGCGCTCGGCCCGAGAGAGGCGGCCGCCGCGGCCGCCGAAAGAAGCAACCGGCCAGTAGGAAGCGCCCGGATGAGCTCGGCCAAGTCGGCCGTGGCGTAGTAGCCCCAACCGATGCGCAGGAGCTCGCCGCGCTCCGCCATCGCCCGAATCTGGTGCGAAGATCTCCCGGCAGCCGCGAGTTGAGCACTGCTCATGATCCCGGCTAATCGGACGTTACCCCGCAAAGCTTCGGCTCTCACAAGACCAGCATCGCTCTCTCCACCGACATTTCATCGATCTCGGTCTTTAGTTCGCCTGGTTTGTCATGTTTCGCGCGTCCTAAATCAGTGATATGTGAGTCGCTCGCGCACCACCAGCGCGGCAAACGGGGCAAATCACCTTCAGTTGCAAGCTAAAACCGCCACCGAGCCCCCCGCCCGCCGCGTGCTGCCGCTAGCGCAGAAGGGGCAAATCGTCATCGAGTCGCACACGCCTTGGCGCTGCCGAGCGCACAGACGGCGAAACGCGCTTAGACACAGGCGCCCGGTCAGCAGCGAGCGGCGCAAAAGCCGCGAATCGCCGTCGGGTCAGCTGGGCGCCGACCGCCGATCGCCGTCGCACGGGCCAGTTGAACGCTGACGCCGACACAAAGGGGACGAATCGTCTACGGAACGGCCCAGTCGGGCTCGCCCAGGCGCTGACGGGACGCTAAAGCTCGGTGCTCGAACCCGTCGGCGGGCTCGGCTGCTGACCAGCCCGCAGGACCCGGACCTTGGCGCGGAGGGCCTCGCCCTTGGCCTGCGCCCCGGAGCGCAGATCGGCCTGGAATGACGCCATCCGTTCGGCAAGCGCCCGGTCGCTGACAGCCAGGATGCGCACAGCGAGCAACCCGGCATTGCGAGCGCCGGCGACCGCAACGGTGGCGACCGGGATCCCGGCCGGCATCTGGACGATCGACAGCAGCGAGTCAAGCCCGTCCATCTGCTTCAGCGGCACTGGCACGCCGATGACTGGCAGGGTGGTGACCGACGCAAGCATGCCGGGCAGGTGCGCCGCGCCGCCGGCGCCCGCGATGATGACCTTGAGCCCCCGGCCGGCCGCAGCTTGCCCGTAGCTGAGCATGTCGGCAGGCATCCGGTGCGCCGAGACGACATCAACCTCGGACGCTACCCCGAACTCGTCCAGCACCTCGGCGGCAGCCTGCATCACCGGCCAGTCCGAATCGCTGCCCATCACCACAGCCACCAGCGGCTGGCTGGTCACAGCGGCCGCCCAGCGCCTGTCACAGGCTCGGCAACTGGTTCCTCCGAACCGGTGGCCAGGTAGTTTGCCGCCCTCGCAGCCCGGTCACGCAGGCTGGCGAGGTCACTGCCCAGCGCCGTCACGTGCCCGATCTTGCGGCCCGGCCGGACCGGCTTGCCGTACAGCTGCACCTTCAGTGCGGTATCAGCCGCCATCACGTGATTCAGCTTTCCGTACAGATCAGGATCGGTCCCGCCGAGAACGTTGGCCATCACCGCCGCCGGCGCGGCCATGGCCGGAGAGCCAAGCGGCAGGTTCAGGACAGCTCGCAGGTGCTGCTCGAACTGCGACGTCCTGGCGCCCTCGATAGTCCAGTGCCCGGTATTGTGCGGGCGCATAGCCAGCTCGTTCACGAGCAGCCCGCCGCGCCGCGTCTCGAACAACTCGACCGCCAGCAATCCGATCACATCCAGGTCCCGCGCCAGCTCGAGGCCTAGCCGTTGGGCCGCCACGGCTGTCACGGCTGACAGGCGCGGAGCCGGCGCCAGCACCTCGACGCAGATGCCGTCCCGCTGCACCGACTGCACGACCGGGTAGGCGACGCCGTGCCCGCTGGACGAGCGCGCGACCAGGATCGCGAGCTCGCGCTCGAACGGCACGTACTCCTCCGCCAGCAGCGGCAACCCGTGTGACAGCACCTCGGCGGCCGCCGCGGAGTTCTCGCAGACCCAGACGCCTCGCCCGTCATAGCCACCGGAAACAGCCTTCAGCACCACCGGCCAGCTGGTTCGCTTGGCGAAGGCGACGACATCATCGACCGACTCCACCGGCTCGAACCTCGGGCAGGGAACGCCCAGTTGGGTGAGCCGGCTGCGCATCTCCAGCTTGTCCTGGGTAAATCGCAGCGCGGCAGCACTCGGCCACACCATGTGCCCGGCTTCCTCAAGAGCTCTGAGCTGCGCCTGGGGCACGTGCTCGTGATCGAAGGTGATCACGTCACAGCCGGCCGCGAAGGCCATCAAGTCGTCAGTCGACCGGTAATCGCCCACCACAGTGTCGGCGGCTACCTGCGCGGCACTTTCGTCGGGCGTAGCCGCCAGCACCCGGAACCTGATGCCGAGTCCGATCGCGGCCGCGGCGGTCATCCTGGCCAGCTGGCCTGCCCCGATCATCCCGACAACCGGCTGCCGGCCCGCGGTGGCAGTTTCGTGAGTCTGCTGGTGATTCATTACCCGCCGTAGCCTACGGGCCAAGCCGCCGTGCCGGGAACCAGGACCTAGGCCGGCCCGAGTACCGCAGGCTGCTCCTCGGCGTCCGCCGTGGCATGCGGCAGGAACAACGCGAACACGGCCGGCCGGGGCCGGACCAGCACCACCTGGCCGCCGTCCGCGGCGGCGATCGTCCGGGCCAGGGCGAGCCCTAGACCGGTCCCGTTCGGCGAGCCGCTCACACTCCGCTCGAATATCCGCGGCGCCAGCTCGGCCGGCACGCCACCGCCTTCGTCCCGCACCTCGACTACCACTGACCGCCGGGTCCTGGACGTCCTGATGGTAACCGTGCCCGCCCCGTGGACCAGGGCGTTGTCCAGCAGCGTGGCGATCACTTGCGATACGCCGCCGGGCGTGGCGAAAGCGAACAGGCCCTTCTCCCCGGCCACCGCGAGCCGCCGGTTCAGCCGGCGGAAGGCGGGCTCCCACTCGACGACCTGCTGGCCGACGATCTCGTCGACGCTGGCGACTGTTGGCGCACCAGCGCTCGTGCGCCGCGCCCGGCCGAGCAACTGCCCGACCACGTCCGTCAGCCGCTCGGTCTGAGCGAGTGCAGCCGCGCCTTCCTCGCGTACCACGTCCGGGTAGTCGGCGGCCGCCATCATCTCCTCCAGCCGCATCGACAGTGCGGTGAGGGGCGTCCTGAGCTGGTGCGACGCATCGACAGCGAAGTCGCGCTCGGCCGACAGCAGGTCGTTGATCCGCTGAGCAGAGCCGTCCAGGCCCTCGGCAACCCGGTCGAGTTCCTGAATCCCGTACCGCCGTCCGAGCGGGCTTGAGTCCCCCGAACCGAGCCGGTCCGCCGCGCCCGCCAGCTCCTGCAGCGGCTTCACGATGCGCCGGGCATACAGCAGCCCCAGCACGACCGCGACCCCGACTGCGAGAAGGGCGACGCCGCCCACGAGCAGGAGCTCCTTGGTCAGGTTGCTGGTGAGATCCGCGTCGTCCGCCGCGACAGTGACCGTGAACCTGCCCACCGTCAAGGTGGCCGACCGGTAGTTATGGCGGGGCCGGGTCCCGGTCGCAGTAAGCCGAACCGTCCTGCCGAGGAAGTCCTCTTGGACCACCACATACCGGTCCGACAGGTTCCTGGCGACCTGCGCTGCGCCTACCCGACCGATGGGCTGCAGAGAGGTAGACCGCTCTTGCAGGTTCCTGGCAACATTCTGAGCATCACGGAGCAAAAGCTGGTTGGCGTCGTCAACCTGCAGGCGGCCGAGCACGAAGGCAAGCGGGATGCCGAGCGCGAGCACGGCCACGATCGCCACGGCCAGCATCGAGATCAGCAGCCGCCGCTGCATCGTCCCCGCTCCAGGTCGTCAAACCCTGCCACCATAAGCCCGCTTGCTGATCTAGTCCCCGCGCTCGAACCTGAACCCGACGCCGCGAACCGTCGTAATGTACTGCGGACTGTGCGCGTCGTCACCGAGCTTGCGGCGCAGCCACGAGACATGCATGTCGAGGGTCTTGGTCGAGCCCCACCACTTGCTGTCCCAGACCTGCCGCATGATCTGCTCGCGAGTGACGACCTTGCCCGCCTCGGCGACCATGAGGGCAAGCAGGTCGAACTCCTTCGAGGTGAGCTCGATCTCGGTATCGCCGAGCCAGGCCCGGCGGGCATCAGTGTCCACCCGGACGCCCTGCACGGTCTTGGTCTCCGATGCCCCGCGCCGGAGCATCGCCCGGACCCGGGCCAGCAGCTCGGCCAGCCTGAACGGCTTGGTGACGTAGTCATCCGCGCCTGCATCCAGGCCGATGACGGTGTCGACCTCGTCCGCCCTGGCGGTGAGGATGAGGACCGGGACTGACTGCCCGGAAGCCCTGATCCGGCGGCACACCTCGAGCCCGTCGATCCTGGGCAGCCCGATGTCGAGCACGATGAGGTCAATGCCGCCGTTCCTGGCCGCCTCCAGGGTCCCTGGCCCGTCGGCGGCCACGTCGACTTCGTAGCCTTCACGCCGCAGCGCCCTGGCGAGCGGCTCGGAGATTGCCGGGTCATCTTCGGCAAGCAAAACGCTGGTCATGTGATTGATGGTAGGGGCAACTCGCTGTTTCCAGTCCGCTACACACCAGCAGCCCGAAGTCTTGCCCGCCGCTTGACCTTAACTTGCGCAACTGAGCAGCTTCGGGCCCGCCAGCGCCATTCAGCCGACCGCTCAGACCGGTGTCACGCCGTGCCGGCGCCGCGAGAACGACCGGTCCTTGCCGCGGGCGGCCGCGAACCGGCGGATCAGCTGCCCGCGCAGATCCTCCGGCTCGACCACGTCGTCCACCACGAGCTCGCCGGCCAGCCGGAGCACGTCGATGTCGGCCTCGTACTCGTCGCGAAGCCGCTGCGTCTCGGCCTGCCGTTCGTCCGCTGTGGCCAGTGCCGCCAGCCGGTTGTAATAGACCGCGTTGACCGCAGCCTCCGCGCCCATCACCGCGATCTTCGCGGTCGGCAGCGCGAGCGTCGCATCCGGTTCGAATCCAGGCCCGGCCATCGCGTACAGGCCGGCTCCGTAAGCCTTGCGGACGATCACGCTGATCTTCGGCACGGTCGCCTCGGAGACCGCGCTGATCATCTTCGCGCCGTGCCGGATGATGCCCTGCCGCTCGACAGCAGTACCGACCATGAAACCCGGAACGTCCGCAAGGAACAGCAGCGGCACATTGAATGCATCGCACAGCTGGATGAACCGGGTCGCCTTGTCCGCCGAGTCCACGAACAGCACCCCGCCCTTGAACATCGGGTTGTTCGCCACCACGCCGATAGCCTGCCCGTCCAGCCGGGCGAAGCCGACGACCAGTTCGCGTGCCCACAGCGCATGGATCTCGAACAGCGAGTCTTCGTCCACGATCCCGCGCACGTACCGGCGCATGTCGAAAGCCTGCCGCTCGCTGACCGGCACCATGGCCCGCAGATCGACTGGCTTAGGCTCGCGCGCCAGGGCAGCCGGCGGCGCTTGCTGCCAGTTAGCCGGCAAGTAGGACAAGAACGAGCGGACCGCACCGATTGCCTCAGCCTCGGACGAGGCCAGGAAGTGACCGACGCCGGACACGGAGGTGTGCATGCGCGCGCCGCCCATCTCCTCGAGTGTCGTCTGCTCGCTGACCACCATCTCGACCATGCGCGGGCTGCCCAGGTACATGGACGCATTGCCGTCCACCATGGCGACGAAGTCACAGAACGCCGGGATGTAGGCGCCACCCGCGGCCGACGGGCCAAAGAGAGCGCAGACCTGCGGGATCGACCCGGACGCCCGGACCTGGGTGTGGAAGATCTTGCCGGCCCCCCGGCGGCCGGGGAACATCTGAACCTGGTCGGTGATCCGCGCGCCAGCGGAGTCGACCAGGTAGATCATCGGCAGGCCCGCGCCGTATGCCTGCTCGATGACGCGGATGATCTTCTCAACGGTCCTGGCACCCCAGGAGCCGGCCTTCACCGTTGAGTCGTTGGCCATCAGCGCGACTGGACGGCCGTCGATGGTCGCGGTGCCGGTGATCACCCCGTCCGCCGGCAGCCCGCTCGCCAGCACGTTGGCGAACGCGCCGTCCTCGGTGAAGCTGCCGGCATCGACCAGCAACTCGATCCGGTCCCGGGCGAACAGCTTGCCCTGCGCGGCCGCCTGCTCGTGATAGCGCTCTGCGCCGCCCGCCGCGATCCTGGCCCGGATCTCGGCCAGGTCGGGGTGGCCCGCCCGTGCTTCCTGGCCCGCCCGTGCTTCCTGGCCAGACTGGCCTTCTCCTGCTGAGCTCACGCTCGCGAGCGTACGGCAATCGTGCCGGGGCGGCGGGAGCGGAGGGGGCCACCGCCCCAGCACGGGCTCAGGCGAGGTCAGTGGATATGCAGGCTGATGCCGAGCAGCACGAGCGGCCACAGGAAGATCGCAAGAACCGCGGACAGCACCAGTTTCACCAGGTGAAGGGTGATGTAGCTGTGCCCCCATGCGACCACGATCCCGATGATCACCCAGATGACGAAGAGCCAGCTGTACCTGCCGCGGCCGCTGAATATAGCCATGTTTTTGACTCCGATCCGGCAAACCGTGAGTTAGCAACCCACCAAGTCTCCGGATAGCCGGCCATTAAACATCGGCAGTGCCGAGCCGCTCCCGGCACCATTCGCCGCGGCTTTTAAACGGCAATAGTGCGGGAACGCGGCCCAGCTCGCAGCACCTGTGACGGCAGCTGGCGGCCGATAATGCGCTCTGCGTCCGCTGCGGCGTCGATCAGTGCCGCTAGGTCAATGCCAGTGCCGACGCCCATGTCCTCGACCATGTGAACTAGTTCCTCGGTGGCGATGTTGCCGGTGGCGCCGGGCGCGTACGGGCAGCCGCCCAGGCCGCCGACAGAGGCGTCGAAATCGGCCACACCCATCTCGAGCGCGGCGAGCACGTTGGCGAGGCCGGTGCCCCTGGTGTTGTGGAAATGGAGATTAAGCTCTGCCTCCGGGTGCGCAGCCCGGAATTCGCCGATCAAGCGCCGGACGCGGCCTGGCGTTGCCATCCCGGTCGTGTCGCCAAACGACACGGCGTCCGCGCCGTCAGCCAGCGCGCGCCCGGCCGTGGCGACGACCCGCTCGACCGGGACGTCTCCCTCGTACGGGCAGCCCCACGCCGTCGACACAATGACCTGGCAAGTAGCACCGCGCTCGTGCGCCAGCGCGATGATCTGCGCGATGTCGTCCAGCGATTCGGCCGTGCCGCGGTTGACGTTCTTGCGGTTGTGGGTGTCCGAGGCCGACACCACGGCCTCTATCTCGGTCAGTCCGTTGTCCAGCGCCCTGGCCGCGCCCCGCAAGTTCGGCACCAGCGCGGAGTAACGGACGGAGGCGGCCCGGTCGATGCCGACCCACACCTCTTCAGCGTCGGCCATCTGGGGGATCGCGTCCGGCCGGACGAACGACACGGCCTCGATCCGCTGGACTCCGGTGCCGGACAGCCGGTCGATCAGTTCGATCTTCGCCTGCGTCGGCACGGGATCCTCGTTCTGCAGGCCATCCCGCGGACCGACCTCGCGGACCGAGATCTGGCGGGGCAGATCAGACACAGCACGCCCCGTTCCTGGTGGTTGAAAGAACAGACTCGCCCAGGCTAACCAGGCAGCGGCGGCTGCTGTTCCCAGGACAGCTGTTCGCGTGCCAGCCTGTCCTGCTCATTCTCGACGAGCTGGAACAGCGTCGCCTGCACGTCCTGGACATGCGGGATCTCGGTGAGGACCAGTTGGCCCCGCTCGCCCGGCGACTCGACGATCAGGCGACCGCAGCCAAGCAGCCGGTCCAGCAGTCCTTGCTGGAACGACACGTCACTGATCTTCGACAGCGGGAAGTCCCGGCCGGTCCTGCTGACGATCCCGGTGCGCAGCCGCAACCGCCGGTTGGTCAGCTCGTAACTGGTGGTCCGCCAGCGCAGCAGCGGGAGCGCGACCCAGGTGAGCACGACCACCAGCGTGACCACGGCGAGGGCAATCCGGGCGGGTGCCGAATCGCGGACGGCAGACACGAGCAGCAGCAGGGCCAGCAGCGCGATCACGGTGGCGGCAAGTATCAGGAACGGCCGCAGCACCGTCTTCCAATGCTGGTGCAGCCGGAGAACCAGGTGCTCGCCTTCGGTGAGGCCTGCCGCGTTGGCCATAACCCTCATGCTTACACGAACTGCGTCAATGCGCGCGGACGCGCGACCGACAGCGCCGATCCTGCGACGGCAATCGCGCCGCGGCTCAGCGCACGTGCACGACGTCGCCCGCGCTGACCGCGTGCACGCCGTCATCGGCGTTCACCAGCAGCCGTCCGACGCCGTCTACGTCGGCAGCGCGGCCAGTCAGCATCTTCCCGCCGGGCAACTCGACCCGGACATCCCGCCCTATCGTCGCGCAGCACTCCAGATAGGAGGCGCGGAGCCCGCAGGCTTCCGCATCGCCCGGACGCGGGCCGACCGACCATCGCAGGTACCAGCGCTCTAGCTCGGTCAGCAGCGCAACGAGAATCGCCTGCCGGTCCGGGTCATCCGCGCCGGCCAGCGACAGCGACGTTGCCGGGCCGGCCGGCAGCTCTGACTCGGTCGCGCTGACGTTGAGGCCGACGCCTACCACAACCGCGTCCCCGGTCTGCTCCGCGAGAATACCGGCCAGCTTGCCGCCTCGCCCGGCAGCGCCTCCCCCGGCAGCGCCTCCCCCGGCAGCACTGCCCCCAGCAGCACGGGCGCCTGCCGCCCCGGCCAGCACATCATTCGGCCACTTCAGGCTTATCTCCAGGCCGGTCTGCGCGCGCAGCGCCGAGACCATCGCGACGCCGGTCAGCAGCGGCAGCCAGCCCAGGCTCGCTGCCGGCACGCCCGTCGGCCGCAGCAGCACAGAGAAAGTGAGTGAAGCGCCTGGCTCGCTCTGCCAGCTGCGGTCGAGCCGGCCCCGGCCGGCCGTCTGCTCCTCAGCCACCAGGACCGTGCCTGTCGCTGCCCCGGACCGGGCGGCGGCCAGCAAGTCCGCGTTCGTCGACCCGGTCTGATCGACGACCTGGATGCTGGTGTACAGCAGTGATCCGGCCAGCAGCGTGTCAGCCAGGGCTGGCTCGGCGAGGCGAGCCTGGTGCGAATGCCTTGTCGGGCCGCTCATCTCTTAACTCTCTCGCGCCGCGTCTGGCCCCTGGCACCCGGCCTAGCATTGGGCACCCGGCCCGGCAGGGGGCACGCGGCAGTTCTGTCCTAACCTGTCCGGCATGGCCAACGATGCATCCGCGCCGCCTGGCGCGCCCGAGCCGGCAGAACTGCACACGACCGCCGGGAAGCTGGCCGACCTGGAGCGCCGCAGGTACGAGGCGGTGCACGCCGGTGCCGCCCGGCAAGTCGAGCGCCAGCACGCCAAGGGCAAGATGACTGCCCGCGAGCGGATCGATGCGCTGCTGGATCCGGGCTCGTTCACGGAGTTCGACGAGCTCGCGCGGCACCGGGCCACTGATTTCGGCATGGCGAGGAACCGGCCCTATGGCGATGGCGTGGTGACCGGGTACGGCACGATCGACGCTCGCCCGGTAGCCGTGTTTAGCCAGGACTTCACCGTCAACGGCGGATCGCTCGGTGAGGTGTTCGGCGAGAAGATCGTCAAGGTTATGGACTACGCGCTGAAGACCGGCTGTCCGATGATCGGCATCAACGACAGCGGCGGCGCCCGGATCCAGGAAGGAGTCGTTGCCCTCGGCCTGTATGGCGAGATCTTCTACCGGAACGTGATCTCCTCCGGGGTTATCCCGCAGATCTCCCTGATCATGGGACCGTGCGCGGGCGGTGCTGTCTACTCGCCGGCCATCACGGACTTCACCCTCATGGTGGAGGGGACGTCCTATATGTTCATCACCGGACCCGAAGTGATCAAGACCGTCACCGGCGAGGAAGTCACCCAGGAGGAACTCGGCGGGGCACACGCCCACAACGTCAAGTCCGGAGTCGCTCACTACCAGGCCACCGATGAGCAGGACTGCCTGGACTTCGCCAGGGCCCTGTTGTCCTACCTGCCGTCTAACAACCTCGACGACCCGCCCGCCGGGCCGGCCAGCACAGGCGCCGCGGATCCGGCCGCCGCGCTCGAGGTCACCAGCTACGACGCCGAGCTAGACACGCTGATCCCGGACTCGCCGCGCCAGCCCTACGACATGCACAAGATCATCGAGCACGTCCTCGATGACGGCGAGTTCCTGGAGATTCACGCCGGCTTCGCACAGAACATCGTTGTCGGCTTCGGCCGGGTTGACGGCGCTTCGGTCGGGGTTGTCGCCAACCAGCCGATGCATTCGGCAGGCACGCTGGACATAGATGCCTCGGAGAAAGCGGCACGGTTCGTCCGGACCTGTGACGCATTCAGCATCCCTGTCCTGACCTTTGTTGACGTGCCAGGCTTCCTGCCTGGTACCGGCCAGGAGTGGGGCGGCATCATCCGCCGTGGCGCCAAGCTGATCTACGCCTACGCTGAGGCGACGGTGCCCAAGATCACGGTCATCACCCGCAAGGCGTACGGCGGCGCCTACGACGTGATGGGCTCCAAGCACCTGGGCGGCGACATCAACCTGGCCTGGCCGACGGCGCAGATCGCGGTCATGGGGGCCGACGGCGCGGTGGACATCCTGTACCGGCGGGACCTGGCCGACGTAACAGACCTGCAGGAGCGGGCGAACCTGCGCCGCCAGCGGATCACCGAGTACGAGGACACGCTGTTTAACCCGTACATCGCAGCCGAGCGTGGCTACGTGGACGCGGTCATCCGGCCTGCCGAGACCCGGTCGGAGGTGACGAGGGCGCTACGCGCACTGCGAACCAAACGACAGACCCTGCCGCCGAAGAAGCACGGGAACATCCCGCTCTAGCTGCGTCCACCGCCGCCCGGGGCCGATATCTGTTTGGGGTGACGGCACTGACCAGGAAGAAATCACCACAGTGTGACCGGCTGCTGGCGGACCGGTACCGCCACTGGCAGTTCGGCACCCACCAGAGCTACTAGAGTCGTCAGTACTATGACCGAGACTGGCGCGCCGCTGCCACTGCTTTCCCGCTACGCGATCATGGTCGACGTGGGCTATATCTACGCTTCTGCGGGAGAGCTGCTGTTTGGCGCGACGGCGAGGAAAGAGTACAAGGTCGACGCTGACAAGCTCATCCAGGCCATCAGCCGGCACGCCGAGGACCACGTCAGGGGCGAGCTGCTGCGGGTCTACTGGTATGACGCGGCCAGGGACCGGGTACCGACCTTCGACCAGCGGGTCATCGCGCAGATGCCGTGGGTCAAGCTCAGGCTGGGCAACCTGAACGCGCGCGGCCAGCAGAAGGGCGTGGACGCGCAGATCCGCGCTGACATGGAAGCGCTCGCCCGGCACCGGGCTATTACCGACGCGATTCTGGTTGCCGGGGACGAGGACATGGTGCCCGCGGTGGAGGCAGCACAGGCGTTCGGGGTTCGCGTTCATCTGTGGGGTGTGGAGCCGCCTTACGGCACGAATCAGGCCGAGCGGCTGGTCTGGGAGTCGGACACTGTCGACGTCATCGAGCGGTCCTTCATCGAGCCGTTCTTCACTCGCCAGATGGCCCCCGAGCCGACCGCGGCCTCCGCTGCCGAGACTGGCACGGCCAGGGCCGGCCAGCCTCTCCCGGCGCAAAGCGCCCAGGCACCTTCGCCAGCCCAGGTGTTCGGCGACCGGCACACGAGCCGGCCGATGTCGCGGCCGCTGCCGATCACCCATCTGCCGCCGAGCCGGCTAGGCCCGGACCGAGAACGGGTCGAGGAGGCCGGCGAGCACGTCGCGCAGAAATGGATCCTGACCCGCGGCGAGGACAACATCCGCGACTTGCTGCCGGGGCCGATCCTGCCTCCCGTCATCGACAAGGAACTGCTGGTCGACGCGGAGAAGGAACTTGGCCTGTCATTGCGCTCGTATCAGGAGGCCAGGGAGTGGCTGCGCGACGCCTTCTGGGCCAGAGTGCATCGCCAGTTCGGCCTCGGGGTCGGCAAGTCGAAAGGCTGATGCATGCCAGATTCTCAGGTGCAGCCGGCTCCGGTGCCGGAGGTGCGTGTCGTGCGCGGGGAGCCAACCACGGCTGAGCTGGCCGCTCTTATCGTCGTTCTCGGCGCCAGGTCGAACTCGAGCGCTCAGGCCGCCGTCAGCCAGCCGCGACGTTCTCGCTGGGCGGCAAGGGACAGGCTGATCCGCCAGCCGGTCGCCGCAGGCCCTGGCGCCTGGCGCTCGAGCGCCCAACCCAGCTAGCACTGCCCGGCTAGCCCAACCCGGCTAACACCGCCCAGCTAACACACTGAGCGAGGACTGTTCTGCTTTCACTGGCGGCCCGCAGGCTCTGGACCGCGCCGTCCGGCACATACCGCAGTGCTTGCTAGCACAGCGGGCCTAGTGCCCCGGTTGCCGCCAGATTGCGGTGTTCGCGCGGATAGTGACTAACGGTGCCGGTCCGTCGGGTGGCCCGATCCCGGTCTCACCTAGACTCCTGGAAGTCGGAAGGAGACATGGAGTGCGCAAGGTCCTGATCGCCAATCGTGGCGAGATCGCGGTCCGGATAGTGCGGGCCTGCCGCGACGCGGGGCTGACCAGCGTGGCGGTGTACGGAACGGCCGACCTGGACGCGCTGCATGTGACGATGGCCGACGAAGCCTACGCACTCGGCGGCGAGACCGCGGCCGAGAGCTACCTGGATATCGGCAAGATACTGGCGGCAGCAGCCGACAGCGGCGCCGATGCCGTGCACCCCGGCTACGGGTTCCTCGCTGAGAACGCCGAGTTCGCCCGTGCCGTCATCGGCGCCGGACTTACCTGGATCGGCCCGCCTCCGGCGGCGATCGAGGCACTGGGCGACAAGGTACGTGCCCGGCACATTGCTCAGCAGGTCGGCGCTCCGCTGGCACCGGGCACCGATGGCCCGGTCAGTGGTGCGGACGAGGCGATCGCATTCGCGGCGGAGTACGGGCTGCCCATCGCGATCAAGGCTGCATTCGGCGGTGGCGGCCGCGGCCTCAAGGTAGCCAGAACGACCGACGAGATTGCGAGCCAGTTCGAATCCGCGGTGCGCGAGGCAGTCGCTTCGTTCGGCCGCGGTGAGTGTTTCGTCGAGCGCTACCTGGATAAGCCGAGGCACGTGGAAACGCAGTGCCTCGCCGACAGCCGCGGCAACGTCGTGATCGTGTCGACCAGGGACTGCTCGCTGCAGCGGCGTCACCAAAAGCTCGTCGAGGAGGCGCCTGCCCCGTTCATCACCACGGAGCAGGACAAGCAACTGCGGACTGCGTCGGCGGACATCCTGCGTGCGGCCGGCTACGTCGGTGCCGGAACCTGTGAATTCCTGATCGGGCAGGACGGCACTATCTCGTTCCTGGAAGTAAATACCCGGCTGCAGGTCGAGCATCCGGTGACTGAGGAGGTCAGCGGCATCGACCTGGTGCGGGAAATGTTCCGGATCGCCGACGGCGAGGCGCTCGGCTACACCGACCCGGAGAGCCGGGGCCACTCGATCGAGTTCCGCATCAACGCCGAGGACGCCGGCCGCGGCTTCCTGCCAGCTCCCGGCACCATCACCGGCTGGCGAGAGCCGGCCGGCCCCGGCGTGCGCCTCGATGCCGGCTACACGGCTGGTCAAACCGTGCCGCAGGCTTTCGATTCGCTGATCGCGAAGCTCATCGTTACCGGCGCCAGCCGCGAGCACGCGCTCGAGCGTGCCCGGCGGGCGCTGGCCGAGTTCGAGATTGTTGGCATGCCGACGGTACTGCCGTTCCACCGCGCCGTCGTGACCGACCCGGCTTTCACCGACGAGCCGTTCCGCGTGCACACCCGGTGGATCGAGACTGAGTTCGCCGGGGAAATACCGCCGTATTCAGGCGAAGTGGCGGCAGCAGGCGAGACGGCGGAACGCGAGCGGATTACCGTCGAGGTAGGTGGCAAGCGCCTTGAGGTCACTGTGCCGGCCGGATTCGGCAGCGCGTCGGGCGGATTCTGGGGCGCCGCGGCGGCCCCGAAGGCCAGGCCTAAGGCGGCCGGGCGCCGGGCTGGCGCGGCGACGGCAGGCGCCCCGAGTGGCGACGAGCTGGTCAGCCCGATGCAGGGCACGATCGTGAAGATCGTCGCTGCCGACGGCGAGCACGTGGACGTCGGCGACCCGATCGTCGTGCTGGAGGCGATGAAGATGGAGCAACCGCTGACGGCGCATAAGGCCGGCACGGTTACCGGGCTGAGCATCACCGTCGGCCAGACGGTCCCCGCTGGCGCCGTAATCTGCCAGCTGCGCTGATGGCGCGGCTGCCCGGCGATCCTAGTGTGGCCGCCTGGCTGAAATTCGCGGCCGGATTCCGGCTGCCTGATCAGAACCGGGACTGGGTCAGGCACGAGCTCACCGACGCTGGCTGGCGCAGCCGCACGGTGCTGCGGCACCTGGCAGTGATCATCCCGATTTGCGCCGCGGTTGCCGCCGGGTTGCTTGAGCTCTCGCCAGCACCCGTCTGGTTCGCGGTGATGATGGTCGGGCTGATCCTTTGCGGCAGCGTGTTCACGGTCACCGCCTATGCCGATGACATCCGGGCTAGCCGCCTGCGGCAGCACGGCCTGGATGTTCCCGACGATCCCGACCTCGGCCGCCCGACGCATTAGCTGACTGACCTCGCGTCAGGTGTCGCGGGTGCGCGACCCTAATTCGGCTGGCCTGCTTGAGGCATCCTATGATTTGTCGGCGTTTTTGGGAATCGCCTTAGCTAATTGACACCAGCCACCGCATCTGAATGAAACGAGATAGCTACTGGCTGCCAAAAGCCGCGGGCGCGTGTCATCCCAGCCTGCAATGGCGACATCAGGTAGAACAGAACCAGGCCACGAACCATGGGGGAATTAAGTGATCAACGCTCCCTGAGGAATTGCGGGCGTCCCACACCGTTGGCGAAATCGAGAGCCCATCTCTCGGGGGGCGACTGCCCGCCCACAGCTTGGAGGCACAGCATGGCCTCTCTCGGAGGCACGGCGCACGGCAGGGTCGGCCGAGTGCGCTGGCGACGGTTCGCGATCACCATTATCCCGGCAATCGCGCTCGCCGTCATGCTTATGGTGCTGAGCACGCAGGCGGTCCTAGCCGTGTCGATTAGCATCTCCGGCGAGCCGTTCATCGTCACTGCAACTCTCCTGAAGGGCTACGGGTTTGAGCAGTTTCCAGTGGTGGACCATTCGGTTGTAAACGACCTGCCCGGCAAATCTAACCAGATTGCCCTTGAAGCCACGGCGATTCGTTCGGCAAAAATAACGAACCTTTGCCAGAGCGTCCGGATTGGGCCCATTTCGATGGTCATTAGGGCGGGCGGCGGGGGGACCCCCGCTTCCGCGACAGACCTAGTTGTTGACGCCGACCGGTTTTCCGGAAAAAAGGCTAAGTTCACTCATCTGAGTCAGGGCCAGGATGCCAGCACCCTTAATCAGGTGCCGGGGGTAAGGGGCCCGGCAGGGGCGTTCGCCCTTCAAGCTGCGACGGTAACCATCACCGGCCTTCGACAGCATGCTTACGCCACCACCGCTGGAACGTTTACGCTCCCTGACTTCAGCCTTCGTCTTGGCGGAAGCTGCTGACTGTGCCCGATCTGGACTCAGCTGCTGGAGGCGGTTCACAAGAGCGCGGCCGGCCGCCGGAGCGAGGTCAGCCGCCAGATCGCTGCCCGCCCGAACTCGGCCAACCGCCGGGTGGCCGCCAGTTGCCGGATCGCCGTGCGCCCGAACGCGGCCGCTCATCAAAACGGGACGGGCAGTTGCCGATCCGCGGCCAGGTGCCGCCACCCCGATCTCCCGAGCTCGGCCAGCCGCCCGGCCGCCGCCAGTTGCCAGACCGCCGCC
>DATMMA010000129.1:0-9790 GCA_035570295.1 Streptosporangiaceae bacterium
ACGCCCTCATGGCGTCACGCGCCCGGATCGTCGCCACCGCTGACGCGACCCGCCGCCGCATCGAACGCAACCTGCACGACGGCGCCCAGCAGCGCCTGGTCTCCCTCACCTTGGACCTGCGCGCCGCGCCGCCCAGGCAGCCTTGCCGCCCGGGACCGGCGGAGTAGCACAGCAGCTCGACCGCATCGCCGCGGAGATGGGCGGCGTACTGGACGACCTGCGCGAGATCGCCCGCGGCCTGCACCCCGCCATCCTCGCCGAGGGCGGCCTATGCCCGGCCCTCAAGACGCTGGCCCGTCGATCCGCCGTCCCTGTGCACCTCGACATCCAGGTCGACCGGCGGCTGCCCGAACCGGCCGAGATCGCCGCCTACTACGCGGTCTCCGAGGCACTGACCAACGCCGCCAAGCACGCGCGCGCCACCGCCGTCCGGATCGAGGTGGCCGAAGGTAACGGAGTCCTGGACGTGCGCGTCCGCGACAACGGGCGCGGCGGCGCCGACTTCAGCCACGGCTCAGGCCTGACCGGGCTCAAGGACCGGGCCGAAGCCCTCGGCGGCCATCTCCAGCTGGAGAGCCCGCCTGGAGCTGGCACCACCCTGGAGATCGAACTGCCCCTCGAACCCGGCAAGCCAAAGCTGCCACCCGAGCCGGGTTGGTGAGCTTTCGCTCCGCGCTCAGTCGCCTCACATTGCGATACCGCACGGCGAATGCAATTTGCACATGTTCCTTTACACACCGTCATTACGGATGTAGGAATGTTTTGTTGACCCAGCCTGTCGACCGTAAGGGGTAGGCATTAATGTGGCGGCGCAGGTCACAGCGCGTCGAAGTGTCAGGACGGCGGGCGGCGAGAGCCGAGCAAGAACGGAAGGACCTCAGGGACAGGCTCACCTCGTTCGAGGCCCTGGCCCGCGCCGCCGGAATCCACCTGGGCTCCGCGGAACCTGACGTTGTGCCCGAGGTGCCGCCGTCTGTCATCGCAGCAGCATCGGCGCGGCGGCCAGGCGGCTTGCCTGTCGTCGTCGACGTGGGAGCGAGGAGGGTCGTCGCAGTCACCGGGCCCGCTGGTGACCCTAGGGAATGGATGCCTTCCATTGCGGCTGCCGCGTCCTTATCCCCGCCTGCCGGGCAGGTCACCAGGATCGAGCGGGTACCCATGCCTGCCGGGCTCCTGGCTGCTGCCGCAATCCCGGCCGCAGGAGTAGCCGGGAACGTCCGCGCTGCCCAACCTGCTCGGCGGCCTCGACCTGCCCACCGACGGCACCGGAGACGGCGGCATCTGCCAGACGGGCTGCGCCGCGAGACTCTCACCGCCGCCGGAGGTCTAGCCGTCCGGGTAGCCGACACGCTCACCGCCACCGAGGCACTGCACGCTGCGGTCGCCGCCGTCAGGGCCGCGCGTCGCAACGGCTGGCAGGCATCCCAGATCGCCGCGATCATCCCCGTGCTCGCCGCGGCCGCAGTATGGCACGCCGCCGCCATTTCCGCACGGGTGGCAATCTTCTGCGGTGTCACGGCAGCCACCGCAATGGCGGCGGGAGTGGCCTTCGCCTTGCTGCCCGGCCACCCGGTCGTGCCTCTGGTCCGCATTAGCCCGCTGCCCGCACCTGCCGCGCACGCGCACGCGCACTCTCACATCACGGCCCGCAAGGACGCCCGCCACCTCTCGGGCGACTCCGACCCGGTCGCCACCAGGCCGGACCTCTCCCCCAGTCGCATGCCCGCGCACCATCCGCAAGGTTCAGCCAAACCCGAGCGGTCGACATCGGCACGAGTGTCGCCATCCCGCTCGCCGTCGCCGCAGCCAACAACGCCCGTTTCCGCGCCGTCACCCACGCCAAGCCCCAGCCCGTCGGGATCAGCAACCGGCGACGTGTGCCCCGGCGTGCTCATCCTTAATGTCTGCGTTCCCTTGTAATCCGTCAGCCCGCACGGCCGCGAGCGTAGCGTGCCGTGCAGAGCGGGACGAAAACGACCAGCAACAACACGGTCCAGCCAAGCGCTGCGGTGACCGGGTGTTCCAGCGGCCACGCGCCGTTCGCCGGCGTGGTCGGGTTGCCGAACAGTTGCCTCGTCGCTGCGGCAACGGCACTGACCGGATTCCAGTCAGCGATCGTGCGCAGCCACGCGGGCATGCCGGAGGCCGGCACGAACACGTTGGACAGGCCGGTCACAGGAAAGAGCAGGATCGAGGCCTGCGCGGCGGTTTCTTCCCTGCCGAGCACCAGCCCCAGGTACATGCCTACCCAGGTCATGGCGATCTGGAAGGCCACGAGCAGGCCAAGGGCGGTTAGCGCGTCGCCGGTGCCGTTGCTGATGCGCCAGCCGACGGCAAGCCCGCACAGCGCCATCAGGACCAGACTCACCGCTCCGTAAACGGCAGTCGCTGCGGCCTGACCGAACGGCACCGCTACCCGGCTTATCGGCAGGGATCGGAACCTGTCGACCACACCGCGAGATGCATCACGCGCCATGCCGACCATCGACGGGGTGATGTTGGCGGCGGTCACGACGAACAAGCCGGGAACCAGGAACGCGCGGTAGTTCTCCCCGCCAGGCACCGCGATCGCGCTGCCGAAGACATAGCCGAACACCAGCACCATGACAACTGGCGCGCCAACTGTCAGCGCCAGCGCGGTCTGGTCGTGCCTGAGCTTGGTGAGCACGCGTTCCGCCGCTGAAAGGCCGTCAGACACCGGCCACCAGATCCTCGTGACGCTCATGCCACGGCCTCCTTCCGGGCCTCGTCGCGTGCGCTGCCCCCGGTGCGGTCGAGGAAGACCTCATCGAGCGTGGGCCGGCGAAAGCTGACGTCCTGCGCCCGGACGCCTGCGGCGTCCAGGTGCCGGACGAGTTCTGGCAACGTGACCGAACCGGTGGCGACCCGAGCCGTCAGCCGCAGCTGCTCGGCGTCGACGGCGGGCGGGCTTGTCGCCCATCGTGACGCGACCGAGGCGGCGGCTGAAAGGTCGGCAGCGCCTTCCACGGCCACCACGACTCTGGTCCCGATCGTGTCTTTCAGCGCCTCAGGACTGCCGTTGGCGACGGTCCTTCCTGCCTCGATGATCACTACGTCGCTGGCGAGGCGATCTGCCTCGTCCAGGTACTGAGTTGTGAGAAGCACGGTCGTGCCGCTCGCAGCCAGTGAGCGGACCGACGACCAGATCGCTGCCCGGCTGCGCGGGTCCACGCCAGTAGTGGGCTCATCGAGGAACAGCACGGCCGGTCTGACGACCAGGCTGGCCAGCAGGTCTAGCCGACGGCGCATCCCGCCGGACCAAGTCCTGACCAGACGGCCCGCGGCATCGGCCAGCCCATGCTCGGCGAGCATCTCGTCGGCTCGCCGCGAGGCACTACGCCTGCCCAGATGGTGCATGAGACCGAGGATGACCAGGTTCTCCCTCCCGGTCAGATCGTCGTCGACGGCCGCGTGCTGGCCCGCCAGGCCGATGCAACCGCGCACGAGTGCGGCCTGCCGGGCTATGTCATGGCCCGCAACGCTGGCCGTTCCGGCATCCGGGCTGGTGAGCGTGGCGAGAATCCGGATGGCCGTCGTCTTGCCTGCCCCGTTTGGACCGAGTAGCGCGCATATCGTGCCCTCGGGCACCGTCAGATCGAACTTGTTAAGCGCCCGGATTGCGCCGAACGACTTGGTCAGGCCGCGGGCCTCGATCGCCTGCACTCCTGCCTCCTCAGCCTATGCTCATAACTGCGATCAATGTTCGCTATTACTGCAGCCTAGGTCACTGAGTACAGTGTTCGCAATGACGAAAGAGTCGACGACTGGTGCCAGCCGAAGCATCTGGACGCGCCCGGCTCGCTCGGCGCGTGGCCCGGTCCCTGAGCACAGCGCAGCAGAGATAGCCAGGGCTGCCATCAGACTGGCTGACTCCCACGGCCTCAGCGCAGTGACCATGCGCGCAGTGGCGGCGGCCATCGGAGCCGCTCCGGCCTCGCTGTACCGGTATGTGAACACCCGCAGCGACGTCCTGGAATTGATGGCCGATCAGGCGGCAGGCGAGTACACCCTGGACGAGCCAAATACCGGCGAGCCCGTCACCGGCTTGCTCGCGCTAGCCCATCAGGTCCTGGCCGTCTATCGCCGGCATCCGTGGCTACTCGAGATCCCGCCCGCCGCAGGCCTGCCTGGACCTAACGCACTGGCCTACATGGAGCACATGCTGGCCACGCTCAGCGGTACTGACCTCAGCCGGCACGCCAAGCTCGAGCTGATAGGCCTGTTCGGCGGCATGATCAGGGCGTTTGCCCAGATGGAGGCCGACCAGCAACGTGCAGGCCAGGACGCGGCGCAGTGGCAGGAACTGGTGGCCAGCTACCTGATCGAAGTGGCAGCCGGCGGACAGCATCCGCATCTAGCCGCGGTGCTGGCAGGTCCGCCCGAGGATGACGATGCGCTAGCTCAAGAGCCCATCTTCGACAGGGCGCTGACCCGTATCCTTGCCGCCCTACTCCCAGCGCAGGAATCCGGAACGCCCCAGGATGGCCGGCAGCCGCCGGCCGGCTAGCGGGTTGTGCGCGGCGGCGGGGCTACCGGGCTGTCTGGAGCCAGTCCTGGTAGTGCGTGGGTGCCAGCTGTGCCTCCGGACCCGCGGTGAGGATGTCACCGGTGACGGCCGCGAACATGCCGGCCTGGTCGTCGGTGATGACGGTCCGGTTGTCGTGCTCTGCATCCAGGGTGATCCTGCCGAGTACGTCGAGGCGGAAGACGTCCGGACCAGCGATGCTCCGGATGCCCTGCAGCGGGGCGCCGGTGGAGACTTCGACGACCGCGTCGGCAACATCCGCGGCGGCGATCGGCTGAACCTGGATGGCGGGCAGGCGGACCGTAGTGTCGTCGGAGGTCTCGGACACGACCGCGTCCATGAACTCGAAGAACTGGGTGGCGCGCACGATGGAATACGGCGCGGGACCCTCGCGGAGCAGGTCCTCCTGCAAGGTTTTGGCCCGGTAGTAGTCCATCTGGGGCACCTGGTCCACGCCGACGATCGAGAGGATCACCTGGTGCCGGACGCCGGCGGGTTCCCCCGCGGCCAGCAGGTTTCCCATAGAGGTGCGGAAGAAGTCGACGGACGCCTCGTCGAATGTCGGCGAGTTCGCCAGGTCGATGACGACATCGGCGCCCTCCAGCGCCTGGTCCAGGCCCTTCCCCGTGATCAGGTCGACGCCGGTAGACGGCGCCGCGGGAACGGCCTGGTGTCCGGCGGCGGTCAGCTTCTGGACCACCTGCGAGCCGATCAGTCCGGTACCGCCAATGACTGTGAGCTTCATGCTTCTCACCCTTCCCGGCGTGCCTTCCGGGCACACCGGGGCTATCGAGGACCCATCTCCGCCGGTGACGCCAAATACACCGACGTGACCGGAGTCACAGCCATGCCAGCTTTTTGTGGAGTTCCCACAACTAGCGGCTTCCGAATGCGTCCCGCTCAGCACTGGTCCGCGTGCTCGTGACCGAGCAGGATAGACGTGAGTGAAGGCGACGCTCGGGCTACGGGCATCGCCTTTTGTGTGTGAGTAGTCGGAGGCTCCGCCGTTGTTCAGCCGTATCGCCATCGTCAACCGCGGGGAAGCCGCGATGCGGCTGATCCATGCCGTCCGGGATCTGTCTGCTGAGACTGGCACGCGGATCGAGACAGTCGCCCTCTACACCAGCGCCGACCGCACCGCCATGTTCGTTCGGGAGGCCGACCTCGCCTACCCCCTCGGGCTCGCCTCGGCCCGCCCCTACCTGGACTATGCCGTGCTTGAGAGCGCGCTCGTCGAGACCGGCGCCGACGCTGCCTGGGTTGGCTGGGGCTTCGTCGCCGAAGACCCCGCTTTCGCCGGGCTATGCGAGAAGATCGGCGTTACGTTCATCGGGCCGGACGCAGAGGCGATGCGCAGGCTGGGTGACAAGATCGGTGCCAAGCTCATCGCCCAGGAGGTCGGCGTTCCTGTTGCGCCATGGAGCGGCGGTGAGGTCGCGACCCTCGACGACGCGCTCGCTGCAGCCGCGCGCATCGGCTATCCGCTGATGCTCAAGGCCGCCGCCGGTGGCGGCGGGCGCGGCATCCGCGTCATCACCTCCGATGGCGATCTCACCGACACATTCGAGCGGACCAGGCAGGAGGCGCTGCGCGCATTCGGCAGCGGCACTGTGTTCCTCGAGCGGCTTATCACTGGTGCCCGGCACGTCGAGGTCCAGCTGATAGCGGACGGCCAGGGCACGGCCTGGGCGCTCGGCGTCCGGGACTGCTCGGTACAGCGGCGAAACCAGAAGGTCATCGAGGAATCCGCCTCGCCCGTCCTGGCACCAGAGCAGGCAGCTGAACTAAAGGTGTCGGCCGAGCGGCTGGCGCTGACGGTTGGCTATCGCGGTGCGGCGACTGTCGAGTTCCTCTACCACCCAGGCGAGAGGCAGTTCGCCTTCCTCGAGGTCAACACCCGTCTCCAGGTCGAGCACCCGATCACCGAGATGGTCACTGGGGTGGACCTGGTCAGGCTTCAGCTGCACGTAGCGGCAGGCGGGAAGCTAGAAGAGCCGAAGCCGGCCGAGTCCGGACACGCCGTGGAGGCGCGGCTTAACGCCGAGGACCCGGACCGTGACTTCGCGCCCGCGCCCGGCCGCATTGCCCGGCTGGTGCTGCCCGCTGGCCCCGGCGTCCGCGTCGATACTGGCGTCAGCGAAGGCGACATCATCCCGGCCGACTTCGATTCGATGATCGCCAAGATCATCGCCTACGGCAGCGACCGCGATCAGGCCCTGGGGCGGCTGCGGCGCGCGCTCGGCGAGACGACGGTGGTCATCGAGGGCGGCGCCGCTAACAAGAGCTTCCTGCTCGACCTGCTCGACCAGCCCGAAGTAATCAACGCCAGCGTCGACACGGGCTGGATAGACCGCGCCCGGGCTGAGGGCCGTCTAGCCGCACATAGGCACGCCGCAGTCGCCCTGGCCGCCGCCGGCATAGAGGCCTACCAGGACGAGGAAGACGTCAGTCGGCAGCGACTGCTTGCCACCGCGCATGGCGGGCGTCCTCAGGTGCAGCACGATTCGGGACGTCCGCTCGACCTGAAGCTCCGCGGCGCCAGCTACCGGGTACGCGTCGCGCGCCTCGGCCCAGATCGATTCCGGGTCGGGGTTTCAGCTGGCGCTGACGTGCACCAGGCCGACATCGAGGTTGAGCGGTTTGACGAGCACAGCGGCCGACTCGTCGTGAACGGCAGGCGGTTCCGGCTGACTACCGCCACTCACGGGCCCATCCACCTCATCGAGATCGACAGCGTTACGCACCGGATCAGCCTCGATGAGGGCGGCGTGGTCCGGTCGCCCGCGCCCGCCCTTGTGGTCGCCACCCCGCTGAGCGTCGGGGACGAGGTCGCGGAGAACGCACCGGTCCTCGTGCTAGAGAGCATGAAGATGGAGACAGTGCTCAGAGCGCCCTTCCGCGGCCACGTCCGGGAGTGCCTGGTTTCGGTCGGCAGCCAGGTTGAAGCAGGCGCGCCGTTGCTGCGGTTGGATCCGGTCGCGACTGAAGATGCTGGCCAGGACACCCCCGCAGCCAGCAAAGCCGCGGAGATTGACCTGCCGACTTCGATGTCGGACGTTCCTGCGGCCGAGCAAGTCGAGCGACTCCGGGAAGACCTGCGCGGCCTGCTGCTCGGTTTCGACGGCGACGCCGCCGACCGCAAGCGACTGCTTGCGGGCTATCTAGCCGCCCGAGCCGAGCTAGGCGGGCAGCCGGTACCAGGCGAGCCGGAGTTGCTAACCGTATTCGCCGACCTCTCGGAGCTGAGCCGCAACAGGCAGGGAAGCGACTTGGAGGTCGAACCCGGCAGCGCGGTGCACAGTCCCGGCGAGTACTTCCACAGTTACTTGCAGACCCTCGACGTCGAGCGGGCCGGCATCACCGAAGGCTTCCAGGCGAGGCTGAAGCGGATGCTCGCTCACTACGACGTCACCAGTCTCGACCGGTCCCCGCAACTCGAGACGGCGGTCTTTCGGATCTTCCTTGCACAGCAGCGGATGACCGGCAACGTCGAAATAGTCTCAGGGCTGCTGCGGCAGTGGCTGGTGAGCGCGCCGCCTGCCGAGCCGCTGCGCGAGCGTGCCGGGCTGACCCTTGAGCACCTCATCGAGGCGACGCAGGTGCGATTCCCGGCGGTCTCCGACCTCGCCCGCGGCGTAATATTCCGCTGGTTCGCTCAGCCCCTGCTGCGCCGCAACCGGGCCATGGTGTACGCCACGGTGCGCAACGACCTCCGCTACCTCGACAGCAACCCGAACGCGCCGGACCGCGCCCGGCGGATCCAGGCAATGGTCGCCAGCTCTGAGCCGCTAGTGCGGCTGATCGGCCAGCGGATTGGCCGGGGCGTTGACCACGCGCCACTGCTTGAAGTGCTGACCCGCCGCTACTACAGCAACCGCAGGCTGGCCGATGTCATGGCGCGAGACGTCGCGGGCGTCCGTTTCGTCACCGCGGAGTACAGCGGCACCGACACCACGACCCCGCTGGCGGCCACGGCCACCAGCGCCGCGGGCCTGCCAGGCGCAATCGCCGGCATTGCCGAACTTGCCTCGCAGGCACCGGCGGGCGGCCTGGTCGCTGACCTGTACGTCACCTGGGCGGAGCAGCCAGACCCCGACGCCCTTGCCGCACGGATCAGGGACCTGCTGACGGAATCTCCGCTTGCCGCAACGATGGCGCAGATCACGCGGATCACCGTCACGGTCGTCGGCACCGGCGGCACGGCCGTGCAGCATCACTTCACATTCCGCCCGGACGGCGCGCGCCTGACCGAGGACCGGCTGATCCGCGGCCTGCACCCGCAGGTCGCCGAGCGGCTGCAACTGGACCGGCTGCGCGCGTTCGACCTGACCCGGCTCCCGTCGGCGGACGAGGAGATCTACCTGTTTAAGGCCGTGGCGAAGACCAACCCGGCCGACGAGCGCCTGATAGCGATGGGTCAGGTCCGTGACCTGACGCCACTGCGCGATGCGGACGGCAGGCTGGTAGCGCTGCCCGAGCTCGAGAACGTACTGGCCGGCTGCCTCGACGCGATCCGCATCGTCCAGGCGCAGCGGCCGCAGCACCGGCGCTTCGCTAGCAACCGGATCATGATGTACGTCTGGCCCGCGAGCGAGTTCACCGTCGGGGAACTAGCGCCCCTCGCGCGCCGGATCCGGCCGGGCGTGTCTGGTTCGGGAGTCGAGGAGGTCCAGTTCGTAGCGCGGCTGCGCGGCGCAACCGGAGAGTCGGCCGAGATGGCCGTGCGCGTCAGCGACGACGCCCGGGGCCAGGTGCAGATCGATGTCGGGCCGCCGCCGACCGAGCCGCTACTGCCGCTGGATGATTACCAGCAGAAGGTGCTGCGCGCGACCCGTCGCGGCAACGCCTACCCGTACCAGCTGACCGACCTGATGGCCGGGCCGGGCGGCCGGTTCACCGAGCACGACCTCAACGACATCGGGGCGCTTGTCCCGGTAGGCCGCCCGAAGGGGATGAATCGCGCGGCCATTGTCGCGGGAGTCGTCAGCACGCCAACGAAGAAGCACCCGGGCGGCGTGACAAGGGTGGTGCTGCTCGGCGATCCCACCAAGTCGCTAGGTGCGCTGTCGGAGCCGGAGTGCGCGCGCGTGATCGCCGCCATTGACCTGGCCGAGCGGATGGCTGTGCCGCTGGAGTGGTTCTCGCTGTCGTCCGGCGCGCGGATCTCAATGGAATCCGGCACCGAGAACATGGACTGGGTGGCCGCCGCACTCAAGCGGATCGTCGAGTTCACCCAGGCCGGCG
>DATMMA010000130.1:0-3098 GCA_035570295.1 Streptosporangiaceae bacterium
CGGCAGCGTCGAAGTGCCCGCGCTGCCGCTGCGAGTTAGCGAGCAGTCGCGGTGCCAGCGCGATCACGGCTATGCCGATGGGCACGTTGACGAAGAACACCCAGCGCCAGGATGCCCACTGGACGATGATCCCGCCCAGTACCAGGCCCAGCGACGATCCGCCCATGGTGACGGCAGTGAAGATGCTCAGAGCCCGGATCCGCTCCCGGCCTTCAGGGAAGCCCGCGACGATGGCGGCCAGCACGGCGGGGGAGGCGATGGCTCCGCCCACGCCCTGCACGGCGCGCGCCGCGAGCAGGAGGCCAGACGAGGTGGCCAGTCCGCCGGCCAGCGAGGCCAGCGTAAAGATGGCAAGCCCGGCCATGAAAGCCTGCCGCCGTCCGACGATGTCACCGGCCCTGCCGCCTAGCAGCAGCAGGCCGCCGAACGTAAGGGCGTAGGCGTTGAGTACCCAGGAGAGGCTGGTTGCGGACAGGTGCAGTCCGGTCGCCATCGACGGCAGCGCGATGTTCACCACCGTCATGTCCAGCACGATCATGAGCTGAGCGCAGAGCACGACGGCGAGGGTGATGTTCCGCCGGTCGTGGCTGCGCGACGCGCGCGACCGGTGAGATGGGGGTGAAAGGGAGCCGGCCTGCCGCGCCCTTGCGGGCACGGCGGAGTTAGGCGAAGAAGACATGGTTCCTTCCCGGAACAGTGCGGTGAAGTGCCGCGGGCCACGACGTTAGTGGCCAGTACGGCTAAAGTGAGCTAAGCTATGCGGAGGATCCCTCCGGTAACTATACGGAGGATGCCTCCGCTTCGCAAGTTGATTAAATGCGGGAGTTAGCGATGGGCGCAACCGAGCCGGCCAGCCAGGCCGCATCGCCAGAGCGCAACATGCCGGTTCTGCAAGGCACGCCGCCGAGGCGGGCTGACGCACGCCGTAATTACGACCGGCTGCTCGCCGCAGCCGCGGCGGTCTTCGCCGAGCGCGGTGCCGACGATGTATCGCTGGAGGAGATCGCCCGCAGGGCGGGTGTCGGGATCGGCACGCTGTACCGGCATTTCCCGGCCCGCCAGGCGCTGCTCGAGGCGGTATACAAGGATCAAGTCGACGGACTCGAGGTGCTGGCGGGCAAACTGCGCGCGTCCGAATCGCCTGGCGCGGCGCTCGGCGAGTGGATGCGCGCCTTCGTGGCGTTCGGCCGGACTAAGCGGAGCCTGAGTTCTGCGCTGGTAGCCACCATCGGCAAAGACTCCGAGCTCATGTCGGCGTGCAGCATGATCCTTCGGGGCTGCACGGAAACGCTGCTCAGCCGGGCCCAGGAAGCCGGCGAGGCGCGTCCGGAAGTGCGCAGCGCCGACATCATGCGCCTGGCGCACGCACTCATCATGGCCAACGAGATGGCTCCGACTGACCCGGATCAGCCGGAGCGGCTGGCCAGCCTGATCGTCGGCAGTGTGCTCGTTCCCGAAGCTGCCCGGACCTGAAGTCAGCTCCTAGCGAGCAGGTCTCCGAAGTCCCAACTCGCTGAAAGTGGCTCACTGACCGGATCTCGATCGCATTTAGATCGGCATGCGGCGGTCATGGCGGGGTAACACTGTGATGCCGGGTGGCCGGCCGCCGTCCGGCGGATTCGGGCGCGGGGTACGGCCACCCGGACCAGCCCCGAGCATGAGGATGGTGCATGGTGAGCATCCCCGAGCAGGGCATCAGCCCTGAGCAACGCCACGAGCCAGTCGACATCAGTGAGGCCGTCAGGCAACTGGAATTAGCCGCCCACGACATCGCAGTGGCGTCCAGCTGCATCGGGCTGGGCGACCTGAACGAGGCCCACACGAATGTCATCACGGCGCGCGCCGAAGCGGACGCCGCCGAGGAGATCCTTCGCGTGGCCATCATGTCCGGCGGGCGCGGCCTTCCCTGACAGCGTCTACGAGGACGGAACGGGCTCGTCGGGCGGACTCGCCTGTCAGGCGGACCGGTAGGCGGGCTGGGTCGGCGGACCGTTTGCCGGGATGGTCAGTAAGGCCGTTTGCCGGGATGGCCAGTAAGGCCGTTTGCCGGGATGGCCAGTAAGGCCACCCGGCCGGCCGGCGGACTCGCCCCGTGATGGTGATTTGGCTGACTGCCGCTGGCCTTCGCCAGGTCCGACTGACTCGCGGTCAGTGCCGCACGGGCTCCGATCAGCCACTGCATCGCCAGATCCAGCCTTGCTGCAGTGTTGCTGATCTGACGGGCTACCTGCTGGTTCTGCGCTTCTTCCGCGGCTACGGCGCTGAGCTCCGTTAGCTTCGCGGCCAGCCGCGACACACGCTGCTCGGCTCGGCGTACTGAGTCCCTCGCCAGCGCTGCTCGCTTTTGTTTCTCCGTCACCGCGTGCTCATCTGCAGTCGGCAACTGGTCGGGCATTGCGGTACCACGGCCGGAAAAGATGATAAGCAGCGCCGCCCAGCCGACAGCCGCTGGTACGGCGTCCCGCGACGCGCCGAGCGCCGCGGCCCAGTGATGCTGCCGGACGTCGATAGTCACGGTAGCTATGTACACGGCCGTGACGCCGAGGCTGAAGATTCCCAAGAGTCCAACGAGCAACCATCGCCACAGGGGTCGCCGGCGCGCCGCGACCCGCGACAAGTGGTGTCCGGCCGCTAGAGCGGCCCCTTTGGCTGATCCAAACTGCCCGGCTCGCCCGGTCTGCCCGGTTAGTCTGGCCGTCTGGCAGGCAAGCGCGTCCTCATGATTTGCCACTGCGGACCTGCCGATGCTGAAGCTCGCAAACTCATCAAATGGCGCTTAGCCCATCGCAGGAAGCAGCGGCGAGCACGCGCACAGTGATTCTTCCCGCTTGGCGTCCCGTCAGTCCGCGCCGACCTGGACGGCATCGGACGCCCAGGATGCTTGAGCTAATGGCCCCTTCACGCGGTGCGGCCCTCGGCGATGGTCTCCGGAAGTCACAGGGGCAGCCAGCCGACCGGCAGGACTAGCCGAGGTCCCGGTGCATGGCCGTGTTGGCACTGTCGAGTAGCGCCACCAGTCAAGTAGATCTCGTAATTTTCCTCGGCGGTAGTGCCAACTTACGGTTACGGAGGTTACGCTTACGTAAGCGTATTCTGCT
>DATMMA010000131.1:0-3408 GCA_035570295.1 Streptosporangiaceae bacterium
CGTCGCCTACTCCAGCCCGGCTGCGGCGCCCGGACTAGGGGCGGCGCTCCGACCGTCCCCAGTTAGGTTCACCGTGCCGCCCAGCCGCCGGATCAGCCCGTCCAGGCCGGTCTTGTGATCGAAATGGCCATGGCTGCAGCGCTGATGGAACAATCGAACCCGTCCAGCCGGTTGCACTCGCCATGGTTGCCTTGCGACGAGTCCTGTTGGTCTCAGGAAGCTTGCGCGCTCGTTCGACGAACACGGCTGTCCTGCGGACAGCCCAGGTCGTGGCGCCCGAGGACGTCCGGGTGGTCATCTACGAAGGTCTTGGCCATCTGCCGCACTTCAACCCCGATGAGGACAGCAACCCGCTACCGCCGCCGGTGACTGAGCTTCGCGAAGCGGTTCACTCGGCCGATGCGATCGTCTTCTCGGTCCCCGAGTATGCCGGTGCGCTGCCCGGGTCGTTCAAGAACCTCCTCGACTGGACGATCGGCGACGACCAGCCGCGCTCTATCGCCGGGAAACCCACGGCCTGGATCAATGCATCGGCTCGGGGAGCCGTCCTCGCCCACGACTCGCTGCGCAAGGTCCTCGGTTACGCCAAAGCCACCATCATCGAGTCGGCCTGCGCCCAGGTTCCAGTGACAGGAACCATGATCGGCGCTGACGGCCTTATCGAAGACCCGGCGATCCGCGAGCAGGTCCGCGCCGTGGTGACGATCCTCGCAAGGTACCGGGACAGAGGCGAGTCCGCCGACGCGACAGGCATCTCGTAAGCGATCGGCTTGCACAGATCGACCTCATCGGTTTGCCCTGGCCGGTGATCAGCCAGGAGCCGTCATCCCGGGCTGCCCAGTTCCCGACGAATAGCGCGGGAAGCTGCGAACGGTAAGTGATCTTGGCATCAGGGAAGTCAGGTGATGAAGCCGGGACCATCGGCCCTGGCCGGGCGAGCCACCGACCCGTTGGATGGTGGCAGCCGCCCGTTGATAGGTCCGGGCCAGGAGGAATGCGAGGCAGTCTCGATGGCCAACGAAGGCGCGATAGCTGAGGTCCGACACGGGGCGTTCACCGGAATGCTGGTCGGCTCGGTGATCATGCACTGCGTCAGCAATGCGGCGTGCCCGGTCGTCGTGATCCGTGGCCGCGTATGACAACCGTGACAGCCGCCGCCGTCTCGGAGGCCGATACTCAGACGCTGGACCGGTACTGGCGCGCTGCCAATTACCTGGCAGTCGGACAGATCTACCTGATGGCCAATCCCCTGCTCGCGGAGCCGCTGCGACCCGAGCACATCAAGCCGCGGCTGCTCGGGCACTGGGGCACAACGCCTGGCCTCAACTTCATCTGGGCGCATCTGGGCCGTGCGATCCGTGCCCACGACGCCGAGATGATGATCGTGATCGGTCCCGGTCACGGCGGCCCGGCGGCGCTCGCGAACACCTGGCTGGAGGGCAGCTATACCGATACGTACCCGAGCGTGCAGCGTGACACCGCCGGGATGCATCAGCTGTTCCGTCAGTTCTCCTTCCCGGGCGGGGTGCCGAGCCATGTGGCGCCGGAGGTGCCCGGATCCATCCACGAGGGTGGCGAACTCGGCTACTCGCTCACGCACGCGCATGGCGCCGCGTTTGACAACCCTGACCTGATCGTCGCCTGCGTCGTCGGCGACGGCGAAGCAGAGACCGGCCCGCTGGCGACTAGCTGGCACAGCCACCGCTTCCTCAATCCGGCCAGCGACGGGGCAGTCTTGCCGATCCTGCACCTCAACGGCTGGAAGATCGCCAACCCGGCTGTGCTGGCCCGGCTACCCTCTGGCGAGCTTGACGCCCTGCTTCGCGGCTACGGCTACGAGCCTGAGTATGTGACCGGCAGCCACGGCTACGTTCCCCATCTTGAAATGGCAGCCACGCTCGACGCGGCGATCGGGCGGATCCGCGCTATCCAGGACGAGGCCAGGACTGGCCACTCACAGCCTGGCGTCCGCTGGCCGATGATCGTGATGCGCACACCGAAGGGCTGGACCGGGCCTGCCGAGGTGGACGGACTGCCGGTCGAAGGGACCTGGCGCGCGCATCAGGTGCCGCTGGCCGAAGTACGCACGAACCCGTCCCACCTGCGGCAGCTAGACGAGTGGCTGCGGTCCTACCGGCCGGAGGAACTGTTCGCGGCCGACGGCAGTCCGCAGCCCGACCTGCTCGGGCAGGTGCCAGCCGGGACGCGTCGGCTCGGCTCGACCCTGCACGCGAACGGCGGCGTGCTGCTGCGGGATCTCGACCTGCCCGACTTCCGCGATTACGCGGTACCGGTGCAGGCTCCCGGCGCGCGGGAGTCCGAGCCGACGAAGGTACTCGGCGCGATGCTGCGCGACGTGCTGCGGCGAAACGGCGAGCAGCAGAACTTCCGCGTTTTCGGTCCGGACGAGACCGAGTCCAACCGGCTGACCGCGGTACTCGAGGTCACCGGGAAGACCTGGGAAGAGCAGACTCTGCCAGTGGACCGGAACCTCGCGCCCGATGGCCGGGTGATGGAGATCTTGTCCGAGCACACCTGCCAGGGCTGGCTCGAGGGCTACCTGCTGACCGGCAGGCATGGCTGGTTCTCCTGCTACGAGGCGTTCATCCACATCGTCGACTCCATGTTCAACCAGCACGCCAAGTGGCTGAAGGTGGCCCGCCAGCTGCCGTGGCGGCGGCCGGTGGCGTCACTGAACATCCTGCTGACGTCGCACGTGTGGCGGCAGGATCACAACGGCTTCAGCCACCAGGACCCTGGCTTCATCGATCACGTCATGAACAAGAAGGCTGAAGTCATCCGCGTCTACCTGCCGCCGGACGCGAACACGCTGCTGTCGGTCGCCGACCACTGCCTGCGCAGCCGCGACTACGTGAACGTGATCGTGGCCGGCAAGCAGCCGAATCCTGACTGGCTGGATATGGAGTCGGCAGTACTGCACTGCTCTCGGGGAGCGGGTATCTGGGAGTGGGCGAGCAGCGACGGCGACGGCGCGGAGCCTGACGTCGTGCTGGGGTGCGCTGGCGACGTGCCGACGCTCGAGGTGCTGGCCGCTACCGACATCCTCCGGCGCGAACTGCCGGACCTGCGGGTGCGGGTCGTTAACGTGGTCGACCTGATGCGGCTGCAGCCCGCAACCGAGCATCCGCACGGGATGAGCGACGCCGAGTTTAACGCGCTGTTCACCCGGGACCGTCCGGTGATCTTCGCCTACCACGGCTACCCGTGGCTGATCCACCGGCTCACCTACCGGCGAGACGGGCACAACAACTTCCACGTCCGCGGGTACAAGGAGGAAGGCACCACCACAACTCCGTTCGACATGGTGATGATGAATGACATGGACCGGTTCCACCTGGTTATGGACGTCATCGACCGGGTGCCCGGGCTGGCACCCCGGGCGGCGCG
>DATMMA010000132.1:0-7904 GCA_035570295.1 Streptosporangiaceae bacterium
GGTCAGCCCGAGCCAGCAGCGGCCGCCGGCCCGCTTCAGCAGCTTGCCGAGAGCGACATCGTCGATCCGTGCGCCACTGATCCGGCTCAGGCCGCCCGCCGCCGCCAGCGCATCTGCGCGCACTAGCATGCACCCGCCTGCCGCGGCGGCCGTTCTGGCCCGCGGCCGGCTGATCCGGGCGAAGGGGTAGAGCTGGGCGAAGAAGTAAACGAAGGCCGGGATCAGCACTTTCTCCCAGTGGCTGGCGACTCGCAGCAGCGCCATCTGCGACACCATCGCGAAGTCGCCACCCGCCGCCGACCGCGCAAGCCGGGCGAGCGTGCCCGGCGCGTAAGCAATGTCCGCGTCCGTGAACAGGATGTACTCGGCGCCAGGGCCGGCCGCCCGGACGCCCTCCGCCATCGCCCAGACCTTCCCGGCCCAGCCGGGCGGCGTCGGGCGGGTGGCGACGACAGTGAGTTCCGGGGCTGACAGTTCGGCGGCGGGCAGGTCCGCCTCGGCGGCCTTCCCGAGACCGCTGGCGATCTTCGCCGTGCCGTCGCTGCTGTCGTCGTCGACGACGATCACTCTCAGCTGCCCCGAGTAATCCTGAGTCAGCAGGCTCGGCAGGCAGCCGGGCAGCATGTCGGCCTCGTTCCTGGCCGGAATGATGACGGTGACGGCGGGCAGCTGGCCTGGCGGTCCGGGCGGCAGGCGATGGCTGGTCCGCCAGTAACCGCCGTGCAGGACGACCAGGTACAGCCAGGCTGCGGCCGCCGCTGTCGTCAGCACGCAGATGGTGAGGACGGCCGCCTCCGGTAGCTCGATGCCGGTGCTGCCGGCTCAGGTCGCCGCGACGACTGGTGGCTGTGCACTCTATCTTGGGGGATGTGACGCGGATCGCGCTGTTTGCCACCTGCCTGGCCGACACGTTGTTCCCGGACGTCCCGCGGGCGACGGTGACAGTGCTGGAGCGGCTCGGGCACCGGGTGGTCTTCCCGGCGTCGCAGACGTGCTGCGGGCAGATGCATGTCAATACCGGGTATCAGCGTGAAGCGCTACCGCTGATCAGGCGGTACGTGGATACCTTCGAGCCGTACGAGCTGATCGTCGCGCCGTCGGGCTCGTGCGTGGGCTCGATCGCTCACCAGCACGCGATGGTCGCGCGCAGGCACGGTGACGAGCGGCTGGCGCTGCGTGCCGAGGCGGTGGCCGCGCGCACGTACGAGCTGTCCCGGCTGCTGGTCGACGTGCTGGGCGTTGAGGATGTGGGCGCGCATTATCCGCACCGGGTCACCTATCACCCGACCTGCCATTCACTGCGGCTGCTGGCTGTCGGCGACCGGCCGTTGCGGTTGCTGCGGCGTGTGTCGGGGATTGACCTGGTGCCCCTGCCGGATGCGGAGGTGTGCTGCGGGTTCGGCGGCACGTTCGCGGTCAAGAACGCTGACACCTCGACCGCGATGCTGGCCGACAAGATGCGGAACGTGCTGGCCACCGGCGCTGAGGTTTGCACAGCCGGTGATTCATCGTGTCTGATGCACATCGGTGGCGGGCTGTCGCGACTCCGCACGGGAGTTAAGACAGTGCACCTGGCCGAGATCCTGGCGGCCACGGCCGGCGTGCCGGCTGCCGGGACGGCCGCGGCGGTGCGCTGATGAGGACGTTCCTCGGCCTGCCGGCCCCCCGGAGGTCGCTCCCGGAGCCAGCATACGCACCGCGCGGTGTGGGTCACCTGCGGGCAAGCCAGGAGTTCCCGGTCGCAGCCCGCCGGGCGCTGTCAGACACTCAGTTGCGACGCAACCTGGGCAAGGCGACCGCGACCATCCGGGCTAAGCGGGCCGCGGTGGTCGGCGAGGTGCCGGACTGGGAGGAGTTGCGGTCAGCCGGCCAGGCCATCAAGGCCGCGACGATGGCCAATCTCGGCGGGTACCTGGAGCAGCTTGAGGCCGCGGTCACCGCGCGCGGCGGCACTGTGCACTGGGCCAGGGATGCCATCGAGGCGAACAACATCGTGACCAGGCTGGTGCAGGCGGCTGGCGCTACCGAGGTGGTCAAGGTCAAGTCGCTGGCCACCGATGAGATCGGGCTGAACGACGCGCTGGCCGCCGCAGGCATCGCGGCGTATGAGACTGACCTGGCCGAGCTGATCGTCCAGCTCGGCCGCGACCGGCCATCGCACATCCTGGTCCCGGCAATCCACCGCAACCGGACGGAGATCCGCGACATCTTCGTGGCGGAGATGGGTGATGCCGACCCGGGGCTTACCGACGACCCGGCCGCGCTGGCCGAGGCGGCCAGGCGGCACCTGCGGCGCAAGTTCCTGTCCGCGACCGTCGGCATCAGCGGCGCGAACTTCGCCGTCGCCGAGACCGGGACGCTGTGCGTGGTCGAGTCGGAGGGGAACGGCCGGATGTGCGTCACTCTGCCGCGCACCCTGATCACTGTTATGGGCATCGAGAAGGTGATCCCGCGGTGGTCTGACCTGGGCGTGTTCTTGCAGTTGCTGCCGCGGTCGTCGACCGGGGAGCGGATGAACCCGTACACCTCGATGTGGACCGGGGTGACGCCAGGCGACGGCCCGCAGTCGGTGCACCTGGTGCTGCTGGATAACGGGCGGACCGCTGCGCTCGCCGACCCGGTGGGACGTGCGGCCCTGCACTGCATCCGGTGCTCGGCGTGCCTGAATGTGTGCCCGGTGTATGAGCGGACCGGCGGTCACGCCTACGGCTCGGTTTACCCGGGGCCGATTGGCGCGGTGCTTTCGCCGCAGCTGACCGGGGTCGAGGACAACGCGTCGCTGCCGTATGCCTCGTCGCTGTGCGGCGCGTGTTACCAGGTGTGCCCGGTAAAGATCGATATTCCTGCGCTGCTGGTACACCTGCGCGCCCGGCACGTTGAACTTCAGCGCAGTGCCCGCCGGGTCCCCTCGGCTGAGGCGATCACGATGGCGGCGGCGTCCTGGGTCATGGCCGATCCGGTCCGGTTCGCCGCGGCGCAAGCGGCCAGCAGGTCCGGGCGCCTGCTCGGCAGTCGCGGGAAGATCAGCGCGCTGCCGCCGCCGCTGGCCGCCTGGACGAGGGCACGAGACGCGCCCGTCCCGCCCGCGCAGACGTTCCGGCAGTGGTGGCGCAGCGAGCACCGGGACAGCGACCGGGACGCCCAGTGAGCGCGCGCGAGGAGATGCTGGCCAGGATCTCGGCCGCCGTCGGCCCCGGCAGTACAGATTCGGCACGACCCAGTCGGGATCCTGGTCAGGTCAGTGCTGGTGAACCCGCCGCAGACTCCGCTGCCCGGTACCGAACGCGGGGCCAGCTGTCCGGGCCGGAACTGCTGGACTTGCTGGCCGGCCGGCTGACCGACTACCGGGCGCTGGTCCACCGCGCGACGCCGGTCACGCTCGCCGACGAGATCAGTGCGGCGTTGCGGCGGCGTCAGGCCCGCCGCGTCGTCGTGCCACCAGCGTTGCGGCTGCCGCTGCCCGAGTTCGTGACGGCGACCGCGGACACCCCGCCGGTACTCAGCGCAGCCGAGCTGGACGCCTTCGACGGGGTCATCACCCGCGCCGCGGTGGCGATCGCCGAGACCGGCACGATCGTCCTGGACGGCTCACCGGACCAAGGCCGGCGGGCCATCTCGCTGGTGCCCGACTATCACCTGTGCGTGGTCGAGGCCCGGCAGGTCGTGCACCTGGTGCCGGAGGCAGTTGAGCGCCTTTCCGCCGGCCGGCCGCTGACCTGGATCAGCGGCCCGTCGGCCACCAGCGACATCGAGCTGGAACGAGTCGAGGGAGTGCATGGCCCGCGGACGCTCGAGGTCGTCCTGGTGTCTGCGTGACCAGCCCCCGGAGGGTACGCCCGGCCGTCATTGCCGATTTGCACAACGCGGTCGGTGTAATGGCGCGGGCTTTTCACGACGACCCGGTTATGGCATGGATCTTCCCGGACGAAGCAATGCGGCGTCGCCGGCTGCCGCCGTTCTTCACTTCCGCGATCCGCGGCAACATGCGCCAGGGCAATACCGAGGTGATGGTGACGGGTGACCAAGTGCTCGGCTGCGCGATCTGGCTGGCACCGGGCACCTGGCGGCCGCCACTGCGACGGCAGCTCATAGCGCTGCCGTCCGCCATACTCAGGCTCCGCTCGAGGCTCGCCGTCGCCAGCACCACGTACGGGGCGCTGCTCGCTGTTCATCCGGAGCGTCCGCACTGGTACCTGTCCGGGATCGGCACCGATCCGCCGGTCCAGGGATCCGGCATCGGCGGCGCGCTGATGCGGTCGCGGCTAGCCCGCTGCGACGCCGGCCGCCAGCCGGCCTACCTGGAATCGAGCAAGGAGAGCAACGTGCCGTTCTACGAGCAGCACGGTTTCCGCGTTACCAGGGAGCTGACCGTTCCCGGCGGCGGACCTGCGTTCTGGCTGATGTGGCGCGAACCGCAAGAAGAGCAGCGCCGGTAGGGTGCAGTGCTGGCAGGGGAGCAGGGGCTAAATGGCGGCGCAGTGCTGAGCGAGGTGTCGGGCTGATGCAGGTGATCACCGGGGCAGGAGAATTCGCCGGAACTGGCGTGAGCTGGGTCGAGCAGCTGCGGGTACCCGATCTCAGCGTGGGCACGTATTCGATCCGGGCTGGCGGCGCCGACAACCAGGAGCCGCATACCGAGGATGAGATTTACGTGGTTACGGCCGGGCGGGCGGTGCTCGAGTCCGGCGGCGACCGGATCACGGTGGGGCCAGGCTCGGTTATCTATGTCCCTGCCGGGGAAGTACACAGGTTTGCCGAGATAGTCGAGGATCTCGCGGCGATCGTGGTTTTCGCCCCGGCAGAGTACTCGCGCGCCCAGGTCTGAGCGGGCCTGATCAGCCCAGGCGGACGGCGCGCAGGTGGGGGCACCTTATTTCGCTATTACCCCGATTAGGAAGTTAGCGCTACAGTGGGTGATGGGACGGAAACAATTCCGGGGCTAGGCTTGACCGGTCTAGGGGCAGGAGGCGGTCAGGGTGAGCGGTAGGACAGTCCCGGATGCCGAAAGGCTCCTGACGCCGGCTGAGGTGGCGGCCATGTTCCGGGTCGATCCTAAAACCGTGACTCGGTGGGCTCGGGACGGGAGGCTGACGTCCGTCAGGACGCTCGGCGGACACCGGCGCTACCGGGAGAGTGAAGTACTCGCGCTGTTGCGGGCAGCGCACTCGGTGCCCGGCCAGGATGAGCCCAAGGCGGGCAGCAGCTAGCCGGCACAGCCAGGCAGGAGGGCGTGACAGCCTGTCAGTTTGCCGGGCGCATAACCGACAAATAACTCCGGCGACACCGGCAAACTAACAGCGTGCCGAAGTCGCATTGCCAGGGCGCTCACGGGATCCAGAATGGCGCCTGACGCATAGAGTGACCCTGTGGCAGATCCGGCGAGCTACCGGCCGGCGCCCGGCTCGATCCCGGAGTCGCCTGGCGTCTATCGCTTCCGCGATGGCCGCGGCCGGGTCGTCTACGTCGGCAAGGCCAAGAACCTGCGCTCGCGGCTCAACTCCTACTTTTCTGATTTCGCCGGGTTGCATCCGCGTACCCAGTCGATGCTGCAGGCCGCCGCGGGAGTGGACTGGACGGTTGTCGGCACCGAGGTCGAGGCACTGCAGCTTGAGTACTCCTGGATCAAGGAGTTCGACCCGCGGTTCAATGTCCGCTACCGCGACGACAAGAGCTACCCGTACCTGGCTGTCACCATGGACGAGGACTTCCCGCGAGTGCAGGTCATGCGCGGGGCCAAGCGCCGTGGGGTCAGGTATTTCGGGCCCTACTCGCATGCCTGGGCGATCAGGGACACGGTGGACACTTTGCTGCGAGTGTTCCCGGTCCGCACCTGCTCGGCCGGCGTGTTCAAGCGGGCCGGGCAGATCGGCCGCCCGTGCCTGCTCGGCTATATCGGCAAGTGCTCAGCGCCGTGCGTCGGCCGGATCAGCGAGACCGAGCACCGAGCACTGGCCGAGGAGTTCTGCGACTTCATGGCCGGCCAGACTGGCAAGTTCATCAAGCGGCTGGAAGCGCAGATGCGCCAGGCGTCGGTCGCCGAAGAATACGAGCGGGCGGCCCGGCTGCGTGACGACATCCAGGCACTGCAGCGCGCGCTGGAGAAGCAGGCCGTCGTGCTGCCCGACGGCACCGACGCCGACGTGATCGCGCTGGCCGAGGACCAGCTCGAAGCCGCCGTTCAAGTGTTCTACGTGCGTGACGGCCGGGTGCGCGGCCAGCGGGGCTGGGTCCTTGACAAGGTGGAGGACGTCAGCACTGCCGAGCTTGTCGAGCACTTCCTCGGCCAGGTTTATGACAGCGATCCGGTGGCTGCGGGCCGCCCGACCCCGAGCGCGAGAAGGACCGCTCGCAGTAATCCCAGCCACGACAGGGCCAGTCGTGAGAGGGCCGGTCGTGAGCAAGCCCCGAGCGAATCGTCGGCTATTCCCCGCGAGGTGCTCGTGCCTGCGCTCCCGCCAGACCCCGCCACGGTCGAGGAATGGCTTGCCGTCCGCCGCGGCGGCCGGGTGAGCCTGCGAGTGCCGCAGCGCGGTGACAAGAAGGCACTTCTCGACACTGTGTCGAGAAACGCGGGCGAGTCACTCGCCTTGCACAAGACTCGCCGGGCCAGCGACCTCACCACGCGCAGCGTCGCGCTGAACGAGATCTCCGAGGCGCTCGGCCTTGACGAGGCGCCGTTGCGGATCGAAAGCTACGACGTCTCGAACCTGCAGGGAACGCACGTTGTGGCGTCGATGGTGGTGTTCGAGGACGGACTTGCCAGGAAATCGGAGTACCGCAGGTTCGCGATCAAGGGACTGGACGGGACCGACGACGTGGCGGCAATCCACGAGGTGATCACCCGGCGGTTCCGCCGTTACCTTGAGGAGCGGGCAGCCGAGGCGGCGAGCCTGGAGGTATCCGCCGCAGGCGAGCCACCGCCCGAGCCGGAGGCTCGGCGGAAGTTCGCTTACCCGCCCAACCTGCTGGTGATTGACGGCGGCCCGGCTCAGGTAGCGGCCGCGGTACGCGCGCTGGGCGAACTCGGCATCGTCGACGTCGCAGTGTGCGGCCTGGCGAAGCGGCTTGAAGAGGTCTGGCTGCCGGGCGAGGACGGACCCGTCATCCTGCCGCGCAGCAGCGAGGGCCTCTACCTGTTGCAGCGGGTAAGGGACGAAGCGCACCGGTTCGCGATCACGTACCACCGGGCCAGGCGCGGGGCTGCCCTGACTACCAGCAAGCTCGATGACATCCCCGGCCTTGGCCCGGCCCGGAGGGCTACGCTGCTACGGCGATTCGGCTCGGTGCGCAAGCTCAGTGCTGCCACGGTGCAGGATATTGCCGCGGTGCCGGGCTTCGGCCTGCGCACGGCTGAGGCAGTCCATGAGGCTCTGCACCGCGACGGCGACATTGCAGGGCACGGTGCCAGCAACGGGCACAGTGTCGGCAACGGGAACAGTGTCGGCAATGGGAACAGTGTCGGCAATGGGAACGCTGCTAGTGCTGGCAATGGGGACAGTGCTGGCAGTCCGGCTGTTGGGGCCGGAAGTCCGGCTGATGGGGCTGACCGTCCGGATGGGGCTGACAGCCACCGGGACAGCGTGAAGAGCGACAGCATGAACGGGTTCGGGGTATGACCGGCGAAGGGGCAGGACAGGAGATCGTCATCATCACCGGGCTCTCCGGCGCCGGGCGCAGCACGGCGGCCAAGGCGTTGGAGGACCTGGACTGGTTCGTCGCCGACAACCTGCCCGCGGACCTGCTGCCGACGATGGCCGACCTGGCCCGGCGGGCCAGTGGCGCTGTGCCCAAGCTTGCCGCCGTCGTGGACATCCGAAGCCGTGCGTTCTCCACCGACCTCCAGTCGGCGATCGGCGACCTCAATGCGCGCGGCGTCCGGCCCTACGTGGTGTTCCTGGAAGCCT
>DATMMA010000133.1:0-3182 GCA_035570295.1 Streptosporangiaceae bacterium
TATGACAGTCCAGGTGCTGCCGGCGACCGGGCGATGGGATGACTTCGCGTCGCTGATGGTGCCGCGCGGATGCATCTGCATGGCGTACCGCAATTCCAGCCTCGACACGCCCCGCCGCGTCGCCCACATGCGCGCGCTGTGCGCCAGCGAACCGGGACCGGGGGTGCTGGCGTACGTCGATGGCGAGACGGTCGGCTGGTGCTCAGTCGCGCCGAAGTCCACCTACCGTGCTCTGGTCAACTCCCGGACGATCCCGCATGTTCAGGATGAGGGCGCGTGGTCGGTGGCGTGCTTCGTGGTGCGGCCCGGTTTCCGGCGCTGCGGCCTTATGCATAATCTGCTGGAGGGCGCAGTCGGGCATGCGCACGCGATGGGCGCGACCGCGCTGGAGGGCTACCCGGTCGACCCTGGCAGCGACCGTGTCGACCAGACCAGCGGGTACGTGGGCACCGTCCCGCTGTTCGAGGCGCACGGATTCACACGCGTGTGCGAGACCACCGGACGGAGCGGCGGCAAGCCTCGCTGGCTCGTGCGCCGCGAGCTTCCCTGACCTGGCCTCAGGACCTGGCCCCCTGACTGCTCCCTGGCGTCGCCGTGGTGATCGCGCTTCGGGTGCCGCCGGGGAGCTTAGCGCTGCGCGTCCGGTTCCCCAGGGCGCACGATGCCGGTCTCGTAGGCCAAGATCACGGCCTGGACCCGGTCGCGCAGCCCGAGCTTCGCCAGCAGGTTCCCGACGTGCGACTTCACCGTTGCCTCGCTCACGACAAGGTCGGCCGCGATCTCCGCATTAGTGAGGCCGCGGGCGAGACGGAGCAGGATGTCGCGCTCCCGTACGGTCAGCGACGCCAGCCGCGACGGCGTCGGCAACGTCTGCGCCGGCCTGCGGGCGAACGCGTCGATCAGCCGCATTGTCACCGACGGTGCCAGCAGCGCGTTTCCCGCTGCGGCGATCTTGATGGCGGCGATGAGATCGTGCCGCGGGGCATCCTTGAGCAGGAATCCGCTCGCGCCCGCTCGCAGGGCCTCGTAGACGTAGTCGTCCAGGTCGAACGTGGTCAGCATGACCACCCGCGGCGCGCCTGCCCGGTCGCCGCCGGTGATCAGCCTGGTGGCCTCGATGCCGTCCAGCTCCGGCATCCGGACGTCCATCAGGATCACGTCAGGGTTATGCTCGGCCGCAGCCCGGACTGCCTCGGCTCCGTTTGCCGCCTCGGCGACTACGGTGATCCCGTCGGCCGCTTCGAGGATCACGCAGAATCCTGTCCTGACCAGTTCCTGGTCGTCTGCCACGATGACCCGGATAGCTTCGGCTGCAGTCATGGCATTGGCAATCGTGCCGTAACCGCGAACCCGCCAGCATCGCCGGGTCCGACGGTCAGCTTGCCACCGCAGGACGCGACCCGTTCGGCGATGCCTGCCAGGCCGAATCCGCCCGAATCCGCGAGGTGCGGCCGGCCGCCGTCGCGGGCGGCCACCTGGCTGCGGGCTGGACTGGCCTTGCCGTCCACCGAGATCGCGATGGCCCCGTTCCCGCTGTCTGTCACAGACACCGTCACGTAGCCGGGCTCGTAGCTGACGGTCACCGCCGCCTCGTACGCGCCGGAATGCCTGACGGTGTTGGTAAGCGCCTCCTGCACGATGCGGTACGCGGCCAGGTCCACGCCCGGTGGCAGCTTGCTCGGGCTGCCCTCTACCCGCAGGTCGACCGCGATTCCCGCCTGCCGGACTTGCCCGAGCACATCGTCAAGCTGGCTGACGGACGGGGACGGTGCTGTGGTCGCCCGGCCGTCGACGTCGGCCGGGCCGCGCAGCACGCCAAGCAGGCGGCGAAGCTCGGTCAGCGCTTCGCGAGCTGTCCGGCCGATGATCTCGACGGACTTGCTGGCCTCCTCAGGCCGGCCGGGCAGCAGCGCGGCCGCAGCCTCCGACTGAACGGCCATGAGGCTGACGTGATGCGCCACCACATCGTGCAGTTCCCTGGCGATCCTGGCCCGCTCCGTTGCGGCCGCCAGTGCCACTTGCCCGGCGCGCTCGGCCTCCGCGTGCTCGGCCCGAGCCTCGACCTCCTGCACGTAGGCGCGCCGGGTGCGGCTGAGTATGCCGAGCGTGCCTGCCACCGCGAACTGGAGCACGTCGACGAAGAAGTCGTAGGGCTCGTTGTGGCCGGGCAGCATCTGCGACCTGACGATGCCGTACACCAGCAAAACATTGATCACTACCCGGACCCTGGTCGAAGAGCGATCCATGATCGTGTAGTAGGCGATCGCCGGGCCGAGCGGAATCGGCGCGAAGTTCAGGTTGAGCTGGTCGTAGATGGTTCGCGGGATGCCGACCGCGAAGAACACCGCAACCGGCCAGCGCCGCCGCCAGGCCAGGGGCAGCGCCTGGAGTATCACAAGCATGAACGCGACGTAGGGCAGCTGAAGCTGCCTGGTCTCCGGAATCAGCGAGCCGGCGTTATAGATGGCTAGCGCCACCGCGAGCGCAAGATCCTGCATGCGCGGCGGCAGCCCGGTGGCCCAGCTAGCTAGCCTCTTCACCAGCCGATCGTAATGGCCGCCGCGATCCGCAGGCCATCCGTCGCACGGCTGAAGTGCCAACCCCTACCTCAGAGGGAACGGGGTAGGCCGAATCGCCGTGCTCTACCCGCTCGGGATGGGCGGGCAAACGGGCACTGCGGCCGATGCGGATGAGGTCGCAGGCGGACGAGCATGACGGCCATGAACCTTCTCGCGCGAACACCGGATACCCCGGCCGAGGCGGACCGGTGCGCCGCTGATCCGGTCAGTGGCATTGCTCCATTCGACCGGCGCGTCATCGCGGTCGGCGCTGTCGTCTTTGCCGTTCTGCTGGCAGTGGCGACGCGGTACGGGTTCCACCGCGACGAGCTGTACTTCATTGAATGCGCTCGTCATTTGCAGGCCAGCTACGTCGATCAGCCGGTGCTGACGCCGCTGCTGGCGTGGGTGTCACTGAAACTGTTCGGCGTGTCGCTGCTGGGCCTGCGGATGTGGCCGGCCCTGGCGGCATGGGCGACGGTCATCATTGCCGGGCTGACCGCGCGCGAGTTCGGCGGAGGCCGCCGGGCGCAACTGCTGGCCGCGGTGGCGACCGCCACCACGCCAGTTGTGCTGGGCGGCGATCACCTGTTCGGGCCGACGGCCTTCGATTTGCTCGCCTGG
>DATMMA010000134.1:0-14032 GCA_035570295.1 Streptosporangiaceae bacterium
GCTCGTCGCTGACCGGAGAGCGTCGGCGAGTGGCAGGTACGGAATACTGTCGGCCAGCTCCGCGCATCGCCCGGACAGTACTGTGAAGCCGCGCGCCGCGGCTCGTTCGGCAAGCTCAGTCAGCAGCCGCGTCTTGCCGACGCCGGCATCACCGCTGACGAGCAGGACCACGGGCTGGCCGGCCTCGGCGTCGCCGAGCAGCTTCTCCATCTGCTCCAGCTCGGCTGTGCGGCCGACAAGCGTGCAACGCCCGGTATCAAACACACCACCATTATCTCAGGCTGGTCAGACAGTCCGCGCCGATCACGATCGCGGCTCAGCAGCTCCTTACCTGGAAGATCCCGGGAACGAGATGGCGCTCGGCTCCGGTGACGGCCTGGGCCGCTGTAGTCAGGTGGTCTGAGCGATCAGGACCGAGCACGGTGCGCGATGCGCGACAGAGTTCGGCACGCTGCCCAGGACCCGGCCGACCCCGGCCATTCCTTTGTTGCCGACCACGATGAGGTCAGCATTGATCTCTTCGGCCACTTCGATAATGGCCTCGGCGGCAGCCCCGCTACGAGCGTGCGTCTCAGCCGTAATGCCGGCGGCTCTCGCCCGGGAAGCGTGGTCGGCAAGCACTGTATCGGCCAGGTCACCGGTCGCAAGACACAACTCGTCGGCCCCGGACGAGCTCAGGTGCTGCGGGCGGTAGGCAGACACTATGTGCAGCCGGCCGCCGGTGAGCTTAACCAGTTCTATCGCCTGGCGGACCGCATCGGCTGCCGTCTCGGAGCCGTCCGCTCCCACCACTACCGTCTCGAACACTTAGACTCCATCCTCGCGCCACCCGGCCTGGGTCCGTTTACCTGCGCCGCACTATAGCCCGTTTGTCCGCCAGGATCTCGGCGCTCGGTACCACCTTTATCGCGAATTGATCGCGAATCGTTGCGTCGGCGGCCAGTCCGGCTCGCAGTCCGGACGATGCCGCGACCTGGCAGGAGCGGCTAGCGGGGATGAGCCGCGTTCCCGGCCCTGGACTGAATGTGCGGCGGGGCAATCAGCCCCGCGGGCAATGCCGGGTCCGGCACTGGCTGCAGCCAGCGTGTATCGAGCGGCAGCTCGCCTGCCCACAGGCCCAGGGCCGCGTCCGGAGTGTCGGAGTCCGTCGGCGGCCCGGAGCGTACCTTCACCGATGCTTCAGCCAGGGACAGCGCGAGGAGCCTGGTCGCGGCTAGTTCCTTACGGCTGGGCTGGCGTGTGTAGTCCCACTGTCCGGGCGCGAGGTGCTCGGATACCAGCCGCAGCCCGGCCAGCTTCTCGGCCGGATCGTCGACGATCCGGGGCCGCGCGTAGATCATCGCGCTGCGGTAGTTGACCCCGTGCTCGAAGACCGAGCGGGCCAGTACCAGCCCGTCCACGACCGTGAAGGTTAGGCACGCGTCTGCGTCAGCCTTGAGGCTGCGGCTGGCCACCGAGCCATGCACGTACGCCTGCCGATCGTCGAAGCCGTAGACAGTGGGAATGACCATCAGCCCCTGGTCGGTGGGCACGCCGAGGTGCCCGATGAAACCGGCACGAAGCACGGCGAACAGCTCGGCCCGGTCGCTACGGCCCTGCTCGCGCAACCGCTTGTGGGTCGTGCGCGGCGTTACGGACAACGGCCTAGCCGGGTCAAGCATGCTGCCGGATCCGGTATCGGGCACGAAACACCACCTTGAGAACGGAATGAGTTGCGGCCAGTCTAGTCGGCAACTAATTCAGTACTCAACTGTCCAGCTCGAGCCGCTGGTTACGGATCCGGTTGTCATATCTTCGATATTCAACGGGATCCGCAGCCGATTAGCGGGGAATAGCGGCCGGTCCTACACGCGCAGCGAGCCTTTTCCGCAACTGGACGCGAGCCCGGTGCAGCCGGGACATCACCGTGCCGATCGGCACGCCGAGCATCTCGGCAATCTCCCGGTAGGGATAGCCCTCCACGTCAGCCAGGTAGATAGTGGCACGGAAGCACTCCGGCAACTCACGCAGCGCCTCGCGCACCTCCGAGTTGCTGAAGTGGTTGAGCACGGCGTCTTCGGCCGACGGCTCGGTTCGGGCCGGGCCGGTTGCTGACCAGCTAGGGGCGGCGGACACCAAGGCCTCGAACTCGGGGCTCAGCACCTGGACAGGCTCACGCTGGCGCTTGCGGTAGCCGCTGACAAACGTGTTCGAGAGGATGCGGAACAGCCAGGCCTTGCCGTTGGTGCCAGGGGTGAAGTGCCGGAGCCCCGCGTAAGCGCGAGCCATGCTTTCCTGCACCAGGTCCTCGGCGTCGCTGGGGTTGCGGGTCATCCGGAGGGCCGCGGGGTACAGGTCCCGCTGGTGGCCGGCCAGTTCCTGCTCGTATATGGCATGGTCGTCAGATGCGTGGGCGCTCATTGCCATGAGTGCTATCGCCTCCTGTTGAGGAGGCGGTCAGCGCCGACCCAGCACTCATGGAGCCGCGCAGGGGTGAGCGCGGGCACAGGAGCGCCCCACTAGCGTGCACTACAAGCTGGCGTCGCGGTTACGGGGGGTCAGCGCGCCGCCGCCACTTAGCTTGAACTGGATGTATTTAAAGCGCTACTCAACGTCATGTCAAAAGCGTCACTCCAGTCACGCTCCGCAACACGACTGATTCCGCAGCACTCCGGTCGCTCTGGCTGCTCGCGGGCAGCCTGGTGCTAGCGCAGGGCCAGCTCTACGGCCTGCTGCCGGGAAAGTGCCGCGCCCTGCCGGTAGGCCTCGCTGAACTGACCCTCCCCCACCTGCTCTCGAAGGCGGGCCTGCTCGGCGACGCGCAGCCGCTCCTCAATCGGCGACCAGCTGATGCTGCCATCGGCCAGCGCGTATCCGATCCGGACGTCCGCCGCGCCGTGCAGCGTGACGGCCTTCACGGCCTCCTGCTGCCACGCCGCGAGGCAGGCGGCGCCGAACAGGACCTCGCAGACGTCCAGCCGGATGCCGCTGCGCCTCGCGACCTGCAGGCACCGCCGGACCAGCGGAGCCGCTTCGGCAGGCTTGCCATCGATCAGCAACAGGATCGCCAGGTCTTCGCGGAAGAAGTACAGGTACATCTCGTCGCCGAGACGCTCGGCGGCACCGATTGCCGCCTCCAGGTGCGCCCGCGCCTGCCCGAGCGCGCCCTGGGCGAGGTCCAGCCCGTACAGCTGGTGCAGCTCGTTGGCCGCGAGCAGCTCATCCCCGGACTGCCGGAAGCAATCCAGGGCCTCCGCCCGCAGCCGCCAGGTTTCCTCGGCGGACGGTTCAGCGGCCGCCAGGCATTTCAGCATCTCCCCGAGCAGCTGCCGGTCACCGGTGGTGCGGGCGATGGCGACTGCCTGCCCGGCCAGCTCCCTGACCCGGTCCAGGTCGCCGTCGGCGAAGACGAGGTCGCTCAGCAGGCCGAGACCCCGGGCCTGCAATGCCGGGTCAGCGAGGACCTCCGCCATGGCCAGGCCGCGCTCCGCATAGCCCCTGGCCTCCGCACGGGCGCTCGGATCAGCCTGGCGCAGGATGCCGAGCAGCGCCGACGTCGCCAGCTGCGCGCTCGCGGCAAGGGCGGTCACGCCAGAGTCGTCACGGTCGACCGCCGCGCGCAGGAAGCTCAGCACCTCTGGCTGTGCCCGGCTGACGGCGAAACGCTCCAGCGCGACTCCCAGCTTGAGCAGGTCGCCAGTCCTGCCCTCTGCGGCCAGGTAACCGAAGACCGACCGGAGGTTGTCCCAGTCGGCATCGAGCCGCCGGAACCAGTAGCCCTGCCGGCGGCCGGTCAGGGCAGGCCCGGCCTCGCGGGCGATGCGCAGGTAGAACGCAGCGTGCCGGTCCCTGATCGCGGCGAGCTCCGGCTCTCCGGCTGACTTGAACAGCTCCTGAGCCGCGTACTGGCGGACCGTCTCGAGCAGCCGGTACCGCACGGTCTCGCCGCCCGGCTCGCCCGGACGGCTGTCGGCAGCCACTCGCTCGGCAAGCACCAGGCTTTTGTCGACCAGCGAGCCGATCAGGTCCGCCACGTCGATGACGTCAATCTCGTCCGCCGCGCAGATCGCCTCCGCGGCCTCGAGCTCGAAACCGCCCGCGAACACCGACAGCCGCCGCATGGCCTCCCGCTCGGCAGCGCTCAGCAGGTCGAAGGACCAGTCGACGGTCGCCTGCAATGTCTGCTGCCGCGGCAGCGCGTTACGGCTACCCCCAGTCAGCAGCCGGAAGCGCTGATCCAGCCGCTCGCTCAGGTGCCGCAGCGACATCGATGACAACCGGGCGGCCGCCAGCTCCAGCGCCAGCGGGATGCCGTCGAGCCGCCGGCAGATGGTAGCCACCAGCGGGGCGGCCGCATCATCCAGCGCGAATTGGGGCTCGTGCGATCTCGCCCTCTCGACGAAGAGCTTCACTGAGTCGGATCCCGCCAGGTCGGCCGCGCTGATCGCGTCGCGCGGCGGCAGCGACATCGAGGGAACGCGGTAGACCCGCTCGCCCTCGATGCCGAGCGGCTCACGCGAGGTGGCTAGAAACCTGACGTGCGGGCAGTACCGGATCACCTGCTCACAGAACTTGGCGGCGTCGTCGATCACGTGCTCGCAGTTGTCCAGCACGATGACGACGTCCTGGTTGTTAAGCACCTCCAGGACGTTGGCAAGCACCGCCGGCCCGGAGTGGTCGGGCAGTTGCAGTGCCGCAGCTACCGCGCCGGGCACCAGGTCACCGTCGGTCACTGAGGCCAGCTCGGCGAACCAGACACCATCCAGCGCCGAGTCCAGCAGCTCCACCGCGGTCTGCAGGGCGAGCCTTGTCTTGCCGCTGCCGCCCGACCCGGTGAGTGTGACCAGCCGCGCGCTGGCGGCGAGCGAGCGCACCGCCGCCAGTTCGTGCTCACGGCCGATGAACGCGCTCAGCTGACCTGGCAGGTTGTTCGGCAGATCGGGGTTGTCCAGCGAGGTCAGCGGCGGGAAATCGGCCGGGAGGAACGCCGCCTCGAGCTGGAACACCTGCTCCGGTCTGCCGAGGTCCCTGAGCCGGTGCGCGCCTAGGTCGCGCAGGGTCACGCCGTCTGGCAGTGACTCCGACACCAGTTCCGCCGTAGCGCCCGACAGCAGGACCTGGCCACCGTGCGCGACCGACTCCAGCCGCGCTACCCGGTTAACGGCGGGCCCGAAGTAGTCGTTGTCGCGCTCGTCGCAGGCTCCGGTGTGCAGGGCCATCCGCACCCCGATCGGCTGCATCGTCGGCCAGTCCTGGCCGGTCAGCGCACGTTGCGCGGCGACAGTCGCGGCTACTGCAGCCTCAGCGGTGGAGAACGCCGCGCAGAACGCGTCTCCCACCGTCTTGAAGACGTAGCCGCCGGCCTGCTCAATCGTGCTGCGGAGGATCTCATCATGCCGGCGCAGGGCCAATGTCATGGCCTCCGGCTCTGCCTCCCACATCCGGGTCGATCCCTCGATGTCGGTGAACAGCAGAGTCACCGTCCCGGTGGGAATCTGGACCGGTTTTTGCACGTCCATACGATACGCGGCGCGGGGGCGCGGCCGGCCCGAACGACAATCCTCACCCCGTCGCGTTGAGCCAGCGAACCGGAGCGCCGTCGCCCGCCCGGCGGAACGGCTCAAGCTCAGCGTCCCACGGCTCGCCGAGCAGCAGGCTGAGCTCGGCCTCCAGCGAGCCGCCAAGCGCTGGGTGCCGCGGCCCGTGCAGGTCGCGCAGATCACGCAGCCCGCGAGGGTCGTGAGGGCTGCCGAGCTTGCCCTCAGCGCGGCCGCCCGTCGACTTGGCCGACGCGGCCAGCGCCATCGCCGCGCGCAGCCGGTTCTCCGGGATCATGATGTCCCCGTTCGCGGCGATTGCCGCGCAGAACTTGCCCAGCGCGGGCGTGTAGCTGTAGCGGACCGCGTCACATCCAGGGCTCGCATCCTCGGTGACCTCGAACCGCACCAGGCTCCAGCTTGCGAGCGCCGAGGTGATCGCGCCGGCCGCGCCGGGATTGCCGGTCCATTGCAACTCCGCCCGCATCGCCCCGGGCGAGGCGGGCTGATCGACCCACGGCATGCTGACAGGCATGCCAAGCACCCCGGCCGCGGCCCACTCGATATGCGGGCACAGCGCCGGGGGCGCACAATGCACGTGCAGCACGCCACGTACGGACACCCGAGACCTCCCTGCAGCAGACGAGGATGCGTCTTCCCCTACGACCTCGTCCGCCCGGGAAACCGGGCCCGTGCTGTCGGATGCGTGCCGCGCTACGCACTGGCGATCTTCCGGGACTCATTGTGCCCTACGGCCGTGGCATGCACCAGCACCGCGCGTGCCTTCCCGCGCGCGCCGTGTTCTGATTAAAGGGTGACGACCGCCGCCAGCAACGATCGCGCCGGGCTGTTATTCACCGCCGAGATGTACGGGCTCCAGCTCGACCAGCTTGCCGAGTTACAGGGCGGCACTATGCGGCAGGCCAGGGCGCTGGCCGCCCGCTGGGCCAGCGCGGGCCTGGCCGACTCGGCCGTGCTCAGCCAGGGCCCGCCGTGGGTCTGGCTGACCAGGGCCGGACTGCAAGCCTGCGGCCTGAAGTACGCGGCCGCTCCGCCTGCGCTCGGCCGGCTCGAGCACATCCGGGCGGTCACCGCTGCAAGGCTGGCGCTTCAGTCCGTCCCCGCTTACCGCGACGGCGGTGCGTACTGGCGCAGCGAGCGGCGCCTGCACGCCCGGCTCGGCAGCCACCGCGGTGTCCGGGACCACCTACCCGACGCCGAAGTGCACTGGCCGGACGCTCCCGCTTCCGGAGCTCCGCCCGACTGGGCCGGCGAGTGCTGGGCAATCGAAGTCGAGCTGACGCCGAAGACGGTAGCCCGCACCACGTCGATCATGCGTGAGTTGCTGGCCCGCACCGGCGACTACGGGTGCCCGGCGGCGGAAGCGCGAGTAGCGGGGCTGCCGGCGCGGCACGCCAGGGCCGTCTACCTCTGCTCGCCGGCCGCTACCGGAACAGTAGTGCGGGCCACGGACGCGCTCGGCAGCCTCAGCGCCCGGATCGCAATCCGCGTGCTGCCGGCGGCCGGCTACCTGCCTGCCAGGAGGCCGCCATGAGCGGCGCGGCAGGGCGGCTAGCACCGCGCGCGCTGGCCGCCGCAGCAGTCGCGGCGGTCGCCACCGTATTACTGCCAGTCACGCTCGTCGCCGCGATCAGCGTCGCGGCCGCCTCGCGCCGCGGCTGGCAGCCTGGCCGGCTCTACCGGGCCGCAGGATGGTGCCTGCCGATGCTCGTCGTCTGGCTGGCCGCTAGCGTCATCAGCCGGCATTCGCTCGCCGCTGCCTCACCGCAGCTGGCCTGGCTCGCGCTGGGCCGGGGACAGTACCTGACCGCCGCCGTGCTGATCGCGCCGCTCGCGGTGCCTGCCGGGCTGCTGGCCGGCGGCCTGGCCTGGTCATTCCGGCTCGCCTCGATGGCCGCGCAGGCAGCCGGCCGCTCGCCTGCCGCGGCGGTCAGCTTCGACGACCGCCAATGGCGGCACCAGGTCCGGGCGGCGAAGGCCCTCATCGCCGCGCCGGGCGCCGTCCCGTTGCTGACGCACGGCGGCGATTTCGTGGCCGGTGCCGTCATCCGCGCGGTCGGGCATCCGGCGCGCGCGCTCACCGTGTTGCCCGAGAGCCGCCTCCGGTCACACCAGATCGTGATCGGCGCCACTGGCACCGGGAAGACCACGCTGCTGTTAAGGCTGTGGGCCGGCTACCTCGCGGCCGCTCGTCGACGGCAGGCGGCCCGGATGGCGGGCCCGCCGCTGATCGTGATCCTCGACTGCAAGGGTGGCGGCGATGCCCGCCGCATCGCTGACCGTGCGCGCCGGGTTCTGCGGTCAGCCGGAGCCGGGAACGTGGCTGTCTGGCCTGATGAAGCCTGCCTGTCGCTGTGGACGCTGCCGGCCCGGCAGCTGGTCAGCACGCTGGTCGACCTGATCGAGCACGGGACGGGCGGGGCTGCCTACTACACCGATGTGATGGAGGCGGTTGTCACGCTCGCGGTCGAGGCGCCGTGCGGCAGGCCGTCCAGCACGGCGGACTTCCTGGCCAGGCTGGATCCGGGCTGGCTCGGCCTGGCCTACTCGGCAGGCGGCTACGAGGATCAGCTCGCGCTGGCCAGGTCCGCGGCCCGTCAGGTGCCGGACGTCGCGTTGCGGTTCCGCACGTTATTCCGCCGTCTCGGGCCGGGGCTTGACGGCCCCGGCAACTTCGCCGACGCCGACGTCTGGTACTGCATCCTGGAGGGAACGACCGAGGTGGCCGTCGCTGAAGCCCAGGCTCGTGCGCTGGTCGACCTGCTGGCCAGTTTCGTGACGCAGCCTGCCAGCGGGCCGCAGCGCCAGATCCTCCTGGCGGTTGACGAGTTCAGCGCGGTAGCGCGGCGGCTGCCGATCTGGCAGTTGTACGAGCGCGCTCGGTCGCTCGGACTGTCGGTCCAGGTGTCGGCGCAGTCCTGGCACGGCCTGGCAGCGCGCCAGGACGACCGCTACCGGCTCGCCACTACCGCAGAAGGCGGCATCTGGCTGCTGGGCACGCCGCATCCTGACCCGGTGATCGCACTGGCCGGCCAGCGCGCCTCGCTCGACACCAGCCGGCAACTGGCCGGACGACTGCGGTGGAGGCGGCACGGCAGCTCGCGGCTGCGCGACAAACCGGTCGCCGACCCGAACCGCATCCGCGCTTTCGAGCCGGGCCAGGCCGCCTACATTCACCACGGCGGCGTCACCTTCACCCAGATCAAACGACTCGTCGCGGGTCCTGCCGCGCTGGCAGCCGGCCCGAGCAGCGAGCGCACGTTAGCGGTCGCAGCGCCGCCCGCCGCGCCAGTGCTGCCCGGCGACACAGTGCCGCCACGCGACACAGTGCTGCCCGGCGACACAGTGCTGCCCGTGCTGCCGGACGTATCAGGGCTGCTGGATGCGGCATTCGGCCCGCCGCCATGACCCCGTTTGAGGTACTCGGCCTGCCCCCGAGCAGCCAGGTGACCGACGATGAGGTGCGGTCCGCCTGGAGGCGGATCGCGGCGGCCACTCATCCGGACCGGGCGGACGGCGGGGATCCTGTCACGTACGCCGAAGCGGCCGCGGCCTACACCGCACTGCGGACCGCAACCGGCCGCGGCGAGGCGCTGGCCGACCTCCGCGGCCCGGCGGGCGGCCGCGTGCCCGGCTACCCCGTTCCCGGCTGGAAAAACCCGCCGGCCAGGTTTCTGCTCACCGCCTGGCCGCGGATCCGCCACGGGCGGCCGGCACGGCTGGCCGCCCGGCTGCTCGCCGTGGCAGCCACCAGCGCCCTGGCAGTCGCCGCAGCGGGCTGGCGGCCAGCCAGCCTCGCAGTGATCACCGGAGCCCTGACCTGGCTTCTGCGCACAGGCCGCGCCGACCTCGCCAACGATCGGCGAGGCTAAGGCCATCGCCGAGCCGGGCCGAGGATGCCAAGCGCCTCCCTTCGGCTCTGCCCACCCCGGCCGGCTACCCGGGCTCTTCGTGCATCACGTCTGCCGCCAGGCCGCCGACGAACCGTTGGACCTTGTCGGAGATCTCCTCCACGCACTCCGCGATCAGCGCTATCCGGCCATCGGCCTCGAAGACCGGCGCGTTCACCGGGCACCAGTACCGCCGAGCGAACACGCCAGGGCTGCCCGGCACCTCAACGTCATAGTGCATGAAAGGCAGGCTGTCGGGCTGGCCGGAGGCCAGCACGCGGCGCAGCGACTCTCTCAGATCGCGCACCCCGCTTGCGCTGGGATCGGCCGGGTTATCCGGGAACGCGTCGAAGACATAGCGGCCCACCAGCTCCCGGCGCGTGCGCCCCGCCACCCGCAGATACGCCAGGTTCATGTCGGCGATAACGAAGTCCGGCGTCAGCAGCAGCACCGGGACCGGGAGATGACGGTACACCGCCATGTAGTCGATCTGAGATCCGGTCATCACTTCTCCCCCCAGATATCGATCCGCAACTCCCCGCCCAGCCGCGTCTAAACCATCCCTGTCCCGATGGCAGCACGGATCCCTGAAACGGGCAGAAAGGGCGCCACTCTAGGCAAAATGGGTTGTTAGTCGGCGGGATTCACAGCGTGGCATTGGCCGAGCGACAACAGTCATCGCGGCCGCCGGGGCGTTCCAACGCCAGGCCGACGGTTTCCGGTCGTTTCTCGGTGGCGTGAACGCTAACGAGGTCTAAACCGCACCTCACCGACGGCCACCTAGGCAGAACGCTGCCGCAGCGCCCGTCATCGAGATACACCGGCGTGCTCGGAGCCACGGATGTATTCACGGTGCCCACTGCCTTCTCGATTCTGGAGTCGATACGCCTGGACCTCGGCTACCGCATGGACGTTCATCCTTGAGTGCTGCGCGGGGCTGGTGACCTATTCGCGTCACGGGGCGCCGGGCAGTTGGCGCGCGAGCTGGGTCCGTGACCTGACGCCAAGTTTCCTGAACACCTTGCCCAGGTGGTAGTCCACGGTGCTTGGGCTGATGAAGAGCTGCTCGGCGATCTGAATGTTGGCCGCACCGCTGGCGGCAAGGCTCGCCACGCGGGCTTCCTGGAAAGTGAGGTCGAACTCGGTGTCCGGGGTCCGCTTCCTGGCACGTTCGCCCGTCGCGCGCAGTTCATTGGCCGCTTGCTGGGCGAAGGCGGCCGCGCCCATGGCGTGAAACATATCTTCAGCCGTGCGGAGCTGGCGGCGGGCGTCGCGACGTCGTTGGCTGCGCCGCAGCCACTGGCCGTACAGCAGATGCGCGCGGGCCAGGTCGATGGCCGCGCGGCTGCGCCGGAGCTGGCTGATCGCTTCCAGGTAGGCTTCCTCGGCCATGCTGCCATCTTGGAGCAGTGCCTGGCAGCGGGCGCGGAGTCCGAGCGCCCAAGGCGTTGCCGCGGTCCCAGTCCGGTCGGCCAAGGTAGCAAAGGCGCTGTGCGCCACCTCGCCGTGATCGCTACGGACGGCCGCTTCGATCAGCGAAGGCAACGTCGTCTCAGCTGTGAATACCGGATCGTCGCGGATTGCCGTGGAGGCGGCGTCGACCGCCGCCTCGAAGTGTCCGTCGAGCAGCTCCGCGAGGGCGACAATGCTCCTGCCCATCGAGGCCGGGGCACTCTGGCCCCGAGCGGTCGACTGGCGGATCTGCGCCAGTCCGGCCGCGCGCGCCTGGCCGATCTGACCGCGATAGGCCAGCAACAGGCCTTCGGCGCCGCTGTCGATGCCGAAGGTTCCGCCAGTCTGGCTGGCCGCCATGAGCTCCCGCATCTCGGCCCAGCCGTCGGCTGCCTGATCGAGACGGCCGGTCAGGCAGTCTGCAATGGCTCGGAATACCAGGGCAGTCGGAGCCGCGGTGAGCGTCCCTAGCCGACGGGTGACCTGCACCCATCGGCCGGTGAGGTCGAGCATGGCCTCCTCGTCCCACAGGCTCCCGGCAGCGACAGTGCCTGGCAGGAACCATTTGAGACCGGTGGCGGGATCGAGGTTGTCGGCGCGCAGCGCCTCAATCGCGGCGCGCAACGGCGCCGCGGCGGCGGCGTAGCCTTCGGTGAACCTCGCTTGGTAGCCGGCCAGCAGGAGATCACCAATCCTGGGTGTGTTTGCTAGGGATGGGACAGGAATCGTAGTGATCTTCCTGATCTTGTCGGGTCCTGCCCAGATTGCCGCGTTCAGCGCGGCCATCAGCGCGTCCGCTGATGCCGCGGAGTCAGCTGCGAGGAGCACGGCAGCCCGGGCCAGGGCGTCCGCGGCCTCTGCGTCGCGGCCCTGAGCGAACAGCGCGTCGCCAATGACCACATTCGCTTCGCCCCGGCTTCTGCTGTCCGGCAGCCGAGGCACGGCGTCGGCCGCAACCTCCCGCGCTGTATCGGGCAGACCGATCACCAATTCGGCGCTGGCCAGCTCGACTTCCCGCCTGGCGCGGACGACCTGGTCAGGGGTCAGCGCCGCCGAGCGTCCCAGCAGGGCGGCTGCGGCGGACGGCGCGCCGCGATCCCGAGACCGCCTAGCCGCGGCCTGAAGGTCAGCCGCAAGGTTCTCGTCGGGCTGGGCCGCTGCGGCGGCGGCGTGCCACACCCGCCCGTCCGCATCACCCCGGCTGCCGCTGGCCTGGCTGAGCAAGTGATGCGCTCGCCGCTTGCCAGCGTCGCTTGCCTGGTGGTAGACGGCCCTCCGGATCAGCGGATGCCGGAATCCCAGCCCGTTGCCGGAGACCTTGATCAGATCTGCGCCTTGGGCAGCCGTTTCGGCGGCGTCCGCGTCAATCCCCGCGGCGGCCGCCGCTTGCCGCACCTGGCTCCGGTCACCGGAGGCGTCGGCCGCGACGAGCAGCACGAACTCCTGCGCATCACCCGGTAGTTGGTGCACCTGCTGCAGGAAGCGCTCAGCCAGCTGCCGGCCCACCGGGATCGGTTCGGGCAGATAAGCGCGAGCGGCCAGTTCAGCGGCGGTGAAATGAGAACCGATCTCCACCAGCGCCAGAGGGTTGCGCTCCGTGTCGGCAGCTACCCGATCCACCACCGCGGGAGCCAACGGCGCGCCCGTGATCAAGTGCAGCAACTCCGCGACGGCGTCGTCAGGCAGGCCCCCGATGTCGATCGTCGGAAGCCGCTGGAAAGCGTGGAGCTCTCCGGTCTCGCCGACAGTGAGCATGATGCCGACTCGGTCGGCGTACAGGCGACGTGCCCAGAACCCCAGGGCCAGCGCCGATTCGGCGTCGATCCAGTGCGCGTCATCGACCGCGCACAGTACCGGGCGGTCCGCAGCCGCGCGCGAGACCAGGGTCATGCAAGCTAGTCCGACTAGGAAACGCTCTGGCGGCGGGCCAGCCTCCAAGCCGAACGCTACCCGGAGCGCTTGCTGCTGCGGAACCGGAAGATCATAGATGAGCGGCAGGAATGGGATCAGCAGCTGATGCGCCGCGCTGTACGGCAGATTGATCTCCGAATAGACGCCGGCTATGGCCGAGATGCAGAACCCGGACGCCGCCCCGACGGCATAGTCCAGAAGGCTCGTCTTGCCCGCACCCGGGATGCCACGCAGCACCAGCGCGCCGCTGAAGCCATGCCGGACGCGCTCCAGAACATCGTCAATCCTGGTCCGTTCGCTGCTTCGGTCCAGCAACGGCCGCTCCGGACCTTGCCGCCAGCCCGGCGCGAGGGCGTGGCAGTTAGATGTCGTTTGCTCTGTGCTCAAGTCAGCGCGTGGCTCCCCACCGCCAGAGCCGATCATCCGATACCGTCCGCATTCCGATGGCGCCGGGAAGCCGGGGGTTCGCAGACTGGAGCGTTGGCTGCGGTAATGCGCAGCCTGCTCAGCGGGCCGCCCGGAAAGCTCACGGTCGCCCCCGGAGCGCTGGCGCTATCGCGGTCCAGACTGGGCATTCCGGGCGAACGCTGCCGACTCAGGTGGTCTCGGCGCGGAAGGCGCCAGGTATCGACTGCGTGCCGGGGGCGACACATACTGGGTGTTTACCCGGTGCGAACAAACCGATGCGGACAGTAGCGTCATAGTTGCCGGTGCCGGCCTACACCGGGACTGGCCAGCCTGAGCAGGCTCGCGGCCGTCGGGCACACGGGTTTCAGCTCACCGTCCGCCGTAGTGCTAGGGGGAGCGCTATGTCCGAGATCCGGGAGAAAAATCAGCTCGTGCCCAGGTTGCGCGGACCGAGCCGGGGATATGGGGGGCGGGCCCGGCTGAGGGTCCCGCCGAGTCTGTTCGGCGTCCCCCTGGGACTGGCCGGGCTGGCGACCGCGTGGCACGCCGCCGGGGCGAAACTGGGCACCCCGGCCGCCGTTCCGGGCGCGATCGACATCCTGGCCGCCGTCGTGCTGCTAGTCGTGGGCTGCCTTTACGCCGCGCAAGGCCCGCGGCGCGTGGTTGCCGATCTGCGGGACCCGGTCCAGGCGCCGTTTCTGGCTGTGCCCGCGATCACCGCGATGATGCTCGCCGCGGCGCTGGCGACCGTGTCGTTTGCGGCCGGACGCGCCCTGGTGGTTATCTTCGTGGCGGTCACCGTCGCCGTGGCGGGCTGGCTCGGCGGCCAGTGGA
>DATMMA010000135.1:0-2157 GCA_035570295.1 Streptosporangiaceae bacterium
GGCGAGTCCTCCCACTCCTCCTGCCGGCCGTACGGGGTGAGGTCAAGGAGGTTGAAATCCATCCGCAGCCTGTCGAGGCCGCGCGCGGTGGTGAAGTAGGTACGGAACACCTGATCGCCATCGTGCAGCAGCACGCTCAGCCCGAACACGGTCAGGCCCATGTCGTCGTTGAACTGGCTGCCGAAGGACGAGTAGAACGGCACCGTCCACCCGAATCGGCGCCGAACCGGCTCGAATTGCGATTGCGGCGCGCGGGCCATCAGGATCAGCCGGGTGTTGCGCGCGTTCAGGTGCCATTGGCCGGCCGCCAGGTTGTCGGTGAACGTGCAGCATCCCGGGCACAGCCAGTCTTGCCCTGGCTCCAGCATGAAGTGGTAGATGATGAGCTGACGGTAGCCGTCGAACAGGCCGGGAAGCCCGACCTGCCGGCCGTCCGGCGCCGTGAACTGATACTTGGCCGCATCCAGCGCGACCATAGGCAGCCGGCGTCGTTCCGCGGCTAGCGCGTCCAGTGCCCGCGTGTACTCCTTCTCCTTCACGAGCAGCGCCTCCCGCGCTGCCTGCCATTCCTCCGCTGACACGACCGCTGGCCTGTTCATGCTGCCTCCTGCTGGGTTCCTTCTTCGCTAAGTTCCCTAAGGAGACCAACCTAACATAGTGAGTTCCTTCAGGGAACGCGCATAGGCTAAACTCGGCACTATGCAACGGACGGACTTCGGCGAGATGGCGTGCTCGATTGCGCGAACCCTTGACGTGATCGGCGAGCCGTGGTCGCCGCTGGTGCTGCGCAATATCTACGTCGGCATTACGCGGTTCGATCAGTTGCAGCAAACTCTGGGCATCTCCAGGAAGGTCCTCGCCGAGCGGCTCAAGTGGCTGGTCGAGCGGGGTGTGCTTGAGCGGAGCGAGTACTCGAGCAGGCCGCCGCGGTATGAATACGCGCTCACCCCGATGGGTTCCGAGTTGTGTGACCTGCTGCTGGTCATGGTCCGGTGGGGAGACCGCTGGCTGGCCGGCGAGGCGGGGCCGCCGGTCCTGTACCGGCATCATGCGTGCGGCCAGATCAGCCATGTCGAACTCACCTGTTCGGTCTGCGGCGAGCCCATGCATGCCACTGATGTCGATGTGCTGCCAGGGCCGGGCTCGTCGGACATTGCCTAGCTTTCACTGCACGTTAACCGTCACGTTCACCGTCGCGCCTTTTGCGGACACGAAGCTGAATGGGATCAGTCCTGATCCCTGACCTGCAAGCGAAGGTGAATGATGACGAAGCACGACCCTGTCTTGCCCGCTACCAGCCGTCGGCGCCGGTGGCGCGTGGCGCTGCCGATGTCGGCCACAGTTGTGGCCGGCCTCGTGGCCGCGATCGCACCGTTGAGCGGCTCGGCCGCACAAGCTGGTATCGGCGCCCGGCACTGGTTCCAGCCTGGCAACCTGGTGGTGAGCGGCTCGTACTACACCGGGCAGGCTGACCTGTTCACGCCAGGGACGACCGAGCTGCCGCCGGGATGCGTCGGCAGTGCGTGCGTGCCGGCTGTGGCCGACGGGAGCTATCCCGAGGTCTTCAACAACGACGGGCCGGACGCAAGCTTCGGCGTCACCTCGCCGATCTTCCTGGACCAGATCACGCCGAGCGGGCATCTGGTCAACACGCTTCAGGTACCCGACGCAGCGGGGCGGCCCGGGTCGGCAGCGAACCACATGGTGACAAGCTTCTCGTCCAAGTCCGAACTGGCGCTGAACTTGTCAACGACCGGGCGCGAGCTGACGTTCATGGGCTACGACGCCGTGCCGAACTCGGTCGACGTCTCCAACTCCAATACGCCGGGTGTTATCGACCCCACTGACCCGGTCCCTGGTGCTGACTACCGGGTCGTCGCCGCGGTGAACGCCAACGGCCGGTTTAACTACACCCTCACCAATGCCTACAGCGGCAACAACGGCCGAGCCGCCATCCTGAACGACTCGAACGGTGCCAACGTGCTGTACACGGCGGGCAACGCCGGCAACGGCAGCAACCCGCAACCGGACGGCATCATCGTCGGTGGCGGGGCGCAGGTCATGACGCTGCAGCACAAGCCCGAGGCAGTGCAGAACCCCGGCCAGCCGACGCCGGTCGGCAGCTTCAGCATCACCCAGCTGCCGGCCAACACCAAG
>DATMMA010000136.1:0-7187 GCA_035570295.1 Streptosporangiaceae bacterium
GGGTCGCGGCAGGCGGGGCGGCCGGGGAGCAACGCTGGCAGACTAGCCAGGTGCAGAACCAGGTCAATCGCCTAGACGTTGTGTTTCCGATCGCCGCGGCGGTCGCCGTGGACCTGATCCAGCGGCGCCAGGTCCGCGAGCGGTGGCTGCTGCCGAGCGCTCTGCCGAAGATGTCCGTCGGAGCGCTCGCATGTCACCTGGGGCGGCAGGTAGTGCGAACCGCGGAGCTTTGCCGGTGGCGACGGAGATCGCTCCGCTGGAATGTGTCGACACGCACTACCACCGAGCCGCCTGGGTCATGTCGACCTCGCCGGATGACCCGCCGAACGACCGCAGCACCGATGACACCGAGGCTGCTCTCGGCCCAGCCGCCCTCGCCGACAGGAGCTCCGAGGCGCTCGAAACCGTACGACAGCTGCTCGCGAATGGCACGGCGCGTGACGTGGTGCCGATTCCCTGGCAGCGCTGGTCCCTGCGCCGGGACGACTTCCTGCTCACCCGGATGCTGGAAATCGTGGTCCATGCCGACGACCTTGTGCACAGCATCGGCGTCCCCGCGCCCGAGTTTTCCGCCGGGGTGTTCGCACCGGTGCGCGACTTGCTGGTGCGTCTGGCCGTCAAGCGTCACGGACAGTCCGCTGTGATCAGTGCGCTGACCCGCAGCGAGCGCGCCCAGAACATCTCCGCCTTCTAGTACCGCCGGGTCGCGTGCTATCGCTTGCGCCGTGACCCTGTCTGGCGCGGAAGGCTACGGCCTCCAGCAGGGCGATCCGTCCGATCTATCGGGTTCCGAGACGTACATGACCTGTACCTGGGGATACGGTCGACAATCGACCGCTCTAGACTACGTCAGACTTGAACTCGCGGTCGCCCGCGCGGGTCCGCAGAGAGGAGCTGTTCGGCTTGGATCTGCAGGCATCTCATCAGCCGCAGCGCACCGGTTGGCGCAGTGGGCCGGCATTATGACAGTGAGACACGGCGCAGGCCAGATTCGCTGGGGCATCCTCGGAACGGCCAACATTGCCAGGGCGCAGTTCCTCCCTGGCTTGCGTGAGGCCGGACGTGGTCGCGCTGCCATGGTCGGTGGCCGAGAAGCTGAGCGAGTGCGCGCATTCGCGTCGGATTACGGCGTCGATCATGGCGTAACGGGTTATGCCCGGGTGATCGAGTCGGCGGAGATCGATGCCGTCTACGTAGCTCTACCGAACTCGCTTCATTCCGAATGGACTATCCGGGCGGTTCAAGCGGGGAAGGCTGTGCTCTGCGAGAAGCCGCTGTCGGTCTCGGTGAGCGAGACGGCGGCAATGCTCGACGCCGTGCGCGCCCTGCCGTCAGCGCTGCTCTGGGAAGCGTTCGTCTTCCCTTTCCAGGCGCAGCACCGGCGGCTTATGGAGGTGCTGTCCGACGGCGCGATCGGGGAGCCGGCTGAGATTGTCAGCGCCTTCCATTTCCTCCTGTCGCGTCCCGCTGACATCCGCCTGTCGGCAGCTCTGGGCGGCGGCTCAATCGCCGACGTGGGCTGCTATCCGGTCCGGCTGGCGCATGAGATCTTCGGCTCCGTCGACGCCGGGGTGACAGTAGACGCCGAGGTAATGGCCGGATCGGCCGTCGTTGATGGCCAAGTGGAAGTGGAGGCGGCCGGAATGGCCACATGGGGAGCGCGTCGGCTCATGCTGACGTGCGGGTTCAGGCGTGCCTACGACACCTTCACCAGAATCCTCGGAGGCCAGGGCCAGGTGCACTTGACGAACCCTTATCACCCGCGGCCGCTCGACACTCTCGTGCTGCACCGGCCGGGCAGCGAGGCCGTCGTGGAGAATCCGACGGCAGACGCGCATTCGTTCACCGCGGCGCTGCGGCATATCCATGCGGTGCTGCTCGGCGAGGAAGCGCCGAGGCACACCGCGGCAGAGTCGGCGCTGGCTACCGCTCGCACAGTAGCCGCGTTGCAAGCCGCCTGCGGGCCGCGATGACTGACACGGGCAAGCTGACCATCGTGATCGGCTCCTTCCTCGAGGAAGACCAGGTCCAACGGATCGAGGCGCTCCCATCAGCGCGCGTGATGTACGAGCCAGATCTGCTTCCGGTCCCTCGCTACCCGTGTGACCACACCGGCGAGCGTCGTGACCTCAGCGCCGCCGACTTGGAGCGGTGGAAAGCGCTCGGGGCAACCGCGGACGTCTTCTTCGACTTCGACTGGTATGAGCCCGCGACGATGCCGGAACGCTGCCCCCGGTTGCGCTGGATCCAGGCCACGAGCGCAGGGATCGGCGGATTCATGCAGCGGACCGGCCTGGACGCTAGCGGCCTGACTGTTACGACTGCTGCTGGGATTCACGCGATTCCGCTGGCCGAGTTCGCAGTCATGGGGGCGCTGCACTTCGTCAAGGGCGTCCCCATGCTGCGGCAGCGCCAGCGCTCCCGTCACTGGGAGTACCACACGACCCGGCAGCTTGCCGGCCTGACGGCGCTCGTGGTCGGCCTTGGCGGTATCGGGCGCAAGGTGGCGCAGTCCTTCGCGGCGCTCGGCGTCGATGTCTGGGGACTCGGCCGCGATGGCAAGGATTACGAGGTTCCTGCGGTCAGCCGGGTTATCTACCGCGCGGACCTGAACGAGGCGCTGCCGCAGATCGACGTGCTCGTTCTTGCCTGCCCGCTCACCGCCGATACCGAGGGCATGATCGGCGCCGAGCAGATCAGCCTGCTGAAATCAGATGCCGTGGTCGTCAACGTCGCTCGCGGCCCGGTGATCGATCAGGCTGCGCTGACAACTGCGCTGCGAAGTGGCGGGATCGCCGGGGCGTGTCTGGACGTGTTCGCGGTCGAACCGCTGCCGCCCGATGATCCGCTGTGGGGCCTGGACAATGTCATCCTGTCGCCGCACTCGGCGTCGACTGTCGCGACCGAGAACGCGGCTCTTGTGGACCTGTTCCTCGATAACCTCGAACGGCTTGCCAGCGGTTCGCCGCTGCGGAACCGGTACGACCCGAGCCGGGGTTACTGACGTCCGGACGCGCCGGGATTTCCGCGCGCCTGATGCTGCTGGAGAAGGAGTTCGACGCGATGGCCGAGTTCGCCGACGCCGGGAACCTGGCGGCGATCGTGGAGTGCGATACTCGCTTGCATGGCCTGCTGGTGGAGGCCGGCGGCCGGGTCCGGCCTGCCGAGCTGTGGCGTGCGCTCGACGGTCAGATGTGCGCTTTGATGTGGTCATCCGTTGAGCTCCACGGCGACGCCGTTAGCGCGAAGGACAGAGTCTTGATGGCGGCTCCGACTAAAGAGCAGTACCTCAAGCCGCGATCGTTCCATGACAATGACGACCTTGGCTAGGGCGGGCATGCCCTGCCCAGGGATCGCCCGGTTCCGTACCCCGCCGGCCCTGACTGCCGCCGCGCTCGATGATTACGCGGCTAGCTACGGCGCCTCGGTGCTGGACCTGGACAACGCGCTCGCCGCGGCGCCCGGGCCTGCTGACCTGATCGACCTGACGCACGGCGACACCCGTGCCTTCGTGCCTCCCGCAGTGGCCGCCGCCGACTTCGCCGCCGCCGTTGCGGAGAACACCGAGGCCTACACGGCCTACCGCGGGAGCGCCAGTCTCCGGTCGGTCGTGGCTCCGCGCCTCGCGCGGCTGCTCGGTCGGCCAGTCGACGGAGCTAGCCAGGTCATCGTGACCCCGGGCACCCAGGGCGGCCTGTTCACTGCGCTATCGGCGCTGGTCTCGCCCGGCGACAGAGTCGCCTTGCCCGACCCCGAGTACTTCATGAGCGAGCGGATCATCGCCTACCTCGGCGGCAAGGCGCTGCGGCTGCCGCTGACCCAGGACAGCCAGGGCCTGCTGTCGATCAGCCGGGACGCGCTAGCCGCTGCCGCGGCCGCTGACCTGCTCGTGCTCTCGCATCCCAACAACCCGACCGGTGGCGTCTACACGGCGGAGACCGTGGACGCGCTCGCCGAGTTGGTGACGGCCAGCGACATGCTGGCTGTCGTGGATCAGCTGTACTGCCGACTGATCTTCGCGGGCACGGAGTATCTCCATCTCAGTGCGCTTCCGGGCATGGCCGAGCGCACGGTGACGTTGCTGGGACCGTCCAAGACCGAGTCCATGAGCGGCTACCGGGTTGGCGTCGCTGTCGGGCCAGCGCCGGCCATCGACGCCATGGAGCGGGTGCTCTCGCTCACGTCGCTGCGGACGGGCGGCTACTCACAGCAGGTGCTGCGCCACTGGATGGCGGACGATGACGCCTGGCTTGCCGAGCGCACTGCCGCGCACGAGGCGATTCGCGACGACCTAGTCGCGCGTCTGCGGGCGATCCCGGGAGTCAATGTGACGCCGCCGGCCGGCAGTTCTTATGTATTCCCGGACACCTCGGCGAGCGAAGTCGGCGGCAACGATCACGACCTGGCGCTGGCGCTGAAGGCTGCGGGAGTTCTGGTAAGCCCTGGCTATCAGTTCGGTCCGTCCGGACGGGGCCGATTCCGGATCAACTTCTCCCAGGACGCTGGCCGGCTCGCGCTGGCGGTGGACCGGATCGAGGCTGTCCTTCGGGGCTGAGCGCCGACCGCCCTGCTAGCCGCGGTCGGCGGCTACCTCAGGGGATGCCGGACGCGGAATCAGATCTGGATCGAAGCCTGCCGCCTGGACAATCCGCTCGTCGGCGGGGTTCGGGCTCATGGATCCGGCCGCATGGGCGGTCAGCGCAGGCCGCGATGCACCGGCTCCTCGGGCGGGGCTAGCTCACGGCAGCGATCAGGTCGATCTCGACGTCGACGCCAGGCCGGAAGTCGATGCCAGGGATCGTGGTCCGTGCGGGCCTTGTCGCGCCGAAGGCCTCCGAGAACGCGGCGTCCATCTCGCTGAACATGCCAGAGTCGCGCAGGTAGACGGTCGCCTTAACAACGTGGTCGAAGTCGCTGCCGACTGCGGCGAGCACCGCGGCCAGGTTACTCAGCGCTTGCCGTGTCTGGGGACCGACGCCGTCCGGCACGATGCCCGTGGACGGCTCGATGCCGACCTGACCTGCGCAGTAGACGATTCCGTCGTGGACGACCGCATGGACGTAGGCTCCCGCAGGCGGCCGCAGCCCTGGCACGACAAATCGACGCAGTTCCTCTGCCACAGGATCGTCTCCTCGCTCGCCCGTCCCATGCCACGGTAATGCATTACGCTCACCGCCAGCTTGGGAGCCCTGGCTCGGCAAGTGACTCCGGAGCCTTGCGGCGACCTGCGCTAGCTCGCCAGGTCCGCTGGACGCGACGCCTCCGATGACGTGGCGTTGCGCTGTCTACTTCAGCACCGTCCTAGACCGTGCTGCCTGCGTACGCTTCGCCGTCAGCCGTCGTACTTGTCGTGGTGCTTGGGCCAGGACTGCGGCTCCTGGTAGCCGCTCAGGCCGAGCGAGACCAGGTCGACATAACTGCTGTCGAGCATGTGCAGGTCGATCTCGTTGTCATAGGCAGAGTAGGTGTGAAGCACCGACTCGCCGTCACGGAGGAATACGTTCAGGCCGCCGCGCTCAGACTTCTCCGCCCTGGAGTGGAAGTCGTAGTTGAAGTCGTTGCCGGCCAGCGAGTACCACGGGATGGACCAGCCCATTCGCGCCCTGAAAGGCTCGATCTTCGATATCGGGGCCTGGGACACGATCGCGAATGTCGTATCCAGCGCGTGCAGGTGGGCCAGGTGACCGACGTTGTCGATGATGTGGGAGCAGTACGGGCAGCCTTGTTTCCAGTCCGGATCGAACATGAAGTGGTACGTGATGAGCTGGCGCCGCTCGCCGAACATCTCCAGCAGGCTCACACTGCCCTCTGGTCCTGCGAAGGCATAGTTTTTCTCGACCTTGACCGCGGGCAGGCGGCGGCGCGCGGCGTTCAGTGCGGCGCGCGCCTTGGCCTCCTCTGCCTCCTGGACGCGCAGCTCATCGCGGGCAGCCGCCCACTGGTCTGGCGAGACGACCTGCAAAGTTGTCATTGTTTTCTCCCTGAATCTCGCGGCTGTTACTGGCCATGGGGTGGTCGGAGCCACCTTGCACAGTCACGACGAACAGAGGGCGCCCCGATGGACAGGCCGTCAGCACATCCTGGCCGCCTCGTGCCCATCAGGTGCAGCCACGGTCAGCCTTCGGCAGTGCTTTGAGACTGCGCCCGGGCGAGCCGCGCTCAACCTGGGCGCGCCCGGTTGGTCATCAGCCAGGTCATCCAGGGTCCGGTGTCGGCCGCCGCTGCAGGCGTCGCCTCAACCCGCACATCACCGAACCGTAGGCCTAGCCATCCCCTGAGCGCCGGGTCGCATGGGCCGGGCGGATCGCCGGCCCGTTGCCGCTAGGGCCGATCGGTGAGTGACGTTGGCCTAGCGGCCGCCTTCGCACATGGTCTGCAGGCCGTCTACCCCGCGCGAAAGCCGAGAGTCAGGCTCGCCGCAAGACCCCGGTCAAGCGAGACCGGTTAATGCAGCTGCCCAGGAGACCAAGGCAGTCAACCGCGAGAAGCGGACCGGCGCGCTGTTGATGCCTGGCCTGCAGACCTACGGGCTGGTTCTCGGGTCGGCCGCACGAAAAGCGAACTTGCAGGTCAGCGTCTTCTGGCATCGGCCACGGCCAAACCGTGGCCTAAGTCAGGTTTGACTATCGCAGGGTTGGCCAGCTGCCAGGCTTGGCCGCCTTCGCCGGCTCGTCGGGTCAGGCCGCATTAGCGGGTGGGCTGTGGCTGGTGTAGGTCCGGTAAGGGCTGCTCGCCGTGAGAGTGCCGTCGGGGTTGGGACGCAGTTGCCATCCCCATGTATGCACGGCGATGAGGTGATGAAAAGTGCACAAAAGATAGCAATTGTCCAAGCTGGTGGTACCGCCTTGAGACCGGGGAACGACGTGGTGAACCTGGCAGGCGGCCGGCGGCTGGTCGCAGCCCGGAAAGGCGCAGTGCCGGTCGCGCGTGATGATGGCGCGACGCAAGTGCGGCGGCACTACCTCGGTGGGTCGGCCGACGTCGAGCGGGAGGCTCATGCTGGCGGCAGGCTGGGGCAGTAGCTGGGTGCGCAGGTATGCGGCCAGGCCGGCCGGCCCGCACAACAGTCGGGTGGCGCGGCTGATGATGAGCTGGCGTGCGGCGGTCCGGGCGCGCTCGCGGCACGGTACGACTCGCCGGGTGTCGCTGTCACGAGCGGCAGCCTCACCAGCCACGGGGTCGCTCGG
>DATMMA010000137.1:0-2198 GCA_035570295.1 Streptosporangiaceae bacterium
AAGAAGTTGATGATCGAGACGCCGAGCAACGACGCGCGCACTATCGGCGACCCGGCGATGAAGCGCGCCCCAGCGGTCACCGCCCCCTTGCCGCTGCGATCCGGAGGCGGCTCGGCAGGCCGGATCCGGTGCAGGAAAAAAGCCGAGCCGAGAAAAGACAGCGCGTCCGCAGCGATCGCAAACGGAGCTGACAGCGCCTGCACGAGCAGGCCGCCGATGCTCGGGCCGGTCACGAACGACATCGCGCGGCTGGAGTACAGGAGAGAGTTGCCCTCCAGGTACCGCTCCTCCGGGACGACGGACACAAACAGCGCGGTGTTCGAGACGTTGAAGACCACGCTGAGCGCTCCGACGGCGAACGCGATCACGAATAGCTGGGCGAGCGTCAGCACGCCCAGTGCGTAGCTAAGCGGAAGGCTGGCCAGCAGCGCGAACCGGGCCAGGTCAGCGGCGATCATCATTACCCGCCGCTGGCCGCGCCGGTCCACCCACGCCCCGGCATGCAACCCGAACAGCAGGCTCGGCAGCCAGACCAGCGCGGTCAGGTAGCCCATCTCGGCCGCGTCGGCGTGGAGCACGAGGACCGCGGCCAGCGGGATCGCGATAGCAGAGATCTGATCGCCAAACATCGACACGGTCTGGCCGGTCCAGTACCGGCGGAACTGGGTCTCCCGCAGCAACCGCGGCACCTTCGCGACGAGGCGCTCGCTTAGCCGGGGCCCGCCCGGCCGCGGCCGCTCCGCACCTGGCACGGGCCCGCGTCGCGCAACAGCATCGGCCGTGTCTGGCTGCCTGGCGTCATCGGCGACTGCCACTCAGCGGCCCTCGGCGCGCTGGCTCCGGGCATCCGTGACGGGATGAGCGATGTGCAGATAGGTCACCAGCCGGGCGCCGGGAGGCCTGAGGTCTGGGTTGGCCTGGCGGTCCAGGTAGGGGTCGAGAAGCTCACGGGTGCGCTCGGTCAACTCAGCGAGCTCGCCGGCAGTGAGGTAGACGAGGGTGTCGCCGAACTGGGCGGCCTGCTGCCACTCCTCGGGTTCGTCCGGCTTGGCTTCGAACCAGCGCGTGAGGCCCGCGATGTACTGGTCGGCAATAACACCGCGCAGCAGGTCGGCTGCGGCGTCGACCTTGGGGTCCTCGGCGTAGTCAGGCCAGCTTGTGTACATCGCCGTGGCCCGCCACGGCCGTTCCCGGCCGTGGCCGCCGCCGGTCTCCTCGACCAGTCCGTATTTGGCCAGCTGGCGCAGGTGAAAGGAGCAGCTGGCTGAGCTCTCGCCGAGCAGCTCGCCCGCCTGGGTAGCTGTGAGCTGCCCGTGGATGCGCAGCTGGCCGAGCAGCTTGAGCCGGATCGGATGCGCGAGTGCCCGCAGCGCCTTCGGGTCCGTGAGCTGTTTGACGGTGCGTGCGGGCTTCCCGGCCATACAACCCAAGATAGCTTTCCAAAGGAGTGTTTGCAAAGCTCTCTTTGGATGGCCAGTCTTAGCAGCGCTGAAGAACGCTGGAGTCACTCCCTAGTCGCTTGCTGACCACATATGTGACAAATCGGACGGCTAGAGTCAGCAACCGCCTAGGGAATCGCGGGCCAAGCCTGCCGACCCAGCTACGAAGGGCTCAGACCACGATGAAATGGGCACTCGCCGTACGCGGCGCAGCCGGGCGGAAGGGCGTCAGTTACCGATTCGCCCTTCAAGCTCACTGAGGGCCGGCTTTGGTGACGTTCGGCGAATTGCTGCTACGACGATTTCGCCGTACTAACGCCGGGCCAGCGCGTCACGGATTGCGCGCCAAGCCAGGGCGATGCCAGCCAAGGCGAGCGGCACACGGCCGAGGCGGCCTAGGTTTAAGCCGGGGCCCGCGTGCGCCTGCACGGTGACTTCGACACATGCAGGGTCCACACCAGTCATAATTGCCACCAGATCGGCGACCGTCTCTGGTACCTCATCTAGTGTCCTGGCTTGAGTTACGCCACCAGCCTCCAGCTCAGGCACGGTGACCACCCACCAGTGGCCCTCACGCTGGCACACTGCCGTGTACGCCACGCAGTCCGTACGTAAGTATTCGGAAGTCCCGTGATTGGGTATGCCAGCGGGCGGCGTGACCGTGTTCGCGGTGACGCCGTTATAGCGGCTGTTCCGGTGCGGCTATCCGGGCGGGGCGGCTGTGCCCAGGCGCGGAGGTTTCGGGGGTCGGCGTGCCAG
>DATMMA010000138.1:0-4885 GCA_035570295.1 Streptosporangiaceae bacterium
GCCTGGCCACGCTGCGGCAGGCCGTCGCGCCGGGGGAGTGAGTCGGCGTCCGGCTCCTGAAAGACTGAGTCGGGCTGCTGCCGGTCACCATCAGGCGACAAGGGCTCCCAGACGGATCGCCGCTGCGGCAGGCCGTTCGAGAACGATGGCTCTGCCGGCGAGGGCTGCAGCGGCTCTGCGCGCTCGAAGAATGACCCTCCGGGCTGGGGCTGTGACCCGCCGCCTGGCTTGCGGCGTGGCAGTTCGCCGCCTTGCTGGGGCAGCGCGTCTCCTGGCTGCGGCTCTGCTGGCTGGTGCGGGTCCGTCACGCTGTCAGATCGTAATGGGCCTGCCGAGTGGTTGGCGCGCCTTCCAGGATCTTCACACTAAAGCCGCTGCCGTCCCCGGTTGGCGCTAATCAGCAGGCAACATGCTCCTGACGACGGCGATGAGCGCGGTTTTCTGGTCATCGCTGAGCCGCTGCTCGGCCTTGATCGCCGTCTCGATGTCGGGAGGCGCGATGTGCGCGACTCCATCGACGCTGGTGTCCCTGTGCAGCAAGCCTGCCTGGGCTAGCAGCGTCTCAGCGGACACGTTCAGGGCGTCAGAGATGAGCCTGATCACCCGGACCGATGGCTGGTGCAGGCCGCGCTCGATCTGGCTCAGGTAGGGGTTGGAGAGCTTTGTTCGCTCGGCAAGCTGTCGCAGCGACAAGTTGGCCATCTTGCGCTTGTCCCGGATGAAGGCGCCAAGCGCCTGCATCTGTGAGTCCCACGGTTCGGCCATCTCGTCTCTCGTTCGCGATCGGAATCTAGCGCTGGGCATGTCATTCGCAGTAAGGCGCGCTCGGGCAACAGGTGACGCCGACACCAGGTGGCAGCCCTGCACGCCGCGTCCGCGGGTGGCAGGGCTGCCGTCTGCAGGCCGTGGCGTTGTTACTACTTGGTGCCGCGGGGCTTGGACTGCCCGGCCGACCTGGTGCTGCTGGTCCGCCGCGTGGTACCGCCCGACTTGGCCGTGCTGGCTGCTCTGGTGCTGGCGGCTCTGGTGCTGGCGGCCCTGGTGCTGGCTGCCCTCGTGGTGCCGGCCGACTTGGTCGTGCTCGCGGACCTGGTCGTGCTAGCCGACTTGGCGCGGGCCGGCTTGCCAGCGCTAGCGGCTTTCGTCGCCCTGGCAGGCTTAGCGGTGCCGGCGGTCTGGCTCGTGCTCGTCGACTTGGTAGTCGCCCGGGGGGTCCGCGGCTTGCGTGCGCGCGCCGGCGCGGTGGTGGCACCCTCCTCGGCTACGTGCAGCCGAGTCACCTTGTTCTCGGCGGCTATGTCGGCTTGAGTTGCCATCCGCTCCGCTCTAGCGGTGTCGCGGGTGCCGTTTTCCGACTGCGCGAGTCGCCGCATGCCCGGCAGGGTGCCAACTACCTGGCTCAACTTGGCAACTCGCTCCGCCACGACAGGACTGGCGGACTCCAGCGCCTTGCCGGCGAGCTGACGCTGCGTGGCGACAACCTGGTCGGCCAAATGCCGCTGCCTCGCCACAGCATGGTCGGCGAAGTGCCGCTGCCTCCTGACAGCTTGGTCGGCGAAATGCCGCTGGCCAGCGAGAGCCCGGTCGGCAAGGTGCCGCTGGCTAGCCAGAAACTGGTCGGCTAGCTCTTGCGCACCCGCCCGCAGTTTGGCCGGGTCGGCGAGCGTGTTTAGCCCAGAAATGTTCGGCCGGGCGGCCTTGGCCCGCTGGTTGCCGGTGCGGATTGCGCCGGCAAGTGCCTCGCGGCTTTTGCGCACCTGGTCTTGGCTCTTGCGCACCTGGTCTTGGCTCTTGCGGAGCTGCTTCTGGCCGCGGTGCACGGCAGCGAGCAACTGATCCTGGACTTCGTGCGCTAGCGCGCGGGTATCAATCATTAGCGCCTCCTCTTAAGGTCACGTGCATACTATACCAAGCGCAGCGCGCAATATGTCAAGCGCTGGCGCCGCTCCGTAGCCAAGGCGAGTCGCAGCGTGCTGTCAGAGACCGGCACTGGGGAGATGCCCCCGTTGGCGTTGAGGTAACGCTGTCGCACCTCGGCCCGCTGGCGAAGGACGCCACTCGAGACCGGAAGTTCGGCGGTACCGATCACGTCGAGCGGGCCGTCGGTGCCGCGCTGCCGGTCCGCGGTCGCGAATTACGTACCTTTGGAGAAGATCGACGCCGACTTTTCACCCCAGACGTGAGCCCGAGAATCGGTCATAAGCTCTCATAAGGGCGCAAGGGAGCGGCAGCCGGTCGATCGGGCGGGTAGACCTGAACCCGGTGAACCCGCCGCAGTTCAGCATCGGCTACTGGCTCAGCGGCGACAGCACCGGGCACGGATACATGACTCGTGCCTGCCGTGCCGCGATCAGTTACGGCAGGGACGCACTTCGCGCAACCGACATCTTTGCCGGGGTAACTCATGGCAACGACAAGAGCGTCGCCGTGTTGAGGCGACTCAGTTTCGCCCGGGTAGCGTCGTTGCAGCGCTATGACCGCTATCAACTCGTCCTCGCCACGCGGTGGCCGGGCAGCCCGGCCACCTGTTACAGCTGCTGGACGAGTTCCAGGCCGTTGCCGTCCTGGTCCCGGAAGCTGAACATCGGCGGCACGCCCGGCCAGCGCAACACTTCGCTGGCATCGACACCGCGTGCGAGCAAGGTCGCGCGGGCAGCGTCGGCGTCCGGCGTCGTCAGCCGGATGCCGGTCTCGACGCCGGACAGCACCCGGTCATGTTCCAGCACTAGCGCGATCGAGGGTCCGTCGCAGGATGGACTGACCTCGATCCAGCGCGTTCCCTGAGGTGTCGGCACGTCGAGGCGCTTGCTGAAGCCAAGGACGGTTGTGTAGAACTCCAGGGCCTTGCCCTGGTCGCGAACCGGAACGCCGATCGTGCGCACGCCGGTGATGTGGGTGGTGCGGGTGTCGGTTTCTGACATTTTGTCGCCCTCGCTCGGTCGCCGTACCGGATCAGCTCTGGCCGCTGTACATCAGCGAGCCGGGGGTCGTCAGCAGCTCACCGGTCTCCAGCCAGGTCTTCAGACCTGAGAGGATCATCGGCCAGCCGCCGTAGAGCTGGTCGTTGGCGCCCTCGCGGAGCTGGTCGTGGGTAACAACCAGGCGGCACGAGTCTGCGACCTGCTCGATTTCCCAGGTGACCCGGCTCGGCCCCTCGCTTTTGACGTCGTCGCCCCACAGCGCGGTCATGGTGTGAACGAGCTTGCGCGGCGGGTCGACTTCGAGCACTTCGCCTTCGCCGAGGAGCCCGGTCCCGCCGGGGTGTCCCATCTCCAGCCGCGCTCCTGGCGTCCAGTCCGACGTCACGCCGGCGCCGAAGTTGTACTTGCGCCTGATGTCCGGATCGGTGATCGCCTGCCACAAACGTTCGGGCGTCGTGCGGATGTAGATCTCGAAGATCTTTTCCATCGGCTTCTCCAGATTCTCCTTCAGGTCGCTGAGAGCGGCGGCCCAGGGCTCTGCGAACTTGCTGACCCACCTGTCGTGGATCAGGCGGATCGGGACCGGATTGAGGAAGTGGAGCTTCTCCCGCCCCCGCCTCCTGGTGACGATGAGGCCGGCGTCCTCGAGTTGCCGGAGGTGCTTCATGACGCCGAAGCGTGTCATCGGGAACCGTTCCTCCAGCGCGCTGAGGGTCTGGCCGTCGGCGCGGAAGAGCTCATCGAGCAGCTCACGCCGGGTCGGATCGGCCAGGGCCTTGAACACCTCATCCACGCCCCTGAGAATAGGTGACCAATTGGTCACGTGTCAACAGGCTTCGTGGGCTGGCAAGGGCAAGAAAAGCGCCGGCTAACGCGGGCCGCATAACCGAATCGAGGGCCGACCAACTAGCGTTCAGTTATGACTGATGCCTGGCCGGCCGCGTCCTATGAGCAGTGGAGCGCGACCTGCGACACCCTGCACGCGCACACTCAGGTACTCGGCAAGTTCGCTGTCGCGCTCGCGCCGCCCGAGCCGCAGCTGCAGCACGCGGCGCTGCGCCTGACGGCCCGAGGCTGGGAGACCGCCCCGCTGCCTGCCCCTGACGGATCCGGCCGGCTGGTTGTCTTGCTGAACTTGCACACCCACGAGGCCGTCGCCGAGCACAGTGACGGCCGGGTCGAGCGCGTTCCGCTGACGCCCGACCGGCCCGTCGGCGCGGTCACCCGCGACCTGCTGGCCGCAGTCCGCCGACTGGCCGGCGACGTGCATATCGATCCGGCGCCGCAGGAGGTGGCGTGGACTGTGCCGCTCGACGCCGACGACGAGCACTCGACTTATAACCGCGACCAGGTAGCCGATTACTTCGCTGCCGCTAGCCGCGCCGCCATGGTGCTGACTGAGTTCCGCGCGCCCTATCGCGGCCGGTCCACTCCGGTCAACGCGTGGTGGGGATCGTTCGACCTAGCGGTCAGCATGTTCTCCGGCGAGCCAGCCGAGCCGCCGTCGGCTGACTTCATCATGCGGAACGCGATGGATGCCCAGGAGGTCGCAGTCGGGTGGTGGCCAGGAGATCCGCGGCATCCGGCCGCGGCGTTCTATGCCTACACCCACCCCGCTCCGCCGTCGTCCTTTGGCGACGGACAGGTCCAGCCTCCAACCGCGCGCTGGGATCGCGCCCTGGGCGAGTACCTCCTGAACTGGGACGACGTCCGCGCCAGTGCGGATCCGCATGCAACTGCGCTGGAGTTCGCCCGGTCTGCCTTCACGCTTGCGTGCGAAGTGTGCATGTGGGACAACGTGCTAGTGGCAAGCGCCCACGGCACGCCGCCGCCAGTGCACTAGCTGCGGTTGCCCGCCTCGGGCTGGCATGCTTGCCGGGTGAGCCAGGAATCGCCGCTGCAGACTCGCCGGTCCCGCCTGTGGCGGGCGGCGGAAGTGCGGAACGTGCCGCTGCGCGCGATCC
>DATMMA010000139.1:0-3354 GCA_035570295.1 Streptosporangiaceae bacterium
ACCCAGATCGTGATCGGGTCCAGCCAGCGCAGCCGGTGGCAGCAGCTGACCGGCGGCGGCTCGAACGTGACCCGGGTTATCAGAGAGGCGGGTGCGCTTGGCATCGACGTCCACGTCATTGCCCTGCGCAAGACGCCTACCGCTGGGCCATCCGAAGAGACGGCCGGCAGGCGTCCTGGCCTGCCCGAGGTGAGCACATCCGACATGGACGGCTCCGTCCCGGGGACACCCGCAGGTCAGCAGGCCGCTGACCAGGCTGTAGACGCGCATTGACCTGACATAACCGCGCCAGCGCCGCTCGCTAGCAACTGCGCGGCAGGTAGCGACCGATCTGCCTCAGGGGAGGTCGGCAGCGACCGCAGCCCTCAGCCCCGACAGCAGGTTCCTGGCCGTCGAAGTGAGCTTCAGCAGTGAGGCCAACGACGGCGGACAGGCGGTGCAGCTAGGCTCGAGTCCATCGCCAGCGGCCGCCTGACGGCCGTACCGGGGACCGCGGACTGCCCAGAGTCATCTCCGCCTCGCGGGCAAGACAGTCAAGTCGACCCGTTGGAGTACACCCGGCGTTTGCTCGTGACCTACGATCGCGGGCTGGGCCGCCGCCCTGACATATCGCCAGGCGGCGACGATGACGGCACAGCAGATGTGACCGTTGAGGTGCTGGACGATGACGAGGAGCGGCGCGACATGAGGCCATCGCTGCCACCGACAACAACCGGGGCTTCGTCGACGCCGACGTCCGCGACCACGCTGCGAGCCCATCGCACAGTCACTAAGGCCATTCAGGCCCAGGATCCTGAGGCTGCCGGGCGGCGAATGACTCTGAAGCGCTGACCGAGGCGGCGTGGCCCGCATGGCGTGGCTTGGCAACCATCGAGATAGGCACAATGGTCGGGTGAGTTCTCCAGCGCCTGACTTCGAATTCGGGACCGACGGGCCATCGCTGATCATGGTCGGCGTGGACGGCTCGCGGACCTCGCTGCGCGCCGCTGCCTACGCCGCCGGGCTGGCGCGCCGCCAGCACTGCCGTCTGCTGGCCGTGTACGTCGGCCGGGTGCCGGCCAGCGCCGCCGCGGCGGCGGGCGGCGCAGCCGTGATGAGCCAGACCGTCGAGCAAGTTGCTGACGAGCTTGAGCAGCTGATGCTCAGCCGCACCGCCGAGACCGGCATAGCTGCTGAGTTCCGTTCGGTTCGCGGGGACCCGCTGGCCGAGCTCACCCGGATCGCGGAGCAGGCGCATGCCGACGCCGTGGTCGTCGGCGCGTCCGAGCACCTGGGCCACCGGATCGTGGGCTCATTGGCCGCTCGCCTGGTGCGGACCGGGAAATGGCCGGTCATCGTCGTCCCCTAGCGACTATTTCGGGTTACGCAGATGGCGGCTCACGTCGCCGACGAGATCGACGAGGACGCGCCGTTCGGCGAAACGCCACTGCCCGTCGCAGCATTCGAAGCGGTCACGATACCGGCCGCTGACGATGGGCTGCAGCGCCATTCCGGGCAGCGCCTGGAGCACCGTAAAGTACGCCCGCGAGACCGCCGTACCCGCCTTCTCGTCGGCCTCAATGGCGACATTCGTAGTGACATGCCTGGTCCGCGGCGTGCCATCGTCGTAGACGATCAGCATGTCCCGGAACATCTTCTCGATGGCATCTGGGCCGCTCACCGGCGCGCCGCTGCCCGTGAAGGTGGCATCGGCGAGCATAGCGCCGAGGCCTGCGAAATCGCCGTCGTCTACGAGCTCGGCGTAGGTCGCGATTAGGTTCTCGATGGCCTGGTAGCTCGACGGGCGACCGGCGGGGATGTGGGTGGATTCGGACACGGCACTGCTTTCAGGGATAGGCCAATGAGGGCGCGGTGCCCGTGTCGCGGGCAAATCCGGCCAGGAAACCGGCGATCGGCGCCGTCACGGTGGTTTCGGCGGGAATGACGTGGCCGCCGGGGTGCTCGATGATCAGCGGATCGGCGAACCGGTCGGCGAGCAGCAGCGAGTCGCGCCTGGGCACGATCGCGTCGGCCCGGCCGGTCACGTGGACCGAGGGGACCGAGAGCTTGTGTCGGAACAGTCCGGCGTGCTGCGGCGTGGTGCTGGTGAACCCGCCGACCATAATGGCGAACTCGAACCAGATGGGCGAGGGGCGGCTGTCGCGCAGCGCGGCCAGCAGCCCGGTCAGAGCGGCACCCTGGCTGAAACCGAAGATCCCGTCGATGCGCGGCCCGGTCCGGAGCAGCTCCACGGCCCAGTCTTGGGTGCGTTCCCAGCCGCGGAAGCCCTCGTGCCACCAGCCGAAGTCACCCTCGGCCAGTGTGGGAGCGTCTGCGTACACGAGCTCGACGCCAGGAGGGATTGCCGCGGCCAGCGGGGCCATCTGCCGACGCAGGATCGCGCCGGAGCCGTGGTAGCCGTGCAGGCACAGCACGCGCAGATCTCGCATCGTCATGGCAAAAGCCTGACGCCGCCGACGGTATATGTCCAAGCGGACCTGGCCAGCCACGACTGGGTTCACTTCACCTCCCCGAGCGGCCTGGCCGATGTACTGGACGCCGCCTGCGCTGCCGCCGGTTTCGCGCCACGCGCCGCAGTGCGCACCGAGCAAGCCCCGTCCGCACTGAACCTCGCCCGCGCCGGTCTGGGCATCACCCTGCTGCCCGGCAACGTCGTCCCGCCAGCCTTCGATGGCGTGCTGCGGCGCCCCGACCCGCCCGTGCAACGCATGCTGTCGGCCTATACCCGCGTGCGCCCCGACCCCATCACCGCCGCGTTCGTCCAAGCCATCTGCCACCACACAATGGCTACCCCCATGCACATCCTCAGCCTGCTGGAGCCCGGCCGTTAGGGGCTACCGCCCATCCGGGCGAGCCCCGGACGTGGTCAACCATCTCGTCGACCGGCTGCAAGGCCGGCTCGTGGTCTTGCCATATCACGTTTCGCGTCATGGGATCCTCCGGGTGCCGCGTGCGGCGAGTGCACGCCGTCCATGCTCGGGGCATAGGTTTGGGTTCCTCCCGGTTGTGCGTAGCGGCCGCCTGGTCGGCGCGGCCCGGCGGCCCTTGAAGGAGATGCCCTGCGTCGTGATGAAAAGGCTGACTCCGGTCGGGGCGCGCTCGCATCTGCCAGTGGCCAGTCGCCGTTGCCAGTCAGCTGGTGGGGTAGGCCGGTGCCGGTGAGATGGTGACACCTGCCGCCGGCCGGGAACGCACTGCGGAGCTGAGGGGCCGGCTCCACGAGCTCGGCTTCCTGGACCGGCTGGTCGATGCGGTCCGGGCGGGCGAGAGCCGGGCGCTGGTGCTGGCCGGCGAGGCGGGGGTGGGCAAGACGGCGCTGCTGGACTACGCCGCCGGGCACGCGCCGGGCTGCCG
>DATMMA010000140.1:0-8418 GCA_035570295.1 Streptosporangiaceae bacterium
GCCGGTCGTTCAGCTCGACCTGCCGGGGCCGGTGACACTTAAGCTGGAGCAGCTGCAGTGCGCGGGGTCGTTCAAGGCCCGCGGCGCGTTCACGAACCTCCTGCTCCGGGATGTGCCGTCGGCCGGGGTGGCGGCCGCGTCGGGTGGCAATCACGGCGCGGCTGTCGCGTATGCCGCGCACCGGCTGGGCATCCCGGCCAGGATCTTCGTGCCCACCGTGTCCTCGCCGGCCAAGATCGAGCGCATCCGTCAGCTGGCGGACCTGGTCGTCACGGGCGATGATTACTCCGGCGCGCTGGAGGCCGCGCAGCAGTGGATCGCTGCGTCCGGCGCAATGAGCGTTCCCGCCTTCGACGGGCGGGAGACCATACTCGGTCAGGGCACGCTCGCCCTTGAGCTCGACGACCAGGCCGGGCCGTTGGACACGGTGCTGGTGCCGGTCGGTGGCGGTGGCCTCATCGCCGGAGTCGCGTCGTATTTCGCGGGCACCGTCCGGGTCATCGGCGTGGAGCCTGACGGCGCGCCGACTCTGGCCCGCGCGCGTGCGGCGGGCGCGCCTGTCGACGCCCCGGCCGGCAGCATCGCCGTGGATGCCCTCGCCCCGCGCCGGATCGGTGAGCTGGTCTTCCCGATCACCCGCGCGTACGTCGAGGACGTGGTGCTCGTCAGCGATGACGCCATTCGCGGCGCGCAGCGAACGCTGTGGCAAACCGCTCGCATCGCAGCCGAGCCGGCCGCCACCGTCGGTGTCGCGGCCCTGCTCACCGGCGCGTACACGCCCGCGCCAGGCGAGCGCGTCGCGGTCGTCATCACCGGCGCCAATATGAGCCCGTCGCAGCTGGACGGCTGACCTCAGCGGCCAGCGAAGCGTGGCTCGCGCCGCTCGACGAACGCTTTCGCCGCCTCGCGGTGATCCTCGGTCAGTCCGGTGTGGACGTGGTGCGTGGCCTCGATGTCCATGCACTCGCCAAGCTCGCCGTCAACGGCGCGGTTGAGGTTCTCTTTCATGTAGCGGTACGCCAGCCGGGGTCCGCTGGCGAGGCGCAGGGCGCGCTGCCGTACCTCGGCGTCGAAGCCGGCCGCCGGGAACACCGCGTTGACGATGCCCAGGCGCTGCGCATCGGCTGCAGAGAGCCGGTCGGAGAAGTAGTACAGCTCCCTGGCCGTGGCGCTGCCTACCAGGCGGGTAAGGAACCATGTCCCGCCGTAGTCACCAGAGAACCCGACCCTGGCGAACGCAGTGGTGAGCACGGCGGACTCGACGGCGTACCGCAGATCGCAGGCGAGCGCCAGCGACAAGCCCGCCCCTGCGGCGGGCCCGCCGATCGCGGCGATGGTGGGCTTTGGCATCTGCCATAGCCGGCCACTCGTCGCGCGCTGCATGAGGCGCTGGCGGTGAATGGCAGCGTCTATGGTCTGTTGCCGCTCTCCGGCCGACCGCTCCGCCATGGCCTTGACATCGCCGCCGGCGCAGAATGCCCCGCCAGCTCCAGTCAGCACGACGCAGCCGACCGTATCGTCGACCTCGAGTTGGCCGAGGACCCGGTCCATGGCCGCCATCATGGCCGGCGACATGGCATTCCGTCGCTGCGGCCGGTTCATAGTGAGTACCGCTACGCCATCGTCGACATCAGCCAGCAGGTCTTCGGTTCCCGTGTCGAGGAGCGTCACGCCTGCTCGCCTCCAGAAGTGCTTGCTGCCGAAACGAACTGCACGCCAGCGATCCGGACCGCCGGCATGAGGCGCTCGATAGTCAATCTGACCTCGGTAATGCCCTCGCCACGGCCCGACGTCGCGGGCACGAAGCGCAGTTGCTGGCCAGCCTCATCCAGCCGGATGGTTGCCGTGCCGCCATCATCAGTGACGGTCAGCCCGAGCACCTCGGCCCAGCGGGCTGCGGCGCTGGCCGGCTCACAAACCTCGATCGTGAGCCCGCATACGCCCCCCGAAGGATGCGGCGGAGCACGGCCGGTCCACTCCGGCCCGGCCCAGCGCCACGACTGCGGCGGGTCAGCCCAGTCGAGCGATACGATCGCGCCCGGTACGTCCCTCGGATGCAGGTGGGTACCTGCGATGTCGGCGAGATCGGTGCTCCAGACCACCCGGACACCGGCGTCCGCGACCCGGCGACGGGCCTGCGCTAGATCCGGCATCTGGAAGATAGCCATGTAGCCGCTGTCGCCACCGCGGCGCTCCAGGTACCGGCCAGCGGTCGTTGCGGGCTGGACCGGCGCCACGACTTCCACGAACGTGTCGCCCACGGTGAACACCGCGTTGGTCAGCCCGAACTGGCCCACGCCCGGATCGTGGAACGGCTCAGGCCAGCTGAAGGTTTCTTGCAGCTGGCTGGCGGTTTCATCGCAGTCGGAGACGACGAGCGCGACCTGACGCAGACGCGGCCCAGCGACCATTCCCGAACAGTACCGCTAAATGCCGCGCGAGCCTTCCAGAGAAGCGCTGCGAAAGCAGCCGTCGACGGATGAGAACGACTGCACCCGGTACGCGCGGACATGCTGTAATACGTCCATGTCGGAGGAGATCGAGCAGCGGCTGGCCGCGGCGGCGCAGGCCGCCCGCGAATATGACCTGCGCCTGCAGCAGCACGGCCAGCAGTGCGCCCGCGAACAGGCCGCTGCGGCGGACCTGACTGCCGCCAGGCAGGAGTACGCGGGCGAAGAGAAGGACGTGGACCGGCTGGAGCACTTGTCATTGACTCGCGTGCTCGCCTCGCTGCACGGCTCCCGTGATGACGCGCTTGCGCGGGAGAAGGCGGAAGCGGAGGCGGCCCGCTACAAGATCGCGCAGGCTCAGCAGCGCCTGGACGCCGCGCGGGCCGAGGTGGCGAGCCTGCAGGGCCGGCTGGCAGAGCTGGCCGGGGCACCGCAGGCATACGCAGCCGCACTTGCCGCGAAAGAGCAGTACCTGACGCACTCCGCCGACCCGCGCGGCGCCCGGCTGCTGGTACTGGCAGACGAGCGCGGCCGGCTGGTCGCCGAGCTCACTGAGCTGCACCGTGCCAGCGAGGATGCCGACGCAGCCGTCCAGGCGCTGGCCGACGTTCAGGACCGCCTCGGCACAGCCGCCAACTGGTCGACTTTCGATACCTACTTTGACCACGGCATGATTGCCAACGCGATCAAGCATGACCGGATCGACCAGGCGGCGCAGGTGGCAGACGTGGCCGATCAGCGGCTCGCGGCGCTGCGCACCGATCTGGCCGAGCTCGGCGGCTACGAGCCCACCGCGCCCAGGCTTGAGATCAGCGGGGGCTTCAAGTTCGCCGATATCTTCTTCAACAACTTTTTCACCGACCTGGCTGTCGGTCGCCAGATCCGCGATGCGCAGGACAACGCTGACCGGTCGGCGCAGCAGGTCCAGGCACTGCAGGACCGGCTCGCGGGCCAGATCGGCACCGTCACAGACCGGCTGAACGCGATGGACGTGGAGCGGCAGCAGCTACTTACCCGGTGATGCACGGCCTCGCCCGCGTCACCGCTGTCAGATCACGGATTAGCTGTCTTCTGGAGCTTCCAGGAAGACCCGTTCCAGACCTCTGCCAGTGTCTGGTTGGTGTAGTTGCGAGCGGGAATGTTGCGGACTCCGACGGCGACGCAATGTTTGGTGCTGATGCACGAGATATGGTCAAGCGAATCGCGGTTATGCGTGCCGCTCGTGCGGGCGATCCGGAAGACGCGCCACGACGATCCGTTCCATCGTTCAGACAGTGCCGCCCGGCCGTCGGCGCCGACTGCGATGCAGTACGAGGCGGCCGGGCAGGAGACGCCGTACAGTGCTGCGCCCGACGGGCTGACGGCTGCCGTCAGCCGCCACTTGCCACCCGTCCATTGCTCCGCGAACGGATGCTCGACTGCGCGCGAGCCAGCGCCGACGGTAAAGCCAACCGCTACGCACCTGGTCGCGGTCGCGCAGGAGATGTCGTTGAACAAGCTCTCCTTCTCATGCCTCACGTTGGGCGTGGCAGGCAGCAGTCGCCACTTCTTGCCGTTCCACACCTCGGCGAAGGTCAGGACACGCTTGGCCGCGCTTTCATAGTCGCCCACCGCCATGCAGTCAGTCGCCGACAGGCACGACACGCCGGCGATTTCCGCCCAGCGAGCATGGGCCGGGTTCGGCGTGCTGATCTGATTCAGCGCCGTCGAGCCGCGCCACTGGGCTGAGTAGTTCTGCTGTACCGCCCTGTCGGCGGTGCCGACGGCCATGCAGTAGGTGGAACCGACGCAGGAGACCGCATCGAGTACGCCCCAGCGCACGCCGCGCGGGTTGTTCCACCGCAGTATCGACCAGCTAGTGCCGCTCGAGAACTCAGCCAGCATGCTCGGCTTCGCCGGACTGGTGTAGTGCTCGCCGACCAGCATGCAGGTGGTAGCGGTATCGCACGAGACCTGGTCGGCGATCGTGGCATAGCCGCCGTACTGAGGTATTGGCTCATCGGCCTGCCAGGACGTTCCGGTGTAGTTCTCCACCAGCGCAGGCGCGATGTCCTCCGACGGTATCTGGTAAAAGCCGACCGCGACGCAACTGCTCGGACTGGCGCACGCGTTGCCGAAGAACGTGGCGTCATCGTTAGACACCGCCGGCGCTGCCCCGAGCGCAAGGCGCTGCGGCAGGCCAGCAGCCCCCGCGGTTCGCCCGATCTGCTGCGGCTGACTGCCAGGCGGGCTTCCGGCTCCCGCAGTTGCGACCGTGCTGCCGGCGAGCACCAGCCCGCCGACGACCAGCGGAGTAGTAACAAGAACGCGAACCGATCGCAGCAACTCACAGCCTCCAAGCCAGTCGCCACGGACGCGCCCCCGGTGAGACCCGTTTCGCGCATCTTTGCATAGATATAGAGCATGGGTAAATACGTCGCGCGGCCTTTCCGGAGCGCGACCAGCCGGGCATTCTCGCTGCGCCCCGGACCGGGGATTGGGTCCGCGCTTGACGGCCGATCATGCCCTGTTATGCAACTTTCGCCAGGTTCCGCGCGCCCCTTACCTGGTGGACACTGATGCGATGATCTGCGTTCTTGGCGATGCGCATCTCGACGTCGTCGTCCGCATCTCCGGGCCGCTAACCGAGGAAACCGATACGCCGGCGACGACATACTGCGGCGCGGGCGGTCAGGCAGCCAACGTCGCCGCCTGGGTAGCCGAGCTCGGCGGACGGAGCCGGCTGATCGCTGCGCGCGGGACCGACCTTGCTGCCGGCCTCGTCAGCGCGGAACTCGCAAGGCGCGGCGTCGAGCTCGTCGGGCCGGTTGTACCCGGCAACACCGGTGTCGTGGTCTCGCTATCCGACGGCGGGCGGCAGCGGTCCATGCTGACCGACCGCGGTGTGGGAGCGCAGCTGGCAGAGCGTGACGTCAGGCCCGGCTGGCTCGACGGTTGCGAGTGGCTGCACCTGAGCGGCTATGCGCTGGCGCACGAGCCGATGCGCACCGCGGCTGTCGCGGTTGCGCAGGCCGCGAGGCGGCGATCGGTGCGCATGAGCGTCGACCTGTCGTCGACCGCCATGATCGAGTCGTACGGCGTGGCAGGCTTTCGCGAGCTGATCGTCTCGATCGGCCCGGACGTCATATTCGGGAACGAGGCCGAGGCCGCGCTTCTCGGCGGCCAGCTCGACGACGGGCCACTCGGTCACGGACCGGTCAGCCACGCGGGCCTGATCGTCAAGCTGGGCGCCCAAGGCGTCCGCGTCGCCGGGAGGCACTTCCCTGCCGTGCCCACCGTTCCGGTCGACTCAACTGGGGCGGGCGATGCTTTCGCGGCCGGGTATCTCGTCGGCGGAGTAGAACGCGGGCTGGCCGCCGCGGCCCGGGCGGTAGCGAAAATGGGGGCTATGCCGTGATCTCTGGCGGACTTGCAGCCGTCAGTTGCCGGAGCCGCCCAGGTGCACGACTGTCGATCCGCCGTCGGCGCACGGGAACCGGTAATTGCCGTTGCCCAGCGGCTGCCCTGTCGAGCCCATCACCGGTCCGCCGACGCACGGGCCAGATGGCGTACTCGGCGACGCCGAGTGCCGTGCGATCAGCACCACGACGACGATGATCAGCAGGACAACCGCGATAATCAGACCGCCGGGTCGGGCGGCAGCGCGGTATCCGGCCGGGCGCGCCCAGCCCGGAGAGCCAGGCCCGAAGCCGGGTCCGAGCATGGGTCCGCCTGGGAACCCGGGCTGGCCCATGAAGCCTGGCGGCATGCCGCTGGCCGGGTCGGGCCCGCCCGGAAACAGCATCCCGCCCGGGAACGCCGAACCCGTGCTCGCCCCGTGAAAGTGGTCGCCGGGAGGCGGCCCGCCGGGGAAGCCCGCCCCGCCGCCTCCTGCTGCATCAGAGTGCACGCCATGACAGTAGAGCGCGGCCAGCACCGCGGCAAGAGGCAGCGAGCTCAGCGGCAGCCGTCAGCGAGTGCGGTCGCGTCGTCGTTCGGGGTCGCGCGTTTCGGAGGGCTGATCGTTAAGCTGGGCGCCCGGAGACGTCCGAAGATGGGGGCTATGCCGTGGGCGTTGCGCCGCAGCTGACCGATGAGATCGCCGATGCGCTCGGCCGCGGCCGCCCGGTGGTGGCACTGGAGACGACGCTGGTGTCACACGGGTTCTCGGCAGGCCGCGGGCTGGCGGCCGCGCTGGACTCCGAGCAGCGAGTCCGGGCCGCGGGCGCGACGCCGGCCACGATCGGCGTGGTGGACGGCGTCGTGCGAGTCGGGCTCTCTGCTTCCGAGCTGACGCGCTTCGCTGACGCTGGCCACAGCGCCCGCAAGGTCGGCGCGCGCGATCTTGCCGCCTGCGTCGTCCAGGGGGCGCTGGGGTCGACGACGGTCGGCGGCACCCTGGCCGTCTGCCGGGCGGTTGGCATCCGGTTCGTCGGCACCGGCGGCATCGGCGGCGTGCATCGCGGCTTTGCTGAGGCGCTGGACATCTCCGCCGACCTGCCGCAGCTGGCGCGGACCCCGGCGATGGTTGTCTGCTCGGGTGCCAAGTCGATCCTGGATGTCCCCGCTACCGCCGAGCTGCTGGAGACGCTGGGCATCCCGGTACTCGGCTGGCAGACACCGACCCTGCCAATGTTCTACACCGGTGAGGGCGGCCCGCCGGTCTCGGCAACAGTAGGGCAAGCCGCCGAGGCTGCCAGCATTGCGGCGACGCACTGGGCACTCGTTCCCGCCGGAGGGCTTATCCTCGCCCGCCCTCCGGCGGATGGTCTTGATCTTGATGCTCTAGTGACGGAGGCGGTGGGGCGCGTGCGCCGCGCGGGCGTGACCGGTCAGGCGGTGACGCCCGCGGTGCTGGCAGCGGTCGAGGAACTGAGCGACGGCCGCAGCGTCGAGGTCAACCGGCGCCTCATCGCCGACAACGCCGAGCTTGCCGCGCGCGTAGCCGTGGCCTACGCCGGTCTTTCTCCGCAGTCGACGATGGCGGCGACCGGCCCGCCGCCGTCGGGCCCTTGATGTGCGGCTGACACCGAGACGAACACGGCAGGGTCTCCGGTCACCGCTGCGGCGACCCCGCCGACGCAGGCCTTGATCTGGCGGTGCCAGTGCACGTCGGAGTCGTCCAGCATCGCGTTGCGCCTGCCCCGGACCCGCCCGTCCTGGCTTGCCTCGCATTTCAGGAACACGTTGACCAGCCTGCCGTCCAGGTCACCCGGGTGCGGCCGGTCCGGCAGCGCCAGGCCGGCGTCCCTGATAGCGGCCCAGATGCCGTCGGCGTCGAGCGCGTCCGCCATGACCGAATGACCGATGCGATACCGTCCGCCGATGCCGCGCACGTTCCCGGCAACGACCACCTGAGCCCGGTCGAGCTCCACGCCGGACGAGCACGAGGCAACCGATGAGCCCAGCGCGCGGTTACGCATGACGTCACTGTCGGCGGGCATCTCGATCTCGCCGAGCGCAACGGCGATGCCGAGCGCGGCGGTTCCGTTGGATACGTCCATCGACTCGCCGGTGTTCTCGGTCCAGACGCTCTGCCCCCGGCTCGCCGCATCCCGGATGGTGTGAATCGTCAGCAGCGGCGTCTTCGTCTGTACGTAGTGCACGTCCGCCGGGTCGGTGATGCCCGCCTGTGCCATCGCCTGCCTCACGCCGGCCGCGACCTTGGCGATCATGGCGGTCCGGCCGATGTCCTCGGGAAGCAGTGGCTCGCTCATCGCGAACCCGACCGACAGCCGCGGTTCGCCGGTGACCTCGCCTGCGACTGCGCCTGGCGGCAGCGTGGCGAAGATCGTGGCGTGCGGGCTAAGGACGCCGTCGGTGCCGCCGGACCACACGATCGGCACCTCCGCGACCGCGTCTGCCCCGCGGCTGCCCTTGGCCACCAGCACTTCCCTGAAGGCGCGATCGGCCAGGATCCGGGTGTAGTCGTTGACTCCGCCGTTGCCCTCGGTCTTGCCGATCACCGCGACCACCCGGTCGGCTTCGA
>DATMMA010000141.1:0-5248 GCA_035570295.1 Streptosporangiaceae bacterium
GCATCAGCTACGACGACGTCGTCAAGGTGCTGGAGGAGCAGGGCGTGCAGAAGTTCAAGACCTCCTGGATCGAGCTACTGGACACCATCAGCCGCGAGATGTCAGCGGGCGGCACCACTACATGAAACCCAATCCGCTCCGCGATCCGCGGGACCGGCGGATCCCGCGGCTCGCCGGGCCGTGCGTGCTGGTTCTCTTCGGTGTCACCGGGGACCTCGCCAGCAAGAAGCTGCTGCCGGCGATCTATGACCTGGCCAACCGCGGGCTGCTCCCGCCGGGGTTCTCCCTGGTGGGCTTCGCCCGCAGGGACTGGGCCGACGCCGACTTCGCACAGATCACGCACGACTCCGTCAAGGCGCATGCGCGCACGCCCTTCAGAGAGGAGGTGTGGCAGCAGCTACGCGAAGGCATCCGGTTCGTGCAAGGCGAGTTTTCCGATGACGAGGCGTTCGACCATCTTGCGCGAACGGTCGCGGAACTGGACGCGGAGCGCGGTACCGGCGGCAATTACGCGTTCTACCTCTCGATCCCGCCGGATGCCTTCCCCGTCGTAGTCGAGCAGCTCAAGCGATCCGGCCTGTCGAGTCCTCCCGAGCCCATGGGCGGCGGTCCCAGGCCCTGGCGCCGGGTGGTGATCGAGAAGCCGTTCGGCCATGACCTGGCCAGCGCGCGGGAACTCAACGCGATGCTGGCGCCTGTGTTCCCGCCGCACGCGGTGTTCCGCATCGACCACTACCTGGGCAAGGAAACCGTTCAGAACCTGCTTGCCTTGCGGTTCTCCAATGCGCTTTTCGAACCGATCTGGAACCGGGGCTTCGTGGACCATATCCAGATCACCATGGCCGAGGACATTGGCATCGGCGGCCGGGCCGGCTACTACGACGGCATCGGCGCCGCCCGCGACGTGATCCAGAATCACCTGCTCCAGTTGCTTGCGCTGACGGCTATGGAGGAGCCGTTGTCGTTCGCTGCCGAGTCGCTGCGGGCGGAGAAAGAGAAAGTGCTGGCCGCCGTGCAGATTCCTGCCGATCTGGCCACCGGAACCGCCCGCGGCCAGTATGCGCGAGGCTGGCAGGGCGGCCTCGAGGTGCGGGGCTACCTCGAGGAAGACGGCATCCCGCCGCACTCGACTACCGAGACTTACGCGGCACTCCGCCTCACCATTGATAACCGGCGCTGGGCCGGCGTGCCGTTCTACCTGCGCACCGGGAAGCGGCTGCCAACGAGGATGACCGAGATCGCGGTCATCTTCGAGCGCGCGCCGCACCTGCCGTTCGATGCCACCGACACGAAGGAACTTGGACAGAATGCGCTGGTCATCCGGGTTCAGCCGGACGAAGGCGTGACGCTCAGGTTCGGCTCCAAGGTACCGGGGTCGGCCATGGAGGTGCGCGACGTCAACATGGACTTCGCCTACGGTGAGTCCTTCACCGAGTCCAGCCCGGAAGCGTATGAACGACTGCTTCTCGACGTCCTGATCGGTGATCCGCCGCTTTTCCCCCGGCAGGAAGAGGTCGAGCTCTCGTGGATGATCCTCGACCCGATCGAACAGTTCTGGGCGGACCACGATAAGCCCGAGCAGTATCCGGCCGGCACTGCCGGGCCCGTGAGCGCTGACGAAATGCTCGCGCGCGACGGCCGGGCCTGGCGGCGGCTATGAGTACCCCGATGCTGGTGACGCAAGGGACAACGGGCACATGCTGACCGACATGACCGACACCACCACGGCTGACATCCGCGCGGCGCTGGCCAGAACCAGGGACCAGATGGGCGTCCCAGCGACTGGTGTCGTGCTGAACCTGATCATCATGACTGACGAGTCCGGTCAGCATGATGCTGTTCGCGCGGCCAGTCAGGCCGGGCGGGAGCACCCGTTGCGCGCACTCGGGGTGATCGCCCGCGAGTCGCGGGCCGCCTCACGACTGGATGCGGAGATCAGGTCGGGCGAGGGCACGCCGGGCCAGACGGTGCTGCTGCGGCTCTACGGCCCGATGAGCGAGCACGCTGACTCGGTCGTCATGCCGCTGCTGGTGCCGGATACGCCCGTAGTCACCTGGTGGCACGGGCTCATTCCGGCAGTGCCGTCGGCCCAGCCGCTTGGAGTTCTGGCCCAGCGGCGGGTCACCGACGCGGCCAGGGCGCGGGCGCCCGCGGAAGCACTGGCTGCGCTGAGCGCGGGTTACCGGCCCGGCGACACCGATCTGAGCTGGACTAGGGCGACGCCCTGGAGATCGCTGCTGGCGGCGACGGTAGACCAGCTGCTGGACCCGATCTATGGCGGGACGGTGAGCGCCGAAGAACATAACCCGACCGCCGACTTGCTGACCGTCTGGCTGAGTTGCCGGCTGCACGTCCCGTTCAGCAGGGAGATCTCCGACGGGCCTGGCATTACTGAGGTACGCCTCGACACGGCCGCCGGTGACGTCACCGTCAGCCGGCCGGACGGACGGGTGGCGACGCTTTCCCGGCCCGGCCAGCCGGACCGCCATGTCGCGCTGCAGCGGCGGGACATCGCGGATCTGCTGGCTGAAGAACTGCGCCGCTTGGACCCGGACGATATCTACGGCGAGGCACTGGCATCGGTGGCAGGGATCCCGGCGGCAGCCGAACAGGGGCCATGGTCCGAGAGCTGAGACCGCTCGCAAATCCGGGACGCTGAGGCGACCCGGTCGCTGAAACCGCGTTCGCGGGCAGACTCGGTGTGTTCTGTACGGCAATCAGACTGTGCGGCCGACTATGCTCGGTTCGTGCCCTCGCAGTCCGGCGATGATCCGCCCGAACTCGCGGACCACGTCATATTGTGCGGGGCTAACACCCTCGCGTCGCGAGTGGCGGAGGAGCTCACCGCTCGCTACGGGTTAGCAGTGGTCGTGATCGTTCCGTCTGCGGCGGACGAGCACGCCGTTCGGATGGCCGCCATGCCGCGAGCCCGGGTGCTGGAACGGGCCGAGCTGACCGCCGACGCCTTCCTGGCCGCGAACCTGCCCGCGGCACGTGGCCTGGCGATCCTGAATCAAGACGATCTCGGCAACCTGCACGCTGCCCTGCGTGCCCAGGAGCTCAGTCCGGAGCTCCGCCTGGTCATCGCGATCTTCAATGCCGGGCTCGGGGAGCGGATCCGCAGCTTCTTCACCGACTGCGCGGTGCTCTCCTCGGCGCAGATGGCAGCACCGTCGCTGGTGGCTGCCTCGCTCGGCGAGCCGGCTCCGAGTCACGTTCAGATGGCCAGCCGGACGATGTACGTGGCCAGGAGGCAGGACGTCGGGGCAGACCAGATCATCTGCGGCCTCGCCGCGAGCAGCGACGCCGATGCACCGAACCTGCTTCCGCCCGATGACCCGGCGGCGGGCCTTGTGCTCGCGGTCGCTGACGGCACGCCGCGCAATCCGCTGTCCAGGCAGGGCCGTCGTCGGCTCCTCACATTGCTACGCGCGGCCCGCAGGTTCTTCTCGAACACGATGGGCCTGGTGTTCGCTGCACTGACAGCGATTCTGGGCGTCGGCTTCGTGCTGCTGGCCTTCGTCGTGCACCACTCCGTTTTGACCGCGCTGTATCTGACCATGCTGGACGCGGCCGGGGCAGCGTATACCGGCCAAGGCGTGAAAGGAATCGAAGAGGTAGCACAATTCCTGCTGACCTTCGACGGACTGGCCTTCCTGCCACTCGTGACCGCCCTGATCGTGAGCGCGCGCGTTCCCGCCGCGGCCGCAGCGGGCCAACCGCCGCTCGGCGGGCACGTGATCGTCGCCGGCCTTGGCAACCTCGGTACCCGGATCATCGAGCAGCTGCACGACCTCGGGATCGACGTGGTCGGCGTTGATAAGAGCGCGGAGGCGGAAGGCATCGCGGTCGCGAAGCGACTGGGTATCCGGGTCGTCATCGGCGAGACGCAACGGGAGGAGACGCTGCGCGCGGCGGGCATCGGCAATAGCCAGGCACTGGTTTCGGTGACGGATAGCGACGTCGCCAACCTCGAGACCGCGCTTAACGCCAGGGCGCTAGCGGCGGCCCCCCGGATCGTCGTCCGGCTCTACGACGACGACCTGGCGGCGCGCGTGCAGCGCACGATCGACAACACGGTATCCCGGTCAGCGTCGTATCTCGCTGCCCCAGCGTTCGCTGCCGCGGTGCTAGATCACCAAGTGCTGCGGACGATCGCTGTCGGCAGGCACGTCCTGCTGCTGGCCGAGGTTGCCGCAGACAGTGGGAGCGGGCTGGCCGGGCAGGCCATAGCCGCGGTGCACCAGCCGGGCTTGCTGCGGGTCATCGCGATGCGGCGCGCAACCCCGGCCGGGGGCGGCAGCTCGAGCGTCGACTGGTCGCCGCCACCTGGCTATCTGATCCAGCCAGGCGACCAGATCGTAGTCCTGGCCACCCGGGCCGGGTTGTCCGGTCTGCTCAGGCGCGACGCCAGCCCGGCCCCGACCGCCGCGACATTTAGCACTTCCGGCAAACACCTCTCAACGCCAGAAAATGGGTCTCCCTAAAACGCGCTACCGGAGTTACGCTCAGGGCGAAGATCTTCCGCCAGGTTCCGCTGAGCCGGTTGTGAAGACCCGGGAAGGTCGGCGTTGGCCATGCTCGTGCCGTTACAGACGGATCGCGAGACTTGTGCTGCCGGACTCGCTCACCCGGCCGGTCCTGCTGCATGCCCCGATAGCGCGGCCTTTCAACCATCCACCACGCCTGCCTTGCCCCAGCAGCGTGCTCGAGGCCGACAGGCATACCCCTCAGGAGGAAACAGTTGAGCACCACAGACGATGCTCCCGCAGCTGTCGCTCCGGCCGCAGCCACTGGGGACTCTGGGATCGCCGACCCGGCGCCGCTCGGGCTCGCTGCCTTCGCGCTGACCACGTTCCTGCTCTCGGCGGTCAACGCAGGCTGGGCAAAGACCTCTACCGGCGGCGACTGGTGGGGTTATGCGATCGCCTACGGCGGGCTTATCCAAGTGCTCGCAGGCATGTGGGAGTTCAGGAACAAGAACGTCTTCGGCGCGACGGCGTTCTCCACCTACGGCGGGTTCTGGATCGGCGTCGGCCTCTGGCTGCACTTCATCGCCCCGACCGGCGCGGCGCACCCAGTCTCCCTTAACCGCGACCTGGGCTGGATCCTGCTGGTCTTCGCAATCTTCAACACCTACATGCTGATCATCAGCACCCAGCTGAACACGGCAGTCTTCCTGGTGTTCCTCACCCTGGAACTCACCGAGATCTTCCTGTTCATCGGAAACTTCACCACGAGCGCACCT
>DATMMA010000142.1:0-6041 GCA_035570295.1 Streptosporangiaceae bacterium
GGACCGGGAGGTGTAACCCGGTGCGAATACAGACATATGAGATCACGTTCCTGGGGCAAGCGAGCACCACGCTGCGCGCGGAGTTCGACGACTGCGAGGTCACCACAGGCCCCGGTACGACCACCCTCCGGGCCGAGTTGCCGGATCGAGGCGCTCTCTCAGGTCTGATGGAGCGGATCAACAGCCTAGGACTCGACGTAATAGACGTGAGCCTGAAGACGCCACCGCCCGAGCGATAAGCCATGCAGGAACTGAAGCGATCGCCAGACAGCGGCCGCTGGCGGGGATGCTGCTGATTTCCGGCCAACGGATGCGTGGTGACCCTATGGGGACTATGCGCTTACGGAAGCCGCGAGAACATGGCCGCCTAAAGGTCACCTCACTTCTCCTTGGGGTGGAGTGCGCCACGGTGGCCGCGGCCGTCGTCACCATGCCCTTATACCCGACGAGATCAGCGATGTCCTCTAGCAGCATCCCGTCGGAGCTAAGCAGCGAGACCAACGTGTGCCGGAACTCACGCGGCACCCAGTCGGTACCCAGGCCAGCTTCCTCTGTGATCTTGCTGAACTCGGGCAGCACGTTGTGATAACCCAGCGGCGTGCCGATCGACGACTGTGGTCATTCCACAGCGCTCCAGCCTTAAGCCAGTCGACGGCCTGCCGCTTGTGATGCTCTCGAAACGCCTGCACGGCGAGCCGCGGCAGCCAAAGGACATGACCGCTCTTCCGCGTCTTGGTGTCGCGAACCCAGCGGCGGCGGTGCGCAGGAGCTGCAACTTACCCGCCGTGACGAGTCATCCGAAGATCACCGTGCCGAACGTGATGACTGGGTAACGCCGGATGATCACCCCTGGTGGGTGATGCCGGTCCCAGGCTCCGCCTGGCTGAGTTCCTAAGGTCAGTCCTCCGTACGCGCGAGTGCGGAGCGAACATCGGGAGAAGCAGGCGCCCCCATGGCAGATGACCCGATCGACCGGACCAGGCTGCCAATCGCGAACCGAAGCGCCACGCTGTCGTGGTGCCGACAACACCCGGTCCGCGCCCTCGCTCCCGTGCTGACCGCGGTGCCCGGCCAGTGATGCTATCTGTCATGACCCTGCTCATCGCCCGCAACCAGCGCGTCCTGCACGCCTGGAACACCCCATAGGAACAAGCCCAGCTAGCGGCTCGCGGCGCCAGATGGTCCGGCAGATCTCGATGATTTTCTCGGCTCGTCCCACGGGGCTGCCGAAGGGGATGCCGTGGAAGCCCTCGATCACCTGGGGTCCGGAGGCGCCGATGCCGAGGATGCAGAGGCCGTCTAACAGGGCGTCCACTCCTGCGGCGGTCATTCCGAGCAGTGCCGGGCTTCTGGAGTAGAAGGGCAGGATCGCCGAGCCGATCTGGGCTCGCTGGGTGGCCGCGACCAGGAAGCCCCTCAGGCTCGGGCCGTCGAAGCCACGGAGTCCGGCGACCCACAGGACGTCGATGCAAGCGCTCTCGTAGTCGGCGGCGCGCCTTGTGAGCGTGGCCGGATCTGCTCTGCCAATGCTGGCGTCGAGCCGCCCGTTGCCTCCTTCTATCGTCGCGGGCAGCAGCCGGGTGACTACCGGCCGGCCGTTGCCTCAGGCGGCAGTGTGGCGTGCTTAGACACCCGCCATTGCGCCGGCCGGCGTTCCAGGAATGCCTCAACGCCCTCGCGGGCGTCGGGCTGCTGACCGGCCCACCGGAACAAGATGCGCTCGCGCTCAAGGGCGGCCTTGCGGTCGGTTTCCTCGAGGAACTGCCGGGCTACCTGCTTAGTTATGGCCGCCGACGCGGGCGCGACGTTCTCGGCGATGTCGCGGGCCATCTCGGTGGCGACCGCGAGCACGTTTTCCTGGGGGACGGCGCGTGAGACCAGGCCGATCTCGGCGGCTTCCTTGCCGGTGAAGATGCGGCCGGTCAGCAGTACGTCCATGGCTCGGGCGTAGCCGATCATCCGGGGCAGGCTCCACAGCAGGTCTGCGTCGGGAATGACGCCGCGCCGGTTGAACACGAACCCGATCTTGGCGTTCTCCGCGGCGATGCGGATGTCGCAGCTCACCGCCATGGTGATCCCGGCACCGACGGCGGCACCGTTGATGGCGGCGATGACCGGGGTCATCAGTTCGGGCGCGTCGAGCGCCGGGCCGGGGTAGCGCTCGTTCCACGCGGCGTGATCGCGGGAGCCGTCGAACGTCTCTCCCTTGGGCGCGAGTGCGGCTCCGGCGCAGAAGGCACGTCCGGCGCCGGTGAGGATGATGACGCGCACGTCGTCGCTGGCATCGAGAGCCGCGTAGGCGGTTCTGAGCTCGCGGTGCATCTGCCAGTCCCAGGCGTTGAGCTGATCTGGCCTGTTCAGCGTGATCGTGGCGACCGCACGGTCGACGGTGATTTCGATGGTGTCGTAGTCGAAGGTAGTGGAGATCATCGGGATCCTCTGCTGGTCGGGGGCGTGTGCTCGCGGGTCGTCAGGTGAGCTGGCGGGGTTTGGCAGGTTGCGGTAGGCGGCGTCAGCCGTGGTTGTGAGCTGGGCGCTCAGCGGCCGGTCGGCTATGGCTCCCGCGCGCTGAAGCTCAGCTATGGTCTCGGCGCGGATCCCGAGGATGCCGCGTAGCACCGGCTCGTTATGCTGCCCGAAGCACGGAGCGGCGGCTGAGATGCCTCCCGGGCTGCGCTCAAGCTGGTAGGAGAGGCCAGGGTAGGCATGGCGGCCTGCCTCGGGGTGATCGAGCTGCCGGATGAAGCCGGTCTCCAGCAGTACTGTGTCGCGGGCGACATCGGCGCCGCTGTTCACGGGGGCGGCTGGCACCCCGGCGGCCTGCAGCCCGGCGGCGAGCTCGTGCTTGCTGAACTGCCTGGTCCAGCGGGTGATGATCGCGTCCAGCTCGTGACGGTGGCGGGCCCTGCCGGGCAGGGCTGAGTAACGAGGCGACAGGGCCAGGTCCGGGCGTCGCATGGCCTGGCACAGGGCGCGCCAATGCTCGTCGGTGCCGATCGCTATTGCGATCCATTCGTCGTCGTCCCGACATGGATAGGCGTCGTGCGGCGCCGCGTCGGATACGCCGTTGCCGTCCGGCTGCCATGACCGGCCGGTCTCGGCCTGCAGCAGGACATGCTCGCCGATCCAGTGCGCGCCGGCCTCGGTTTGCGGGACCTCGACCCGGCAGCCTGTGCCGGTCTCGTCGCGGTGGCGCAGCGCGACGAGGGTGGCGCCCACGGCGCTCAGGCCGCCGATCGGGTCCAGGTAAGCGGGGCCGGTCAGCACTGGCGGCCCTTCGCCGTAGCCCATCAAGGCCGCCATGCCGCTTGCCGCCTCCATGGTCTTGCCCATGCCCTGATGGTCGCTGTCGGGACCGCCTGGCCCGAACGCGGGCATCTCGACGACGATGATCCGCGGGTTCAGGGCGCTGAGTGCGTGGTAGCCGATGCCGAGCCGGTCAAGAACGCCTGGGGTGAAGTTCGCTATCAGGACGTCGGAGGCCTCGGCGAGCCGGAGCAGGATCTGGCGAGCCCCGGCGACCTTGAGGTCCAGGCCCAGGGACAGCTTGCCCTGGCCTTGGGTGTTGAACAGCACGCAGCGGTTCCACGGGTGCTTGCCGGGGTCACCGTCCGGGTAGTGCCGGGCCGCGCCGCCTTCGGGTGCGCCGCGCCAGGAGTCGGTGTGGCCCGGCGCGTCGATCTTGATGACCTCGGCGCCCAGGTGGGCCAGGCTGCGGCCGGCGAAGGGGCCGGCCCACGCGGTGGTGAGGTCGATGACGCGCAGGCCAGACAGCGGCCCGGGCCGGGCAGATGATGGCTTCCCCGCGCTGCCGGCGGGCTGGGATATGCGCCTGTTGCCCGCTGCCTGGCGCTGGAGCCACCGTTGCTGGATCGCGCGCGCCGCCCGCTCGGCCGCGATGGCGCGGCAGAGCACGGGACTGGGCCGCAGCGCGCAGTATCCGGTGTCGCCGACTGTGAACGGCGGGCCCAGCGCGGCCTCCGTGCGCGCAGTGCCGACGCCACCGCCAGCGGTTCGCACCATCTGGCGGTCTCGCCACTGGACGGAAGAGACCAGGGTGTCCAGCGGCGCGACGACTTCGGCGCTGATCCGCGCCCGCTGGAGTGCGGCGACGAGTTCGCCGGCCAGGAACTGGCGTGCGCGCGCCTGCATCTCGGCGACGACGACGTCCCAGTGCTCAAGCCGGGAGGCCTGCTGGCCGAACCGCTCGTCGTCCAGCAGGTGCTCCAGGCCGAAGACTTCGCACAGCTGTTCCCAGTGGCGGATGGCGAACAGCACCATCCAGTGGTCGCGGCACTGGAGCAGCGCGAGGAAGCCGGGATACTGGCGCCGGGTCTCGTAGCTGCCGTTGTAGCTGTACTGGCTTACCAGGTTCTGCGCGATGGCGGCGTTGGATTCGAACACCGTGGCCGTCACGACCTGCCCGAGCCCGGAGCTGGCCCGCTCATGAAGCGCCGATAGCACGCTGACGAAGGCCGTGGTGCCGCAGGCGTAGTAAGCGCGGTGGCCGATCCCGTACAGTGGCTGGCGGTCAGGCCAGCCGGTCATGTACATCGCGCCTGCCAGCGCCTGGTGCACCATCTCGCTGCCGTGCCAGCCGCTGTACGGCCCGCCGCGGGGGAACTCGCCGATGACGCACTGGACCACGGTTGCGGGCAAAGCGAACGACAGCGGCGTCGCGTCGTCGTGGATGACGACGTCCGCCAGCGCGGCTACAGCCTGCATGCGCCCGTCGCCCGTCTGGTGGACCAGGCTGGACTTGCCCTGGTTGAGATGCCGGAACATGACAGACCGGGTGGAAGATCGTCCGCTGGTCAGGGAGGGCTCCATCCGTCGGGTCGGAGTTCCTTCCGGCGGCTCAGCCAGAACGCAGTCGGCGCCGTAGCCTGCCAGCAGCTTGCCACAGTACTGACCCGCGACGCCGGTGCTGAGGTCCAAGACGCGGATGCCGCCGAGCGCGGCGGAGGTGCCGCTCATGCGCCGCCGCGCGGTTCTTTCAGGAGCCCGAGGAGTCGCTCTGCGATGTTCCGCTGAATCTCAGCGGTGCCGCCCCAGATGGTGTCGGAGCGTGAGGCGAGGAAGGCCTGCTGCCAGCCGTTCAAGCCGTAGCCGTCAGCCACGGTCAGCGATTCCCAGCAGGCTTTTGGCGTCCGCTGCCATACGCTGCGCCATGTCGGTAAGTCCCGCCGGGACGCTAGCTGAGATCCAGCGCCGGATCTGGGCGCGGAATTCGTTTGCTTCCTCGCCCAGGTCGGCCGTGCCGAGGCGGGCCAGAGCCTCGGCCGCGCTCATCCGCGGGCCGCCTGCTCGTGGTAGAGGGGCGAGGACTGCTTCATCTGGCGGAGCATCATCCGCATCTCAGCGACTGGCTCGGCACGGTCGTCAAGCGCGCGGCTGTCGAACCACAGGACCTCGGTCTTGGGGGTTTGGCTGACCGCCGCCACCTCGCCGGTTACCCGGTATTCGCGCTCCAGGAATACCGGGCCGGCGCGGAACCGGATCTCGATGGCGCCGAACAGGCCCACGTGCTCGCCCATGGCTTTTTTCGTATCTGCCAGCAGGCGCGTGTACAGCAGGCCGACCACGCCGGACGGCGAGGCAATCGGACCACCCCACGGCGAGGAGCCGGTGTACCAGTCCAGGGGCTCGGTCATGGCCCCCTGGCTGATGATCGATTGCTGCCGTTCGCTATTGACGGTGACGCGGAGATCGCCGAGTACGTCACCCGGCCTTAGCACCTTGAGGATCCTGAGCTCGGCCGGGTCGGCCGGGCGCAGATCCCGGTCACGCAGTGCTGACGGGGCCTGCGGATTCCCTGCTGCTGCCGTTCCCTCGGCGACAAGCGTGTCGCCGCCTGTCGTCGCCCAGGCGCGGACCTGCACGTCACGATCTCCGGTCGACGGGCGCTCGATGAATGCCTGCACTGGCTCGTCGTCGGTGGTCGCGTGCCGGAAGTACAGGGACAGGCTGCCCGTCTCGAACCAGCGCAGCCCGAATGCCTGGATCAGTAGCGGCGGGAACTGGTCCAGGTGGACGCTGCC
>DATMMA010000143.1:0-5154 GCA_035570295.1 Streptosporangiaceae bacterium
CGGAAGAACGGCGCGTTCTTCACTGTGAAGCTGTCGATCGCTGTCAGGACCTTCTGTTCCGGCAGGTAGATGAATAGGTTGCCGGGCTGATGCCAGTCGCCGGTGTAGTCGAGGATGAGCCTGTCTCCGCCGATGCTGAGCTCGCTCCTGGTCCCGCTGAAGGTTTCGTTGGGCACAGGCCGGTTGTCGTCGCGCGCCTCTTTGATGAACCTTGCGGTCAACTCGTGGGCGACGATCGTCAGGCCGCCGCGTGCCAGCAAGCGGGCGGAGCCGATGTGGTCGGCGTGCGCATGGCTGTAGATCAGGTGAGTGACCGGCTTCGGCGTGACCTCCTCGATGCCCGTGAGCAGTTTCGCGCCCAGGTCGGGAGGGGCATCCACGACGACAACGCCCTGCTTGGTCACCAGGAACGTGGTGTTCACCAGGCCACTGGTGATGCCGTAGGCACCGCCGCCCAGGTCAGTGACGAGATAACCCGCATCAGGTATGTCCGGGCCACGAGCGAACTCCGGCACAGGCGCAAATGTCATCACTGATGACCTCCTGTCGTGGTTCGGCTGACGTCGGCGCGGCAGAGTATCCGTACATTGACGTACCCCGCCGGGCAGCCGTTGCAGTCGGGACCATCGGGCGCTGAGTGGATCGCCGCAGCGCCCGGTGGCCGGCGTCGTCAGGCAGACAGGGTGCGGAAATAGTGACCTTTGTCGAGGTCGTCGATGAGCCCTGGCTGCGTGGGCTGCCAGCCCATCAGCTCGCGGGTCAGCGCGCTAGAGGCCGGGCTGTCGAGCCCGAGGAAACCGGCCAGCCAGGTGAAGTGCCCGGCCGCGTCGTCCGGAGAGACGGCAACCACCGGAACGCTCAAGTGGCGGCCGATGACGTCGGCGACGTCGCGGATCGGCACGCCCTCGTCTGCGACCGCGTGGAGTGTCGATCCGGCGGGAGCCTTCTCCACCGCGAGGCGGAACAGGCGCGCAGAATCGAGCCGGTGCACAGCGGGCCAGCGGTTGGCGCCGTCACCGATGTACCCGGAGACGCCCTTGTCGCGAGCGATGCCGACAATGGCCGCCATGAAGCCGTTGTCTCCGTCGCCGTGATTCGTCGGCGGAAGCCGAACGATCGATGAGCGAATGCCGCGATCGGCGAAGGAGAGCGCTAGCTCCGCGGTGCCCCACCGAGTTCGCGGGCCGCCGCCCATAGCGGCCAGAGCCGGGTCGGGCTCGTGCCCGTCCCGTTCGGTGGCTAGCTGTCCCGGCGCGACGCCGAGTGTTCCGGAGGCGATAACGAGCGGGCGGTCAGAACCGGCGAGCGCGTCACCGAATACCTCGACGGCGCGGCGGTCTGCGTTCGCAGCATCGTCGAAGCCTCCCGAGAAGGCGATGTCGTGCTTGAACGCCAGGTGGATGACGCCGTCCGAGGCCGCGGCCGCGTCGCGGAGGATGTCCAGATCATCTAGGGTGCCGCGCTGCACTTGTGCCCCGGCTTGAGTGAGAGCAGCGGCCGAGGCGTCGGAGCGAGCCAGCCCGACGACCTGATGGCCGGCCTCGATGAGTTCGGAAACGACGGCGGAGCCGATCCAGCCAGACGCGCCCGTAAGGAAGTAACGCACGAGAGACCTCCAGGGGGGTCGATCATCCTCGGTGCCGAGGAGGCCACGATGGCAGTGACTGACATCAGCCTATCTCACTGATGTCGGTCACTGTCATCACCCGCCTAGTACGATCAGCTCATGGCGCGCTGGGAGCCGGACAGCCGGGGCAGGCTCGAACGGGCGGCGCTCGAGCTCTACGCCGAGCGCGGGTTCGAGAACACCACCGTCGCGGACATCGCGGCACGCGCGGGCCTGACGGAACGGACGTTTTTCCGGCACTTCGCCGACAAGCGCGAGGTGCTGTTCTGGGGGGCTGCGGCACTGGAGGAACTCCTCGTCAGCGCCGTCGAAACCGCGCCGGAGTCCGCTTCGCCGATCGAGGCGATCACCAGTGCGCTTGAGGCCACCGGCCCGCTGTTCGAGGAACGCCGCGACAGCGCCCAGCAGCGTCAGCTGGTCATTGTCGCCAGCAGAGAGCTGCGCGAGCGCGAACTGATCAAGCTTGCGTCACTCGCGTCGGCGCTCGCGGGCGCGCTCCGCCGGCGCGGCGTCGCCGAGCCTGCCGCGACGCTGACCGCGGAGGCCGGCATCGCGATCTTCAGGGTCGCGTTTGCCCGCTGGCTCAGCGGCATCGACTCGAGAGCCCTGCCGCAGCACATCCGGGAGTCCCTCGGCGAGTTGCAAACGGTGACCGCCGGCCGATGACGGCGCGCGCCGCCGCGGCGCTGCCGTGCTGGTGCTGGTGCTGGTCCTGCCCTCCGGGACCGCCGTCCATCATCGTCAGCATCGCCGCGCCGCCGGTGCGGAAGAAGCGCACGAGCAATGCTGCCGCTACGAGCAGGAAGATGATGTTCAGAACGGTGGTGTAGTTCCACTGCAGGGCCTGCTCGGTGACCTTGGCCGTCCGGGTGCGCGGGATCAGGCCGAGGCCGCCGAACAGGAACTCGATGGCGTAACCGGCGATGACCATGGCCGCGTAGAAGATCCCCAGGATGGTCAGCATCATCTTCGTGCCGTAGTACTTCCGGTAGATGATCAGGATCGGGATGATGATCAGGTCGGCGAAGATGAACGCGGTGACGCCGCCGAAGCTGATGCCGCCGTTCCACAGCACGCCGGCGAGCGGCACGTTCCCGATCGAGCAGACGAAGCTGAGCAGGGAGATGACCGGGCCGATGAGCGGGCCCCAGAGCCTGGCGGCCAGCGGGTGACTGGCCAGGAACAGGTGCCGCCAGAAGCTGTCCGGCACCCAGGCGCCAACCGCGCCGGCGATCAGTAGCCCGCCGACCACGTCGCGGATAACCGCAGCCCACTCCATCACGAAGATCTGGCTCACCGCGGTGTAACCGCCCGGGCTAGCCAGCCGCTGCCAGAAGCTGCCGTCGGCGCCGATGCTCATGTCCATGGCGGCGTGGCCTTCCATCGACCCGGCTAGCCCCTTGTCGGCTTGCTGCCGGGCGGCGTCGACGAGTTGTCGGCGGACGAACAGCCGGAACGCCACCGCCACTACCACGATCATGACAATTCCGCCCGCATACTCGGCCAGCGTGAACTGCCAGGAGATCAGCAGCGCCAGGATGATCCCGAGCTCGATCACCAGGTTGGTGCTCGCGATCTCGAAAACCATCGCGGAGGTGAAGCTGGCGCCCTTGCGGAACAGGGACCGGGCCAGCGCCACAGCCGCGTACGAGCACGAGGACGACGCGGCTCCGAGGCCGGCCGTCAGAGCTAGCGTGCTCGGCTTGTCATCGCCCAGCAGCCGCGTGATGGTCTGCCGCCGGACCAGAGCCTGCACGACTGCCGACAGGGCGAACCCGAGTATCAGCGACCAGGTGATCTCCCACGTCATCGTCCCGGCGACAGCGAGCGCATGGCCAAGGGCATCCAGGACCCGCATCTTCAGGCTTCCATGCCGGTGATTGCCATCACTCCCCTATCGACTGACCCGGTCATGCCCGGGTCCAGTGCTCACGACTCCGGCGCCGTTGACCATACCATACCCCGGTGGGGTATTTCCGAGTCAAGGCAGGCTCCTGTCACGGGTACGGCTGATAAAACCGTCAGGACCGGGAACGCGCGCTTGAGGCCTCGGCCGTCGGCAAGCCCGCGTCGTCTGGGCCAGCCGAGCTGTCCAGCACTGCCCGGACGGCCCGGTGCACTTTCGTCCGGAACTCCGCGGTCTCGGCACCCCGTCGCACCGGATGCACCGCATTCGTGAGCAGAACAACAGCGGCATCGAGAGCGGGCGCGATGAGCATTGAGGTGCCCGTGAAGCCGGTATGCCAGATTGTTCCGGCCGGCCAGTTGCCCCATTGGTCTGGTCGCACCCGCCAGCCAAGCGCCCGTGCCTCCGGGTCCGCGCCAGCGTGCCTGCTAGTCATCAGGGCGATCGTCTCGGCGGACAAGACCGGGTGATGGTCCGGCCGGAGCAGCGCGCTCGCGAACCTCCCCAGGTCGGCGGCCGTGCCGAACAGGCCGGCGTGACCGCTCGTGCCGCCGAGGGCGAAGGCATTGCCGTCGTGCACCTCGCCCCAGACCAGTACGGGAGTGGTTCGCTGATCCCCGTCTGCTTCGGTCGCAGCGATGTGCTGCCGCTGGGCCTGCGGCAGGTAGCTGGTCGACGTCATGCCGAGCGGCCCGGCCACTTCTCTCGCGAACAATCCGGCAAGCGTCTCGCCCGCGCAGTTCTCGATCGCCCAGCCGAGCAGCATGAAGCCCACGTCGCTGTAACTCACCGGCCCGACGGCAGCACCAGCCAGTTCGGCGGTGACGGCCCTCCTGATCTCGGCCGGGCCGTCGCACGTCAGGTAGTACTGCCGGAACGGCACGAGTCCGGCGATATGCAGCAGGCAGTCGCTGATGGTGACCGGTGATCGCGGCGCTCCGGGCAGCCATCGGGCTACCGGATCGTCGATGCTCCACTGGCCCCGCTGGTGCAGCAGGAGTACGAGTGGCAGCGTGGCGATGACCTTGGTCAAAGACGCGAGGTCGAACAGCGTGCCAGCGTCAACCGGGACCGGCCCTTGCGCTGTGGCGTCAAGGTAGCTGGCATCGGCCGCTGACTCGATGAGCTTTGCCCAGCCGCCCGCCGCAGAGTAGGCCGTCGCGGCGGCCGAGCGCACCTCCATGGCCAGGCCAGGCGGGACGGCGCCGGCAAGCTGGCGGATCAGCAGTTGCGACACGACGGGGTAGCCCTCGGCTGAGCGGCCGGGCAACTCTTGGTAGGTAACAGCCAGCCGGGGCGCCGGGCCGCCGCTGCCAGTTTCGCCTGTGCCAGTTTCGCCTGTGCCAGTCACGACTGGGCCGGTTACGATTCGGCTGGCGATGACAGGACCTTCACGAGCCGCACCTCGGTCGCCTGGTACTGCGGCTCGACTCTGGTGCTGCCGTCGGGGTGGAAGCCGGCCCGGGTGTACAAGCGGCGCGCGCGCTCGTTGGCCTCGAAGACATGCAGGGCGACAGATGTGCAGCCGTCCGCCGCCAGCCGGTGCCCGGCGTGCCGGAGGAGCGCGCGGCCGGCGCCTTGGCCTGCCGCGCCCGGATCGACGTACAGCCCGAAGACGTAG
>DATMMA010000144.1:0-26291 GCA_035570295.1 Streptosporangiaceae bacterium
CGCAGCCGGCTGGCTGCCGTGGATCTGGTTCTACCTCCACGACAACCGCACCGAGTTCTACTACTACGCGGTCGCTTTCCTGCCCTTCCTGGCCATCGCGATTACCTTGTGCATCGGCCTGATCATCGGACCCACCAGGGCGGCGCCCGCCAGACGCGCTCTAGGCGCGGTCGGGGTCGGCGCCTACCTGCTGGCGGTACTCCTCAACCTCGCCTACCTCTACCCGATCCTTACTGCCGAGGTCATTCCGTACTCATCCTGGCTCTCCCGGATGTGGTTCCACAGCTGGATCTGAATCGACCAAGCGCCCGAGTGAGATAAAACGGGCATCAGCGTTGATAACGCTTCGTAATCTCCCTGTTACCTAGATCACGCATCTGTTTATCCCCTGGATGCGTCATAGCAGTGTCACTTCACCGACGGGGAGCGGAGCGGATAGTGCCTCAGGTTGACGAACTGATGCAGGTAGGGCAGCACATCGATCGCGATGCGCGATTCGAGCGAGATGTCGTCCCCGTCATGGACCGGCTCTACCCAGCCGCGCTTCGCATGACGAGGAACCCGAGTGACGCCGAAGACCTCGTGCAGGAGACGGTCACTAAGGCGTACGCGGCCTTCCACCAGTTCAAGCCGGGCACGAACCTGCGAGCTTGGCTGCAGCGGATCTTGTCTAACACGTTCATTAACGGCTACCGGAAGAAGCGCCGCGAGCCAATCCAAGATCTTGGTGTGGATTTCCAGGAGGACTGGCAGACCAGCAATGACCCGCTGATGCCGCCCGCCCGGTCGGCCGAGGCCGAGGTGATCGAGCGCCTTGCTAACTCTGAAATCTTGCAGGCCTTGCGCGAGTTGCCGGAGGAGTTCCGGGTCGCCATCTATCTCGCCGACATCGAGGGCTACCCGTACCGCGAGATAGCCGAGATGATGGACACCCCGATCGGGACGGTGATGTCCCGGCTTCACCGCGGCCGTGCCAAGCTCCGGCAGCGGCTGCTGAACTACGCGCCGCGCGAGCTTGCGGAGGCATCCTGATCCGGCCGGGTGGTCCTCCACCGACCGCTGCATAACCCGAAGACGACGTAAACCCGAGGGCGTAATACCCGGCTGCGCTACCCTGCCCGCGCAGCAACGCTGGCAATGCCCCGTGGCTGCCTTCCCCTCAGCAGCTACGGGGCGTTGTCGCGTCCGGAATGCCGGGCCGGTCGCTTATCCGCGAAACGCAAGCGCGCGTTCCCTGCTGTTTGCCTACTCGCCCCGCCAGACGGGCGATCGCTTCTCTGCGAACGCCAGCGCGCCTTCCCTTGCGTCTGCCGACGTGAACACTGGCATGATGATCTCGCCCTGACGGCGGAATGCGTCGGCGGCGGGCCAGTCAGCCGATTCGGCGATGACCCGCTTGGTCACAGTCAGCGCGAGCGGGCCGCCGAGAGCGATCCTGGCTGCGAGTTCCTTCGCTTCGCTCAGCGCCTGGCCGGCCGGCACGAGAAGGTTGACCAGGCCAGCCTGGTGCAGTCGTGCCGCCGGGAAATGCTCGCCACTCAGGGCGATCTCCATGGCCAGGTGGTAAGGGATGCGCTTCGGCAGCCGGAGCAGGCCACCTGCGCCCGCGACTAGTCCTCGCCTGACCTCAGGCAGGCCGAACCTGGCTTCCCCGCTTGCCACGACCAGGTCGCAGGCCAGGGTGAGCTCGAAGCCGCCGGCCAGTGCATAGCCTTCAACCGCCGCGATGATCGGCTTGACTGGTGGCCGCTCGACGATGCCGCCGAACCCCCGGTCCTCGAAGCTCGGCGAGTCGCCTGACAGGAACCCCTTGAGGTCCATGCCGGCGCTGAAGGTGCCACCAGCTCCGGTCAAGATCAGCACCCGGACGTCGGAGTTCGCGTCACAATCGTCCAGCGCCTTCGCGATGCCGCGGGCTACGGCTCCGTTGACCGCGTTCCTGGCCGCCGGCCGGTTGATAGTGATAACAGCAACGCCGTCGCTGACATCGGTTAGGACTTCATCGGCCATGATTTCCGCCAGTTCCTTACGTCTGAGCACTCTACGGGGCTGACCTCACCGGCTGTGCTGGCCGTGAGGGTCCGGCGTGGATCACGAGCAGCAGGCAGCAAAATTACTTCGGCTGGAATCGGATACCGCCGTCGAAGCGGACGACCTCAGCGTTCATGTAGTCGTTCTCGATCAGCATGCGGACCAGGTGGGCGAACTCGGCCGCCGTTCCCATCCTCTTGGGGAATACCACCGGTGCGGCGAGCTTGGCCTTGAACTCCTCGCTGGCGGGACCGCTGCCGTAGATCGGCGTGTCGATGATGCCGGGGCAGATGGTGTTCACCCGCATGCCGATGGCTGCCAGGTCCCTGGCAGCGGGCACGGTCATGCCGATGATGCCACCCTTGGACGCCGAGTAGGCCAGCTGGCCGGTCTGGCCCTCCAGGCCGGCAATCGATGCGGTGTTGATGACAACGCCGCGCGCACCATCGTCATCAGCTGGTGGCGCCTTGGCCACCGCGGCCGCGCCGATGCTCATCAGGTTGAAGGTACCGATGAGGTTGACGTCGATGACCTTGCCGAACGCAGCCCGGTCGTGCGGCTCGCCGTCGCGGCCCACGGTCCGCTGTGCCCAGCCGATGCCGGCGCAGCTGACCACGAATCGCAGCGGCACATCAGTCGATGCCGCCACCGCAACAGCCGCTCGAACGGACTCAGCGTCGCTGACGTCGGTCTGCGTGAAAATCCCGCCGACATCATCGGCCAGCGCCTTTCCGCGCTCCGAGTTCAGGTCAGCGACGACGACCTTGCTACCGGCTGCAGCGAGTTCGCGGACCGTTGCCTCACCGAGGCCGCTGGCCCCTCCGGACACGATTGCAGCAGTGCCGTTAATTTTCATGGCCGGAGCATACTTCGCCTCTCCTCGCAGCACCGACCGGGGTTCGGGCTGGCGCCGGGCCGCCGCAGGACGGCCGCGGGCCGGACGTCCCGGTACCTGCACGGTGTCCGGCTGTCTTGGTGCCTTGGTGCCTGGGTAAGCGGTCGGTACGCGCCTGGCTGAATGGCCGACTATCTAGCCGCGCGCTATCTGGATATCTAAATGTCTGCAGCGTGCCGTAGCGTTTGCGGCAGGCAGCTCATCATGGCCGCCGGCTGGCGACGTGCCGGGCTGGCCGTGCCCGTTCACAGGGGAGGACAGCAGTGGCGGCAGTGGCAACGGAGTCGAAGCACCGAGGGAACCCCTGGGCGATCCTGCTGGTGGTCTCGCTCGGGTTCTTCATGACCCTGCTCGACCTGACGATCGTCAACATCGCGATCCCCAACATGATCTCGAAGCTGCACGCCTCGCTCGACGACATCCTGTGGGTCATCAACGCCTACGCGCTTGTGCTGGCCGTGCTGCTCATCACGTGCGGGCGCCTCGGAGACCTGTTCGGACAGCGCAAGATGTTCTTTGCCGGGATTGCCGTGTTCACGCTTGCCTCGGCGGCGTGTGGCCTGTCACTGTCCCCCGGCTACCTCATCGGGTTCCGCGCAGTCCAGGGCCTGGGTGCCGCCATGCTGATGCCGCAGACGCTGGCTATCCTCACCATGGTGTTCCCGGCGGAGCGCAGGGGAGCGGCGTTCGGCGTCTGGGGCGCGGTGGCGGGCGTCGCGACAATCGCCGGCCCTACCCTGGGCGGCCTCCTCGTTACGGCGTTCGACTGGCGTTACATCTTCTTTATCAACCTGCCGATCGGCGTGCTCGTGCTCGTGCTGACGCAGATCCTTATCCCGGACCTCCGCACCGGCCGCAGGCACAGTTTCGACGTCACCGGCGTCATGCTGGCCAGCTTGTCCCTGCTCGCGATCTGTTACGCGCTGGTCGAGGGGCAGAAATACAACTGGAGCACGATTACCTCGTTCATCTCGATCCCGCTGCTGCTCGGCGTCGGCTTCGTGCTGCTCGGCTTGTTCCTGTTCTTCCAGGCCCGGCGCCAGGAAGGCGAGCCGCTGGTGCCATTGTCCCTGTTCAAGGACAGGAACTACGCGCTGATGAACATTGTCGCTGGGTTCATCTCGATCGGCATGCTGGGGATTTTCCTGCCGTTTTCCATCTACCTGCAGTCGGTTCTCGGATTCTCGGCGCTGAAGGCGGGACTGACGATGGCGCCAGCGTCACTCGTCTCGATGTTCGTAGCGCCCGTCGCCGGCCGTATGTCAGACCGGATCGGCGGCAAGTACATCCTGCTGGTCGGGCTGCTGCTGTTCGCGGGAGGTATGGGAGCGATCGCGTTCATCGCGCAGCCCTCCTCCGCCTGGTACGACTTCCTCGCGCCTCAGGCCATCGCGGGCATCGGTATCGGGTGCACTTTCCCGCCGATGACGACCGTGGCGATGCGGAACGTCAACCCGATCATGGCCGGCGCCGCCTCGGGCGTCTTCAACACGACCCGCCAGGTAGGCACCGTCATCGGCACCGCGGGCGTTGGCGCGCTGCTCCAGAACCGCCTGATAGCGGGGTTCACGACCCAAACGCAGCAACTCGGAGCGGCCCTGCCAGCAACAGCCCGCGACAGGCTCGCCGCTGGATTCCAGTCTGCCGCGAAGGGCGGCCTCGAGGTGGGCTCGGGAGCGCGTACCTCTGGACTGGCGGGCCAGATCTTCACGCACGGCTTCGTCGAGGCAATGCGACCGACGATTCTGGTACCGATCCTGTTCCTGCTCGCAGGAGCGGTCAGCTGCCTCTTCATCAAGCCGCAGCCTGCCACTGGGGGCAGCGGCAGCGGCCAGGTCTCCGGCGTCGCCGAGCCGTCCACAACCACCGCCGGCTAAGAGCGGCAAGCGGACCACTGCAAGCCGCGAGAACGCGGCGCCGGCCGGGCGCACAACCGATGCCCACGGCCGGGCACGCACGGACGCCGAGTAACCCACGCCGACAAACTCGCACTCGATGAACTAATGCCCGAGACCAACGAAATATCGGTAACTACCGCGCCGCCCTTGCGCCCTATAGCGGATTGCCGGGCTGTTAGAGCCGCGCAGGGCGGGTAGGCGCGGGCCCGAGTCAGCAGTTTCGTGTGGCTGACTCGGCGTCGGCGCCTGCCCGGCCGACAGACGTCGCGGGTCAGCGGGCGGCGAGCAGTTCGGCGCTCCGGTCTCCACCCGGCCTGGAGCCTGCCGGGCAAGTCTCGAACGGGAACCGGTCCGCGAACGCTGGCCGCAGATCCGTCAGCCAGACCGCATCGGGGTCGTACTCGGCGAAGAACGGCCGCCCGACCTGCGAAGGGTCGCGTGACTGAATCATGTGCAGCGCGAAGACCTTCTGGCCGGCAATCTCTACTACGCCGTCGACACATATCTTGCCCGGAGTGGCTGACATCGAAGGGCCGCGGACTGTCCGGCATAGCCCGGATACCGTGCTGTAAGCGTCCCGGAAGATGTCGGCAGCACGCGCCAGCGGGACAGCGAAATAGCCCTGCGGCCCGGTGTCCCGCTCGACAAACATGTAGTAGGGCACCATGCCAAGCCTTAGCTGCGCGCGCCACATCCGCGCCCAGCAGGCGGCGTCATCGTTGATGCTCCTTATCAGCGGAGCCTGAGTGCGGATGACAGCGCCGGCCGAGCGGATCCGTCCGACTGCACTGGTCACCAGATCGGGCTCCAGCTCACGCGGGTGTGAGAAGTGGGCCATCAGGGCCAGCGTCTTCCCAGCCGCACTCACATCCTCGAACAGCCGGAGCGTGTCGTCGGCGTCCGGGTCCGTCACGAAACGCTGCGGCCAGTAGGAAAGTGACTTCGTGCCGATCCGGATGGATTCGAGGTGCTCGAGACCAGGCCCGAGCAGCGGCTCGACGTACCTGCGCAGCACCGCGGCACCCATGATCATCGGATCACCGCCAGTGATGAGGACACTAGTGACCTGCGGGTGGGACCGCAGGTACGCGGTTACCCGCGCCATATCGTCGGTCGCGATTTTCAAGTCAGGCTCGCCGACGAACTGGGCCCAGCGGAAGCAATACGTGCAGTAGGCGTGGCACGTCTGGCCCTGTTTAGGAAAGATCAGGACAGTTTCAGGGTATTTGTGCTGCACCCCCGGCAGTGGCTCCTCCTCCAGTGCAGGGGTATTGAGGGCAAGCTGACCAGCCGGATGGGGGTTCAAGCGCATCCGGACGGCATGCGCCGCTGCCTGAACCTCGTGGTCAGGCGCGCCACGCTCCAGCATGGCGCCGATTGGCGCGACGTCCTCTGGCGGCAGCATGTCGGCCTGCGGGAAGACCAGCCGGTAAATCGGGTCCTCGGGCGCTGCTGACCAATCGATTAGCGACTCGAGGACATAATCATTGGTTCGGAAGGGCAGGACAGTGGCGACAGCCCGGACGGCGAGTCGCTCGCTGTCGTTAAGCCCGGCCCTGGCCGTCAGCTGATCCAGGTGCTTGGCGTTGTACGCGTGAAATCTGCGCCCCTGAGCGGGCACAACTGGCAAAATCTCCTGAACGCTCATGCAACTCCCTCCGGCCGCCGCTGACCGCAGCGCCCTGGCTGTTCGCATGATCTCCCCGTGTCATGCCGCCCGTCCGGCGTGCTGTTACTTGTTGTGCCCGGTCCCGCCACCTCAGACGCGATGGGCGGCTGCGGCGTTACCGTCATGCCAGCTAAAGAAGTAACGATTAAGAAACGCTCAGCAGCCGCTCAGGGTTGCCTGTGAGCGTCATCAACTTTCCCAATCGCTGTCTCTTTCCCCGCGGGTCCCACCCGGGGATACCGGTCTACCCGCAGACATTAGCCCGAAACGCACCATCTGCGGCGAGCGGTTGGCACAATACTTGCTGACCTGCTCTTGTGCGCGACTTGCTGACCTGCTCTTGTGCGCGGCGGGCGCCACAACTGCCCGCGCAGTGAGAAGCTAGGCGGCATGCAGGACCACGCGGGGGTGGCGCGCTGAATCGGCGGGCCGAGGCTTCTGCCGCCAGTGTGCAGCCGGACGGCCGCGCGCAAGCAAACGGCCGCGTGCAACGGAACGGCCGCATGCCTGACGGCGGCCTGCGAGGGCTCGGCGGGGAGCAGTCCGACGCTGAGCTTGCACAAACCCAGCTGCCGGCACCACCCCGGATGATCGCCGTCGATGCCATGGGCGGCGACCACGCGCCGGAAGAGATCGTGGCCGGGGCCGTAGCGGCGGGTCGCGATCTCGGCATCCGTATCGCCCTGACAGGAAGGCCGGGCCTCATCCGGCCCCTGCTAGCTAAAGCTCGCGCGGCCCCGAACGTCTACATCGAGGCAGCCGAGGAATCCATCGCCATGAGCGAGGGCGCACTGGCGAGCTGGCGCCGGCCCCGGTCGAGCATCGCGGTGGCCTGTCAGCTAGTCCGCCGCGGCCAGGCGGGCGCGATAATGTCGGCGGGCTCAACGGCAGCCATCGTAGCCACCGCGCAGATACGGCTGCGCCCGCTACCGGGCGTCAGCCGGCCAGCCCTGGCAGTCGCGTTGCCAACGCGCCCGCGCCCGACCGTGCTGATCGATGCAGGCGCGATCGCCGACCCTAAGCCGGAGATGCTTGTCCAGTTTGCCCAGCTCGGCGTGGCTTATGCCGAGATCGCCTATGGCATCGCCGAGCCACGGGTGGGGCTATTGACCATCGGCGCGGAACCAGGAAAGGGGAACAGACTCGCCCGGCGTTGTCATGAGCTGCTGAGCAGCGAGCCCCCGCACGGCGGCATACCGGTCAGCTTCGCCGGCAACGTAGAAGGCAGCGACCTGCTGGCGGGCAAGGTCGATGTGATTGTCACCGATGGCTTCACCGGCAACGTAGCGCTGAAGACTCTGGAGGGGACTGCCAGTTACTCGGCAACGCAGTTCAGCGCCGCGATCAGGAGCTCAGCGAGAACGCGGATCGGCGCGCTGTTCCAGCAGAGGGCACTCCGCCAGCTATCCGAGCAATTCGACTCCGAAACTTACGGGGGGGCGGCGCTGCTGGGCCTGGAGGCCACGATCGTGATCGCGCACGGAGCGGTGACCGCCCGCGGTGCTGCTGCTGCATGCAGGCTGGCCTGGGAGCTGACAGAGCGCCACATTACCGAGCGCATCAGGGAGAGGCTCGGGCCGAGCCGCGGCGGGCACTTCCTTCGCCGGCCGTGATCTTGACCTGCCCGGCCGCTAGCCGGGCAGCGTCACCCGCGGCAGCGTCACCCCCGGCCGCTAGCCGGGCCGCGTCAACCCCGGCCGCGTCAACCCCGGCGCTGCGGGCAGCGGCTGCCCAAATAATCACTAGACGGACCGGTAGGCTGGTGAGATGACAGATCCGGAGGCGGCACTCGGCGCGCTGGTGCAGCAAGCGCTGGCGGACGAGTTCGGCGCTGAGTACGCAGCTGCCGATCCGCTCATCCGGCCGTCCGGATTTGCGGACTTTCAATCCAATGTCCCCATGTCGCTGGCCAAGCGGCTCGGCCGCAGCCCGCGGGACATAGCCGAGCCGGTGGCGGGCAGGCTCAACGCTGCGCCGGCCGTGGCACAGGCCGAAGTCAGTGGACCGGGCTTCATCAACATCACCCTTGCCGACGAATGGATCGCTGCGCGGTCCAGCGAGCAACTAGCTGACTCGAGGCTGGGCGTGCCGCTGACCGAGACCGCACAGCGGGTCGTGGTCGACTACTCGGGTCCGAACGTGGCGAAGGAACTGCATGCCGGTCACCTTCGGGCGACGTCGGTCGGCGACGCGATCGCGCGCGTGCTGGAGTACCTCGGCCACGACGTCATCCGGGCCGCGCACCTCGGCGACTGGGGCACCCAGTTCGGCATGCTGATCGAGCACGCGCTGGAGATCGGCGAGCAGGCTACTTACGACCAGCTGGCGTCGGGCGAGTTCACGGCGTTCTACCAGGCGGCACGCGCCAAGTTCGACGGCGATCCGGTCTTCGCGGACCGGTCGCGTAAGCGGGTAGTGCAGCTGCAGGCGGGCGAGCCGGACACGATGCGGCTCTGGCAGGTAATCGTCGATGACTCCATGGAGTACCTGCGCAAGATCTACGCCCGGCTGAACATCACCCTGACCAACGCGGACATGGCGCCGGAGAGCTTCTACAACTCGATGCTCGGCGACGTGTGCGACGAGCTGGAGCGCCGGGGCCTCGCGGTGATGAGCGACGGGGCGCTGTGCTCGTTCCCGCCCGGCTTCTCCGGGAGGGACGGCAAGCCGGTGCCGCTGATGCTGCGCAAGAGCGACGGCGGCTACGGCTACGACAGCACAGACGCGGCAGCCATCAGGTACCGGCTCACCGAGCTCGGCGTGACGCGGATCATCTACGTCGTCGGATCCGAGCAGAGTCAGCACCTGCAGATGATCTTTGAGCTCGCTCGGCAGGCCGGCTGGCTGGTACCGCCTGCGACCGCCGAGCATGCGGTGATCGGACTGATGACCGGAGCAGGCGGCCAGCGGCTCCAGACCAGGTCGGGCGAGCAAGTCAAGCTCGCAGACCTGATGGATGAGGCCGTTGACCGGGCAGCCGCCGTGATTGCCGACCGCTACCCCGACCCGGTGCAGCGCAGCCAGATCGCCGAGGCCGTCGGGATCGGCGCGCTGAAGTACGGCGACCTGTCCGTTGCCAGGGATTCCAGCTACGTGCTGGACTTCGACCGGCTGCTCGCGCTGACCGGCAACACCGGCCCCTACCTCCAGTACGCGGCAGCGCGAATCAGGTCGATCTTCGCCAGGGCCGGACTTGATCCGGGCGATGCGACCGGTCCCGTCGTCCTTGGCACGAGCGCCGAGCGCGCGCTGGCGCTCCGGCTGCTCGGCCTCGGCCGGGCGGTCGACGACGTGGCCGCTGGGGCCGAGCCACACAAGCTGGCGGGCTTCCTGTTCGACGCGGCAAGCGCCTTCACCACGTTCTACGAGCAGTGTCCTGTGCTCACTGCCGAGGGCGAGATCAGGCAGAGCAGGCTCGCACTCAGCGCGCTCAGTCTGCGGGTCCTGGACACCGGCCTGCGGCTTCTGGGAATTCCGGTGCCCGAGCGCATGTAACTGCGCGTTCCCCTCTGGAGGTCCTTGCCGGCAGTTCCCGGGAAGCTCCCAGGTTTGGACCTTCGTATACCCATGATCAGCAGTCAGGCTGGCACCCATGGACAACCCCAACCTCGGTCCGACCGGCCAAGGCGCGGTACCTGCCGCTGCGCGCCGCTCAGGCCGGAGCAGGCGAGTCGCCACCACCATCGCGGCCAGCGCGGTTCTCCTAGGCAGCGGCGTGGCGATTGGCATCGCGCTCACCGGCGGCGCTTCCGCGTCGAGCGGCACATCGGCGTCGGCGGGCTCGCCGGCTGCAGTTACCGCAACGTCGCTAGGTGCTCTTAGGTGCGCGAAGATCGTGGCCAGAATCCGCGCCTCCGAGCATCCGGCCGCAGCCATGCGCCTGGGTGCGCTGTGCAGTGAGCCGCTGCTGCGGCTCGCGCTCGTCGGCGGCCAGCACGGTCAGGTGACGTTCAAGGGCAAGAGCAGCAGCCCGAAGACCATCGCGTTCGAGCGCGGCACCGTCGAGTCAGTGACCGGCTCGGCGGTCACGGTCAAGGCACCGGACGGCACAATGTGGACCTGGGACCTGACCGCCAGCACCACTGTCCGTGCGGCCGGCCAGGACACTGCGCAGGCAAAGCTTGCCACCGGAGACCGGATATTCGTCGGCGGCCCGGTGGTCAGCGGAGCCAGGGACGCCCGGCTGATCCGTATCCGCGCCACCGGATAGCCAGCAGCTAGCGGAGGCCGAGCGGCCGAGGCCCGCCAGCCGACGCGACGCTCGAGGCAGCCGGCGCAACCACCATCCGCCCGGCGCAACCACGGGCGGAGCCGACGCAGCCACCGAGATGACCGGAATCACCGGGCTGCCCTGATTTTCCCGGTAACCTCGTGAAGCCGGAGTTCGCGAGGCAGACCGCGGTCGCGGCAGCTTCACTTCGAGCCAGGCGTGATGCCGAGGACGTCATGACAGAGAACGACCGCATTCCCCAGGTGCTCGTCGTGGATGACGAGCCGAACATCCGTGAGCTTGTGCAGGTTGCGCTGAAGTTCCACGGTTGCTCCGTGACGACGGCCGCCAGCGGCAGGGAAGCGCTCCGGCAGGCCGACGCGACCAGGCCGGACCTTATCGTTCTCGACGTCATGATGCCGGATATAGACGGCTTCGAGGTGTGCAGGCGGCTGCGCGCGAGCGGCAACGAGGTACCGGTCATCTTCCTGACAGCCCGCGACACCTCGTCTGACACGGTCACCGGCCTGGTGATCGGCGGCGACGACTACGTCACCAAGCCGTTCTCAGTCGAGGCACTGGTCGCCCGGGTGCGCGCGGTGCTCAGGCGAGCCTCCCGAACCACCACCACTGACCAGCCGGGCCGGACAACCGGGCCGCTGCGGGTGGCAGACCTTGAACTGGACGAGGAGCGCTGGACAGTGCACAGGGCCGGGGTTCCGGTCGAACTGTCGCCAACCGAGTTCCGGCTGCTGGCCTACCTGATGCGGCATCAGGGCCGGGTGCTGACCAGGGCCCAGTTGCTCGAAAGCGTCTGGGGCTGGGACTACTCCGGCGAGTCCCAGATCGTCGAGACGTATGTCAGCTACCTGCGCCGCAAGCTCGACCCGCTCGGGCCGCCGCTCATCCACACCCAGCGCGGCGTCGGCTACAGCCTCAGGCCAGACCGGCACGAACAGCACGGCGGCGGCCCGGCTTAGCGACTGCGCCGCGGCCGCTGACACAGCACACTAGCTAGAGCGTCGCCGTACATGACAGGAACCCGCAGATGACAGGCCCCGGTCGATGAGCCGCACCCGGCGGTTGTCGCTGCGGGCCCGCATGCTGGTGATGCTCATCGGCGTTACCACTGTGCTCCTGCTCGTAATGGGGACGGTCAGCACCTACCTGCTGGCCCGGCGTGTGGACGCGCAGATCACCGCTTCCAGCGCCCACCTCAGCGCGGCTGCTGTCAGCCTGGCCCGCCGTGGCCCGCAGGTGGCGGCTGACCGGGCCTACTCAGGTCCCGCCGTCGCCGAGATCGTGTTGCCGGGCCCGCCACTTGGCGTCACTGCGATCAGCGCCGGAGCGCTTACCAGCCGGCTGGCGGCAGCCCTCACGACGCAACTGGCTGGCTCGGACCTCACCCAAGCCAGAACCCTCTGGCAGGGCGGCCATCTGGACACGGCACGGCAACTGCTGTTCGGCAGCGGCTGCGGGCACTTCCCTAACATTTCTTCCCCGGCCTGCAAGCCGATAGTGCTGCAGAAGATGCTGGTCGCTACCCGCTGGGTGCCTGCCGGGCGGGGTCGCGCCGCGCTGCTGTTCGTCGGCGAGCAGGTGACAACCGGTCCGGGCGCGGTACGCGGGTTCATCATCGCCGAGCTGATTACCGGCACCGCCTTGATCGCCCTGCTAGCACTCGCCGGGGAATGGCTGATCGGCCGCGGCCTGATCCCGCTGGACGAGATGACCAGGACCGCCAACGAGATCACCTCGCAAGGCGACCTGACGGCGCGGATGCCAGAAGCCGACGACCAGACCGAAATCGGCCGGCTCGGCTCCTCCATCAACACGATGCTGGACCGGATACAGCAGGCCTTCAGCTCCCGGCTGGGCTCCGAGCAGAAGGTCCGCGAATTCGCCGCTGACGCCTCGCACGAGCTTCGCACGCCGCTCACCACGATCCGCGGTTACGCCGAGCTCTACCGCCAGGGTGCGCTCGGACCCGATCAGCTGCCGAACGCGATGCGCAGGATCGAGCAGGAAGCCGAGCGGATGAGCACGCTCGTGGCCGAGCTTCTCGAACTCGCCCGGCTCGACCGAACGTCCTCACTCGACCTCGCTGAGACTGACCTGGCGGGCGTGGTCAGGGACGCGGTGGCCGACGCGATCGCGGTTGAGCCCCGGCGGCCGGTCCATGCGGAGGCGCCGTCAAGGCTGGTCGCGGTCGTTGACGAACCGCGGATCCGGCAGGTGCTGGCGAACCTGCTCGGCAACGTGCGCGCGCATACTCCGGAAACGACCCCTGTTGCGGTGCGACTCGGCGCGATTACCGGCGGCGTTCTCATCGAAGTGGCCGACGGCGGTCCTGGCATGTCCACACAGGATGCGATCCGGGCTTTCGACCGGTTCCACCGGGCAACCGACCGGCCCTCCGCTGCCGAGGCCGCCGACGCGGCCGGGGAAGATCAAGATCAGGGCGGGAACGCAGCCGACCGGGCCAGCGCCCTGCCAGGCCGCGCAGCCGCGCTCTGGAGCGGGCGCGGCGCATACGGTGCGGCAGCCCGTCAGGCCGCGGTTAACGGGGGCAGTGTCAACGGCGCCAGTGTTAACGGGGTCAGCGGCGTTAACGGTGCCTCGCTTTTCGGGGCCGGCGTCGACGCGGTGGCAGCGAACGGAGCGGCCGCGAACGGTGGCCAACGGGGCGGCCCGATCAACGGCGGTACAGCGGGCAGCGCCGGGCGCAACGGCACCGGAGCCGGCCAGGGACAGCACCGCGCCACCGGCGGCTCCGGCCGGGCGGAACGAACCAGCGGCAGCGGCCTCGGTTTGTCGATCGTGCAGGCGATCGCAAACGCGCACGGCGGCCGCGCAACGCTGGAGTCGCGCCTCGGCCAGGGCACCAAGGTCCGGGTCTGGCTGCCAGTCAGGATTGTTCCGTAACCGCCGCGGGTTCCGTCAGGTCGTCATCCTCGGCCGGCAGCGACGGCAAGTGCTCAACCATGTAGTAGAAGGCCAGCAGGCCGAAGATGATCAGCGCGGCTACCGGAGCGACGAGGGCGATGAGCGTTCCGGCTAGGTACCCCGCGTTCCCGATTGTGAACCTGAACGTCGACAGCCGCGGCCGGTGTATCCGCCGCCGGGCGCCAAGTACCTGCTGGTGCGCAGCCAGGTAGATCCACATCGACGCATACGCGATCGAGATCGAGATCATCACCAGGCCGTAGGTAACTGCCGCCACCCTGGCCTGACCGGACAGGCCCGCGCTGCCAGTCAGGTGGTCAGCCACCAGCGCAGTCGGGAAGGGGATTGCGACGACACCCATCAGCAAGAACAGGTTCAGCACCAGTACTGGCCGGTCCACCTTGCTGACCTGCGCCAGCATCGTGTGGTGGTTAAGCCACATGATCCCGATGGTCAGGAAGCTGACCACGTAGGCCAGGTAAGCAGGCCAGTAGTTGCCGAGCCCAAGGTGACCCTGGTGTGAAATCACGGTTAGCGTCGCGGGCGGCGCGGTCTTGTCGGCAACTGTCAGCAGACTGAAAACCAATACGGTGATCGCGACGGCGAAGACGCCGTCGCTGAACGACTCAGCCCGTCGCGAGTCCACTCACGCCTGGTCTTCGGCTCCGGCTGCGGAGCCGGCCGGCCCGACCGGGGCTGGCGCAGCCACGGAGCGGGCCAGTAGCTGAGCCACGTCCACGACCTCGAGCGTCTCCTTGGCCTCACCGGAGCTCTTCTTGGCCGCGACCGCATCGCCGAGCATCACCAGGCAGTAGGGGCAACCCGTGGAGATCGTGTCCGGATCTGTGCCGAGTGCCTCGTCGATGCGCTCGGTATTGATCCGCTTGCCGATCCGCTCTTCCATCCACATCCGCGCACCGCCGGCGCCGCAGCAGAATCCGCGCTCCTTGCACCGGTGCATTTCCTGCGGCTGTATGCCGGGCACCTGCTCCATGATCTCCCGCGGCGGCGTGAACACCCGGTTATGCCGGCCGAGGAAGCACGGATCGTGGTAGGTGACCTTCTCCTCGATCGGAGTCACCGGCTTGATCTTGCCGTCGGCCACCAGTTGCGCGAGTAGCTGGGTGTGATGGATCACCTCGTAGTTGCCGCCCAGCTGCGGGTACTCGCGAGCGATCGTGTTGAAGCAGTGCGGGCAGCTGGCAACGATCTTGCGGACGCCGGCCTCGTTCAGCGTCTCGATGTTCTGCTGGGCCAGCATGCTGAAGACGAACTCGTTGCCGATCCGGCGGGCCGGGTCGCCAGTGCAGGTCTCCGCAGGGCCGAGCACGGCGAAGTTAACCCCGGCGGTGTGCAGCAGCTGCGCGATCGCCTTAGTTGTCTTCTTCGCCCGGTCCTCGAGCGCGCCTGCACACCCCACCCAGAACAGGTACTCCACATCGTCCCCGATCGGGCCGTCGACGACGGGCACCTCGAAGTCCAGTTCGGCGATCCAGTCGGTCCGCTTGCTCCCGCCCATCCCCCACGGGTCGCCCTTGTTCTCCAGGTTCCGCAGCATTGTGCCGGCTTCTACCGGGAACGCTGACTCCACCAGCACCTGGTACCGGCGCATCCCGGTGATGTGGTCAAGGTGCTCGATGTCGACCGGGCACTCCTCGACGCAGGCGCCACAGTTCGTACAGGACCACAGTTCGTCCGGGTGGATGACGCCGTGGGACTCCTCGTCGCCGATGATCGGGCGAGCGGCCTCAGCCTTGACGGCATCGGGGAGCGCCTCGCGAGCCTCGTCGGACCCGGCCAGCAAGTACGGCGCCTTGGCGAAGGCGTGGTCGCGCAGCTCCAGGATGATCATCTTCGGTGACAGCGGCTTGCCGGTAGCCCAGGCCGGGCACTGCGACTGACACCGCCCGCATTCGGTGCAGGTGGCCAGGTCCAGCATGCCCTTCCAGCTCAGGTCCTCGATCTTGCCGATACCGAAGACGTCCTCGTCCGGGTCAGCTTCCTCGAAATCCAGCACCTTGCCGTTCGATCGCATCGGCTGCAACGGGCCGAGGCCATTGGGCCGCCGGGAGAACAGCACGTTGACCGGAGCGATCACAATGTGCAGATGCTTGGAATAGGTGACGAACACGCCGAAAGCCACGATCACGGCGAGCTGCAGGAGGATGAACGTGGTCTCGATGCCCTTGTTGGCCGCGCCAAGCGGGTGCAGCCAGTGCCCCACTATCTCGGAGGCGAATGCGCCGCTCGGGTACGGGAAGTCACCGGTGTTGATCTGCGCGCCCCGGTAAATCAGCAAGGTGGCGACGACCAGGAAGATGCCGAGCAGAACGAGCCAGGCGGCGCCGGTGTGCGACCCGGCAAAGCGGGATTCGCGCCCTTCACGCTTCGGGTTAGCGGTGAGCCTGATGATGGCAAAGGTGATGATTCCGGCTAGTACCGCGACGGCGAAGAGGTCCTCGAGGAAGCCCACCCAGGCCCAGGTGCCGAACAGCACGATGGCGAAATGCCTGCTGAACAACGCCCCGTACGCCTCGATGATCGTGAGTGCCAGCACGATGAAGCCCCAGAAGGTAAACGCGTGCGCCAGCCCTGGAACCGACCACTTGAGCAGCTTCCGCTGCCCTATCACCTCGGTCACCTGGGTCTCGCCTTGGCGCCCCGGATGCTCGCGCAGCGCCTCGGTCCGCTCCGGCGCCGGCTGTCCGGTGCGCCCAAGCCGGTACAGCCAGAACAGGCGGCGTCCCGCGATCGCGGCCGCGACGACCGTCAGGGCCAGTCCGATGATGATCCGCAGCGCCAAGGCAACCTCCAGGTGTGCAGTGGGTGACAGCGTAACGCCCACGGACTCGGGCACCTATGCTCAGAGCGCCCGAACCGTCCGGGTGGCGCGTCGCTGGCCAGCGACGGCGGGCTGCCGCGCTCGCAGCCCCCGGCCTGATGACCCGGCTGACAGCCGGCGGCCGCAACCGCCGCGGTTACCGGGCGATTGTTCGTGACCGATCGCGACACCCGCTAGCCTGATTCGCACGCCGGCGTGCGAATCCTTCGACCGACCGGCTGGGACGCCGACCTACCGGCCGAGCTTAGTTCACGCTGAGTAACCAGGACAATCGCGGAGCGAGCGGAGATGATGGACGAGCAGGCCAGGCAGGGAGCGTCTTCCCGGCCGGTTTCCGCGCGGTCGTCCGATCCGCGCCCGTCCGGTGCAAGTCCGGGCCGCTGGGCCGCGCTCGGCGGCTCGGTCATAGTCCTCGTGCTCGCCAGCCTCCTGGCAGACGGCATCGCGTTCGGGGCCAAGCAGGCCTGCCGGGCCGGCGCCTGGGACTTCGGTGTCGCGCAGTACCAGGCGCACTGCTATACCGACATCTATCCGCTCTACTACGGCGAGGGGCTGAGCTCCGGCAAGGTTCCCTATGTCGACCACCACGTCGAGTATCCGGTGATCATTGGCGCCGTGATGCAGGGCGCGGCGTGGGCAGTCAGGTCCATCACGAACCCCTACACCAGGGGCCTGCAGTTCTTCGACGTCACCGTGGCCGTGCTGGCCGTGTTCCTGATAGCTGGAGTCCTTGCCACGGCCTACTGCGCGGGGCCGTCGATGCGGTGGACTGCCCTGCTCGTGGCGTTCTCCCCGGCCCTGATCCTGTCAGCCTTCATCAACTGGGACCTCATCGCGATGGGCCTGATGATGATGGCGCTTGCCGCTTGGGCCGCGCGCCGCCCCGTCTTGGCAGGAGTGCTGCTCGGCCTGGCGGTGGCAACTAAGTTTTACCCAATTGTCGTGTTGTGGCCGCTGTTCCTGCTCTGCCTGCGGGCCGGGCGAATGCGGACGTTCTGGGTGACAGCTAGCTCAGCAGCCATAGCCTGGCTGGCGGTAAACCTGCCGGTAGCCATCGTCGCACCGCGCGGCTGGGAGACGTTCTATGTGTACAGCAGCGAGCGCGGCGCCGACTGGGGGTCCATCTACTTCTTCTTCCAGAACATGCACTGGCCAGGCATCGGCACCTCCTCGGTCCCCGCACTCAACCTGATATCGGGTGGGGCATTGGCAGTCGCATGCGGCGCGATCGGGCTGCTGGCCCTGGCAGCGCCCCGGCGACCGCGACTGGCGCAACTGATCTTCCTCACGACCGCCGCGTTCCTGCTGACCAGCAAGGTCTGGTCGCCGCAGTACGTGGTGTGGCTCGTTCCGCTCGTTGTGCTCGCACGGCCCAAGATCGTTGGTTACCTGATCTGGCAGGTTGCCGAAATCGGGTATTTCTACGCTATCTGGGCCTATCTCATCACCGTGGTCGCAGGCGAGCATTTCCCTGGCGCGCTCGGCAGCGGGCTGTACTTCACCGCGGTGCTGGCGCGCTTCGGCACCGTCTTGCTGCTGTCCGGCGTGGTTGTCTGGGAAGCTCTGCGCCCCGGACGGGACGTGGTGCGATCAGCGGGAGCCGATGATCCAGGCGGGGGTGTCCTGGCCGGCGCGCCTGACGCAGTTGTGCTCCGGGGCGGTCTGCGGCGGCTGGCTGCCCGCGCTCAGCCAGCGTAGTGAGCCTCAGCCAGCCCATCCGCCGGACAGGTACAGCATGCCGAGCACGACGGCAATGGGCGCGCTGACAGCCAGGTAGGCATACCGGATCCCCGGCCACCGCTCACCCAGCCTGGCTAGCGCGACCCACACTGGGATCAGCACCAGCAGTGTTCGCGGGGCAGTCTGGTACCACGTCGACGTGCCGAGCGCGACGACGGCCAGCCCGCAGTACACCGCCTCCGGCCAGCGCCTGGTACCCGCAAAGGCCATCGCGGCCACCAGCATCACGGCCATCACGCCCAGCTCTAGCTGGAACTCGAAAGCTGTGCTCGCGCTGAACGGGTGGCGGAACGCAGCCCACCAGGTGGTCCTGAGCGCCTGGGCAGGCGAGTTCAGATGCAGCTCCCAGCCGCTCCGCAAGGCGTTCGACCACGCCATCCAGCTGCCTGTGTGCACGCGGAGGTAGACCTCGTATGCCGCTGGTCCGGCCAGGGCGGTGCATGCCACGACCGCGTCCGCCAGCCGGAGCCGGACCGGCACGCGCGGCCTGCCGTAAGCAGGCTGGCTGGCTGCATCGAGCTGGCCGCCAGGACCGGAAAGCGCATCGCGCCGGGAGCTCCCCGTGAGCGCCATCACGGCCAGCGCCGGAATCAGGAACAGCCCATCCGGGCGGATCAGGCCAGCCAGGCCAGCCAGCAGCGCTGCGCGCCACCACCGGCCACGGATCGCGGCATGCCAGGCAGGCGCGGCCAGGGCCAGGAACAACGCTTCTGAATAGCCGACCATCAAGAAGATCGCGGCGGGTGCAGTAACAAGGTACAGCGTTGCCCGTCGCCCGCCGCCTAGCCGGGCCAGCGAGACGACTGCGAAGCAGCCAGCGACCGCAGGGACTGCGAGCTCGGCCAGCGTCCAGTTGCGAACGATCAGGTGGACCACGCTGAGCACGGCCGGGTAACCAGGGAAGAACGCGGCGTTGTTCGGAATCGAGTGCGCCCCGAAGTATCCGTGCTCGGCGATGTTTCTTAGCAGGTAGGCGTCCCAGTGCTCGAAAGCTCCGGTCAGCGGGGCGTGCGCACGCGCGCTACGGAATGCCCACGCCGATGCCCAGGCCATTACCAGCAGCGCGAGGTGCGCCATGGCCCAGATGCCAAGCGCCGCGCGGTCTTCCGCACTGAGCGCGATTAGGGGCCCGCGGCCCCTCGATGATGCGGCTGGCCGCATGCGCGCCAGTACGCCCGGCCGGTATGCGGTAGATGCGTCGGAACTGGCGTCATGCTGCAGCATCCGTCCCCCTGCGTGCCTTTCTCGAAGGCAACATTAAGCGGTCGCGAACGCAGCGGCAGCCGAAAAGCTTGCCGGCTATCCCGGCGGCCGCGAACTTAGCCAGCCAGCGAAGCGTTGAAGTAGCCGGGTGGCTGCCTCGCGGGGCCGCGTCGGCGCGGGCAGGCCGAACCCGCCCGGCCGGACACCGCAGCCTGGCGATCGCGAGCTGCGGGTAACCGGTCGTTCCCCTCTCTGGCTGTCTCGCGGAATACCCCGCTCGGTGGCGTAGTTCACTCAGCTGTGGTAAGTAAAGTTGAGCGCGAGGGGCTCAAGTCAGTTGCCACACCAATGGGTCCATGGCAAACTTGAGCCGTCGAGACTCAATCTTCCAGAACTAGATGAAACCAAGGACAGAACACATGGCACGTGCGGTAGGCATCGACCTGGGGACGACCAACTCCGTCGTCTCCGTCCTCGAGGGCGGAGAGCCCTCGGTCATCGCCAACGCTGAGGGCTCGCGGACCACGCCGTCCGTGGTCGCCTTCGCGAAGAACGGCGAAGTCCTCGTCGGCGAGGTCGCGAAGCGGCAGGCCGTGACCAACGTTGACCGGACGATCCGCTCGGTTAAGCGCCAGATGGGCACCGACTGGACAGTATCGATCGACGGCAAGAAGTTCACGGCGCAGCAGATCAGCGCCTTCATCCTGCAGAAGCTCAAGCGAGACGCTGAGGCGTACCTGGGTGAGACCATCACCGACGCGGTCATCACCGTGCCTGCGTACTTCAGCGACGCGCAGCGGCAGGCCACCAAGGAAGCCGGCCAGATCGCCGGCCTGAACGTCCTGCGCATTATCAACGAGCCCACGTCGGCGGCGCTGGCTTACCACCTGGAGAAGGACAACGAGGCCACCATCCTGGTCTTCGACCTCGGTGGCGGTACCTTCGACGTCTCGCTGCTCGAGGTTGGCGAGGGCGTCGTCGAGGTCAAGGCGACCAGCGGTGACAACCACCTCGGCGGGGACGACTGGGACCAGCGGATCGTGGACTGGCTAGTCAAGGACTTCAAGAACAGCTACGGCACCGACCTGTCGAAGGACAAGATGGCGCTGCAGCGGCTGCGGGAGACCGCGGAGAAGGCCAAGATTGAGCTGTCCAGCTCCTCTGAGTCGCAGATCAACCTGCCTTACATCACCCACTCCGAGCAGGGCCCGCTGCACCTGGACACCAAGCTGACCAGGGCCGAGTTCCAGAAGATGACCTCCGACCTGCTCGACCGGTGCAAGTCGCCGTTCCAGCAGGTGATCAAGGACGCCGGCATCCCGCTGAGCAAGATCGACCACGTCGTGCTCGTCGGCGGCTCCACCCGGATGCCGGCCGTCGTCGACCTGGTCAAGGAACTGACCGGCGGCAAGGAGCCGAACAAGGGCGTCAACCCTGACGAGGTCGTGGCAGTTGGCGCTTGCCTGCAGGCCGGCGTCCTCAAGGGCGAGGTCAAGGATGTCCTGCTGCTCGACGTCACGCCGCTCTCGCTCGGTATCGAGACCAAGGGCGGCATCTTCACCAAGCTGATCGAGCGGAACACGACGATCCCGACCAAGCGCTCGGAGATCTTCACCACCGCTGACGACAACCAGCCGTCGGTGCAGATCCAGGTCTTCCAGGGCGAGCGCGAGATCGCCGCGTACAACAAGAAGCTCGGCATGTTCGAGCTGGCCGGGCTGGCTCCGGCGCCGCGCGGTATCCCGCAGATCGAGGTCACCTTCGACATCGATGCCAACGGAATCGTGAACGTGTCCGCCAAGGACCTCGGCACCGGCAAGCAGCAGTCCGTGACCATCTCGGGCGGCTCCGCGCTAGGCAAGGACGACATCGAGCGGATGATGGCCGACGCGGAGAAGTACGCCGAGGAGGACAAGCAGCGGCGCGATGAGGCTGAGGTCCGCAACCGGGCGGAGTCCCTGGCCTACACCACGGAGAAGTTCCTTTCCGAGAACGCGGACAAGGTGCCAGGCGACGTCAAGTCCGAGGTCGAGTCCGCGATCGCCGACCTGAAGAAGGCGCTCGAGGGCACTGACACCGAGGCCATCAAGACGGCCAGCGAGCACGCTGCTCAGGTGAGCCAGAAGATGGGGACCGCCATCTACGCCCAGTCGCAGGCCGCCAGCGCGCAGGACGGCCAGGCGGACGGCGAGGCCGGCGGCCAGGACGACGACGTCGTCGAGGCTGAGATCGTCGACGACGAGAAGCCGGCCCATGAGGAGGGTGGCGCCGCCTGATGAGGCCTGACGAGGAGAGCCAGGGCCCGGTCATCCGCGATCGCAGGCGGATCGACCCGGCCACTGGCCAGGTACGAGATCCCGGCGAGTCCGGCCCGCGGCGCGGGCCGGCTCAGGCGGGGGCGCAGCCGAGGCCCGGCAGGCATTCGGTGTCCAGGCCGGGAGGCACGAGCGCCAGTTCGGGGGCCAGCCCGCAGACGAGCGGGGCTCCCGGCCGCGGTGCCGCCGAATCCGGCGGGGCTGCGGATGACCGGCCAGGTACGGCCGATGGCGCAGCGAGTTCCGCGGCAACGGCGGAGCCGGCACCCGGCGCGGCACAGGAAGCCGCAGATGCTACAGCCGCGAAGGCGGTCACGATGCTGGCCGAGCGCACGGCTGACTTGCAGCGGCTTCAGGCGGAGTACGCGAACTACCGGAAGCGAGTTGAGCGCGACCGGCTGGCCGTACGGGAGCAGGCGCTCGCGAACGTGCTGAACGAACTGGTACCGGTGCTGGACGACATCGGCCGGGCCAGGGAGCACGGCGAGCTGACTGGCGGCTTCAAGTCAGTCGGCGAATCGCTGGAGGGCATCGCGTTCAAGCTGGGCCTGACGCCCTTCGGGGAGAGCGGGGACCCGTTCGACCCGACACTGCACGAAGCACTGATGCATTCCTACTCAGCCGAGGTGACGGAACCGACTGCGGTCCAGATCCTTCAGCCCGGCTACAAGGTCGGCGAACGGATCATCCGCCCGGCGCGGGTAGCCGTGGCCGAGCCTGGCGGCGATGTGCCTGAGCAGGCCGGGACCGGCGAGGCTGCGCCCGGCGCCGCTGACGGTGAGGAAGCCAGCGAAGGTGGCGGCACCAGCGCGGGTGATGGGACCGCCGAACGGTGAGTTCGGGGCCGGCCGGCCTGCGCAAGCCGGCCGTCCGGCTCCGACATCTAAATAGATCCCGAGAGAGGCCCGTTGAGCACCAAGGATTACCTGGAGAAGGACTATTACAAGACCCTTGGGGTAGCCAAGGGCGCTACTGCCGACGAGATCAAGAAGTCCTACCGGAAGCTTGCCCGGAAGTACCATCCGGATGCGAACGAGGGCGACCCGAAGGCCGAGGCTCGGTTCAAGGAGATCTCCGAGGCCTACAACGTCCTGTCGGACGACAAGCGGCGCAAGGAGTACGACGAGGCTCGGTCGCTATTCGGCAGCGGAGCCCGGATGCCAGGATCCGGATCCGCGGGCGGTAATTACAACTTTGACCTCGGCGATTTGTTCGGCAACGCATCGGGCAGTGCCGGTGGCCGTCTGGGTGACCTGCTCGGCGGCGTCTTCGGGTCCCGGTCCGGCGGGACGACCGGGACTTCGGCCAGGCCTCGCCGCGGCGCGGACGTGGAGACGGAGACTTCGCTGCCGTTCAGCGACGCGATCGACGGCACGACGGTGTCGCTCCGGCTCACCGGCGAAGGGCCGTGCAAGGTGTGCAAGGGGACCGGCGCCAAGGCAGGGACCGTGCCCAGAGTCTGTCCGACCTGTGAGGGCACCGGCCAGGGCAGCCGGAACCTCGGCAGCTTCGCCTTCTCTGAGCCATGCAAGACCTGCCGCGGCCGGGGGCTTGTCGTCGACGACCCGTGCCAGGAATGCTCAGGCAGCGGACGGGCGATGAGCACCCGTACGATCCAGGCCAGGATCCCGGCGGGCGTTGCGGACGGCCAGCGGATCAAGATCGCGGGCAAGGGCGCGCCGGGCGAGCGCGGCGGACCGCCCGGCGACCTCTACGTTCGCGTTCACGTCGAGCCGCACCCGCACGGGACGTTCAGCCGCTCGGGCTCCAACCTGACTATCACGGTCCCGGTGACTTTCGCGGAGGCTGCGCTTGGCGCCGAGGTCAAGGTGCCGTCGCACGGCGGCATGCCGGTCAGCCTGCGGATCCCGGCCGGCACGCCGAACGGCCGCACCTTCCGGGTGCGCGGAAAGGGCGTCCGGCGCAAGGACGGCACAACCGGCGACATGCTCGTGACCGTGAACGTGCAGGTGCCGCAAGATCTGAACGACAAGGCCCGGGACGCGCTTGAGACGTTCCGCGACGCGACCGCGGGTCCCGATCCGCGGGCCGAATTGCTGAAGTACGCGAACGGCTAGCCACGCCGAGCGCCGGAAGGAGATGACATGACTAGCCAGTTCGAGCTCACCGATGACACGCCCGTCTACGTCATCTCGGTAGCCGCTCAGCTGTCCGGCCTGCACCCGCAGACGCTGCGCGCCTATGACCGGCTGGGCCTGGTCTCACCAGGCCGGGCGGCTGGCCGGGGCCGTCGTTACTCGCTGCGCGACATCCTGATCTTGCGCGAGGTACAGAGGCTGTCCCAGGAGGAAGGCATCAACCTGTCCGGGATCAAGCGGATCCTGGAACTCGAGCTAGCCGAGCGGCGGAGCAGGCAGCTCCTCGCGGAGATGCACGCCGAACTGGGCCAGCTGCGCGCTGAGCTCGAGTCCACCCGAGCGGTCGCGGCCAGGCTAGCGACACTCGTCCGGAGCAGGGCCGACGGGGCCGCGCTCGTCCCGGTCCACCACGTGAGCGCGGCTCACCCTGAGGCAGCTCACGGAGTCGGCACCGATCCGGGCCACCCCGCGGCCGCGACGGCAGACAGTACCCCGCAGGCTGCCAGGAACACTCAAGCTCGCCAGTAACTCCGGCCCGGCCTGATCCGGCTCGTGAAGGCGGACGCCGCGCCGCCACATTAGATAGCGGCAGGCTAGATGTACTGAGGAGAAGACAACAGTGGATGAGAAGCTGACCAGGAAGAGCCAGCAGGCTCTGTCCGAGGCAGTGCAGATGGCAGCGTCGGCCGGCAATCCGGCCGTCGACGGCCTGCATGTGCTCGCCGCCCTGGTCCAGCAGGATGGCGGCACCGCGTCGCCGCTGCTTCGGGCAGTCGGCGCGGACCCTGCCGACGTGCTGAAGAGGGTGCGCGAGCAGATCAGCCGTCTGCCGCAGGCGGCCGGGGCGACAGTAAGCGCACCAGAGACTTCGCGTCAGCTGCTGGCGGCCCTGGCAACCGCGGGGAAGCTGGCACGGGAGATGTCGGACGAGTACGTCTCGACGGAGCACCTGCTGGTGGGACTTGCCACTGACGGCGGGCAGGCAGCCACTGTGCTGCGCGAGGCCGGCGCCGGGCCCAGGCAGCTCACCGATGCGTTCGAGCAAGTCCGCGGGCACGCGCGCGTGACATCGCAAGACCCGGAAGGGACTTATCAGGCGCTCGAGAAGTACGGCATCGACCTGACCCAGAGCGCGCGTGACGGAAAGCTTGACCCGGTCATCGGCAGGGACGCAGAAATCCGCCGCGTCATCCAGGTCCTGTCGCGGCGCACCAAGAACAATCCGGTGCTGATCGGCGAGCCTGGTGTCGGCAAGACCGCGGTCGTTGAGGGTCTCGCCCAGCGCGTTGTCGCCGGCGATGTGCCCGAGTCGCTGCGCGGCAAGCGCGTGGTGGCGCTCGATCTGGGCGCGATGGTTGCGGGCGCCAAGTACCGCGGCGAGTTCGAGGAGCGCCTCAAGTCGGTCCTGAATGAGATCAAGCAGAGCGACGGTCAGATCGTCACCTTTATCGATGAGCTGCATACCGTTGTCGGCGCCGGCGCGGCCGAGGGAGCGATGGACGCGGGCAACATGCTCAAGCCAATGCTCGCCCGCGGTGAGCTGCGGATGGTGGGCGCAACGACACTGGATGAGTACCGGCAGCGGATCGAGAAGGACCCCGCGCTGGAACGGCGATTCCAGCAGGTCCTCATCGGCGAGCCATCGGTCGAGGACACGATCGCGATCCTGCGCGGGCTGAAGGGCCGGTACGAGGCGCACCACCAGGTGCAGATCTCTGACGCCGCGCTGGTAGCCGGGGCAACGCTGTCCGACCGGTATATCACCGCTCGCTTCCTGCCCGACAAGGCCATCGACCTGATCGACGAGGCTGCCTCGCGCCTGCGGATGGAGATCGACTCCCGTCCGGTCGAGATCGACGAGCTGCAGCGCAGCGTCGACCGGATGAAGATGGAAGAGATGGCGCTGGCCAAGGAGAACGACCCGGCCAGCCGCGAGCGGCTGGAGCGGCTGCGCGCTGACCTTGCCGACAAGCAGGAGCAGCTGACCGCGCTAGTCGCCCGCTGGGAGCGGGAGAAGTCGAGCCTCAACAAGGTCGGCGAGCTGAAGAAGCAACTCGACGAGCTGACGGGGCAGGCCGAGCGGGCGCAGCGGGACGCCGACTTTGAAACAGCCTCGAGGCTGATGTACGGCGAGATCCCGCAGCTGGAGCGGCAGATCGCCGAGGCCTCGGCACTGGCAGGCGAGGAGGATGCCGACGCCCGCGCGGGACTCGGCGACGATGGTCCGCCGATGGTGAAGGAGGAGGTCGGCCCGGATGACGTCGCGGACGTCGTGTCGTCCTGGACTGGCATCCCGGCGGGGCGGCTGATGGAGGGTGAGACCGGCAAGCTGCTGCGCATGGAAGACGAGCTGGGCCACCGGCTTGTCGGGCAGCGGACAGCAGTACAGGCAGTGTCGGATGCAGTCCGCAGGTCCAGGGCAGGTATTTCCGACCCGGACCGG
>DATMMA010000145.1:0-2884 GCA_035570295.1 Streptosporangiaceae bacterium
ACGCAGGATGGGCGCGGTCAGGCACGTCGGCCCTCCGTCACCCTTGATCGAGATCTCGGAGCCGTCGTAGACGTGGACCTCGCAGCCGGCCGCAGTCAGCGCCGCACGCGTCTCCGGGTTGCCGTCGAGCATGACCACGACGCCCGGTTGAACGGCCAGCACATTGCACGCCATGGTCTCGTACTCCTGCGCAGGCACCGCAATGATGCGTACGCTCCGCGCCGCGAGCTCCTCCATCAGCGGAACCGGGGCCAGCGGCGGGTACACCACGGCCATGTCATCGGCGACGGGCGAGATGACCGACATCAGATGGAGCACGTGCTCGGGTCCGCGGTCGTGCGGCATGTCCGCAGAGCCGACGACGACATCCTCCGCGGCCATGATCTCGCGTAGCTGACGTACGCCAGCAGCGTTCGTCCGGTAGCTGCGACCGACTAGCATCGTGCGTTCGTCCAGCCAGATGATGTCGCCACCATCAGCCCTGGCGCGGCCGGACAGCTCGGCAACGACCGGCACTCCGGCCGCCTCCAGCGCGGTACCGAGGAGCGGCGGCTCACTCGCCCGGGCCGCCTTGGACATCTGGAACAGCACTGCGCCGCGTCCGGTGACCACGCCAGGGTCCCGGACATAGGTGGCATCCACCATGCCATCGGCAGCGTCGGCCAGCTCGACGGCGCAGCCCAGGTCGGCCAGAAGCTGGCAGAGCTGGTCATGCTGCCGGACGAGCAGACCGGGATCAGGCGTGCGCCAGTCAGCCGCCGCGAAGTCGCCAGACGTCGCCGGGCTGCGCAGCAGCACCCGACGCAGGGGAGCCACCATTGACCGGACGCCGAACCGTATCTGCGGCGCCGGTTCCCCGGCAGTATCGGCGGCCATCGCAGATCCTTGTCACCTGGTGGCAATCTCAAGGGCGTTTCTGCGACTGTAGATCTCCGCTTGGCCACACGCCAGACCAAACGACCATGTCGCGACAGCGCGGAGAGTCATGTCGGTTCCGGAGTTCGATGCCCAAGGCGTCTTCGACGAAGACTGCCTCTACTTCTTCGCAGACGACCTGGCGGAACGCAGCGACACCGAGGCTGACCTGATCTAGCGTCTCCTCGACCTGGAGCCAGGCATGGAAGTGCTTGGCGACCGCCGGCACAGGCCGACTATCCAGCTAGGTTGGCTCGCTCTTGTCCTCGATCTCCCAGAGGTGGTCGAGTACGTGCCAGCCGAACCGGCGGGCTGAGTACCGGGGCGGCCAGCCCTTTGGCGGGGTAACGAGCCCCTGCGGATCTCGAAGGGCTGCCGTCATCAGGCTGTGGAGCCGACCCGGCGCGTCCGGCTCGGCTCGTTCCGCCTTGGCCAGTGACACGCCCATCTTGCGTGCGTACAGCATCTCCACGCCCGCGACGTGCGCGACGATCTGGCCGGTGTCACGCCCGCCGCCGCGCGGGCCCTTACGCAACTGGGCCGGGGCGGCCGCTGCGGTCTGGTCGAACGCGATCCACGCCGCCTGCAGCAGTTCGGCCAGCCTGGCCCCCTCGGTAGCCGGCAACGGCCGGTTCTCCGCCTCGGCGATCTCTCCGAGCGCGCCGAAGTCCGCATTCTTGGCGACGCCGACGTGCCGTTCGACGACGACCATCGGTCCGGAAGGCGGTGTCAGCCCGGCGAGCCGCACGATCTCGGCGTAGCGCGGCAGGTAATCGGCCATCGCCGCGAGGGCCAGTTCTTCCGTCTTCCCGCTCCGTGCCCAGCCGGGCCAGTCCAGCGCTGAAGCGAAGACGCGCCTGTTGCCCGACTCGATGAAGACCTCGATGTTGCCGCTTGCCTTGGCCATGTCAGCAGATGATTCCACGATGTAAGCTTCCGTCGCGTGGCGAGCTGGTCGTCTTATGGTGAGTTCCTCGCGTTCGCTTGCGTCCTCGTGCTCATCCCGGGTCCCGACTTCGCGGTCGTGGCCAAGAACACCCTGATGGCAGGCAGGCGCCGAGGCCGGTGGGCCTCGCTGGGGATATGTACTTCCAATGCCGTGCAGGGCACAGCAGCCGCAGCCGGGCTGGGCGCGCTGATCGTCCGGTCGCAGCCAGTCTTCCAGGCCATTAAGTGGGCCGGCGTCTGCTACCTGGCCTTCCTGGGCGTGCAGGCGATTCGCTCGGCGATTCGAGGCAGCTACGACGGCCCTACCACCGGGAACGAGCACGCGGGCGCGGCTGCATTCGGCGGCTGGCGGCAAGGCTTCGTCTCGAACATCACCAACCCCAAGGTGCTGGTCTTCTACCTGGCCGTGCTGCCTCAGTTCCTGCATCCGGGAACCGCTCCGGGCTGGCTGCTGGCATTCGCGTGGAGCCATGCCCTGCTGTCGCTGCTGTACCTGCTCGCCGTGAGCGCAGGACTCATGCGCGTCCGGCAGGTCCTCTCGCGCCGGTCAGTGCGACGGACCATGGACATCGCGACCGGCACAGTGCTGCTCGGCTTCAGCGCGAGGCTCGCTACTGAACAGATCTGACCTGCGGCTCAAGAACTGGCCTCAACCCGAGCGCATGGAACCCCGGAACGACATGTTCCGACCAGCCGTCTGGCGTGCCTTCGCCATCCGTGATTACCTTCAGCGCACGCCGCCTGTCGCACACGGGTGCGGCGGCTGCGCCAGGTGAGCGGAGATGCGATGCAGCGCAAACAGCGAATTAGTTACGTGGCGCCTGAGTTTATGGATGAGCGCATGCGCGAGGAAATGGAGCGATGCCAGCGGGAGGGGACACCCCGGCCGGAGAGTTCGGCGATTCGCGCTCACGTTCCGGCTTGCTTCTGGGCCTTCAGCGATTCCTGGAAAGCGATCTTCCGGAGCGGCGTTTGCGACCACGCCATCAAGGAGCTGTGCCGCGTTTACGTGTCCCGGTCC
>DATMMA010000146.1:0-20134 GCA_035570295.1 Streptosporangiaceae bacterium
GGCAGCGTGTCATCACGACTGGCTGACGGCACGACCTGGGCTGCTGCTATCGCTAGCGCGCCGCCGTCGACGATGCCGACGGCGGGTGGCAGGTCAGGCAGCTTCGGATAGTCCTCCAGCGGCAGCGAAACCAGCGCGAACTCGGCACTGCCACAAGTCAGGATCAGCATGTCGGCCGCGCTGGCGACCTCGACCTCGGCCGGCGGCAGGCTCTTGGTGATCTCGGCGAGCAGCCGGCCAGGCACCAGCGCGATGCCAGGCTCGCCAACTTCGGCGGGGATCCGCGCACGCGCGGACACCTCGTAGTCGAAACACGAAAGTGTCAGCTCGTCGCCGTCGGCCTCCAGCAGCAACCCTGACAGCACCGGGACGACCGGCCTGCTCGGTAGCGCGCGCGCCACCCACGACACGGCTTCGCCCAGTACTTCACGCTCGACCCTGAACTTCACCGCATCCTCCAGCCCGACCCGCTACGCCTTCGATCGTGGCACGCCCTGCCGACAGTTCAAACCCGAAGCTGCCGGTGCAGCCGCGGGTTCTCGCCGGCGGCAGGGCGCAGCGGTCCCCCGACAGCGCGGCGGGCCGGATACCTGGCGGGCTTAGCGGAGGCTAAAAACCGGCGCGGGTGAGGACGCTGACGCGGTCAGGAAATCAGCGCGGCAGGCACGGACGCCAGCGCAGCCTCGATCGCGACAGCAAGCGCGCGCGCCGACTCAGCCGTCAGCTCAACTGCGACGCGCGCGGACGGCCCGCCAGCCGGATTGCGGAAATCGATGTTGAGCGTGTGCTCGGCCATGGCGTGCACCGGATGGTCGAAGTACACCGTCGCGTCGCTCAGCGAGAACCAGCCGCTGGCTCCCTTACCGCTGCCCGTGATCGCGATGTTCTCGGTGTTGTAAGTGCACATGCGAGCTCCTTAGCCTGCCAGGTAGCGGCCGTAGAAATCCCAGATCTTCTGCCAGCCGTCATTCGCTGCTTCCGGCCGGTACGCGGGCCGGTCCACGGCAAAGAACGCGTGCCCCGCGCCTTCGTAGGTGTGGAACTCGTGTGCCTTCCCGTATCCGTCCAGCGCCTCGGCCAGCTTCGCGGTCTCTTCCGGCGCCGGGTACTTGTCATCGGCACCGAACAGGCCCAGCAACGGGCAGGACAGGTCCGGCGCGAGGTTAACGATGGGATTGACCTTGAGCGGCATGCCCTCTGGCGGCGGGTTCACGATGCACGCGCCGTAGCAGTCGACGGCCGCGTCGAGTTGCAGGCTGCACGCGGCCAGGAACGACTGGCGGCCGCCAGAGCAGTAGCCGATGACTCCGACCTTGCCGTTCGATGCCTGCATCGCGCGCAGGTAATCCGCCGCTCCCGAAACGTCGCCGACCAGTCGCCCGTCCGGCACGCCGCCATTGGCGCGCGCAGTCGCCGCCGCGTCGTCCGGGCTGGCGCCCGGCGCCTCCCGGAAGTAGAGGTTCGGCATCAGCGCCGCGTAGCCGTTCGCTGCGAACTTCCTGACGATCTCCTTAGAGGAGGTGTCGTAACCAGGCATGTGGTGAATGACAACCACGCTGCCTCGCGACGCCGCACCATCGTCGGGAACGCCCAGGTAGGCCTCGATCTCGTCGCCATCGAACCCCGTGATGCGGATGGTCTGGGCGGTTAGTTCCTCGGTCATCCGGATGCTTGCTCCTTTGCAATCGTTCTGTCCCGGCTACTACATCCTGCCAGCGCCGCCTCACGGCGTTTCCGCTGGAGTCGCCTTCGGTAATGAGGGATCATCGATGCAGGCAGGGGGAGCCGCAGGCAGAAAGACCTGGCAATGACCGCGGTAGTGATCGGCGCAATAATCATCTTTCTCGTCATCGGGTCCGTGCTCGGCTGGCATGGCCACACTACGTACGCGGCGCATGGCGACATTAAGGTGGCGAAGACCAGGCTGCGCGGGGGCCGGAAGACCAGGTGGCGCAGCGGAGTGTGGGTATTCGCCCTCGCTCTCGTCATTCTGCTGGCGGCCTGGGACGCGCTGATGCACACGCACTGACCGGTGGGCCGTCGGGCCCGTGTACTAGCGTCAGTGTTCGTGCCATCCGCCGCTTCGGAGGAGTTCGCGTGCCTGGTAACGACCTACTGATCGACAGCTTCGGCCGGATCCGAGAGATCGTGCACGACGTGCTGGACGGCCTGACTCAGGATGACCTCGACTTCCGCGCCGGCGGGTCGGCCAACTCAATCGGCTGGCTGATCTGGCACCTGACCAGGATCCAGGATGACCACATCGCCGGGGCCGGCGGCCTCGAGCAAGTGTGGCTTGCGCAAGGCTGGGCGGAGCGGTGCGGCCTGCCGCTGGATCCAGCCGACACCGGATACGGCCACAGCTCGGATCAGGTTGCGGCTGTAAGGCTGAGCCGCGACCTGCTCGCCGACTATCACGACGCTACCTATGAGCAGACCCTTTCCTTCGTCAGCAGCCTGACCGATGCCGACATGAACACGATCGTGGACCGCCGCTGGGATCCGCCGGTGACCATGGGGGTCCGGCTCGTCAGCGTGCTGGCCGACGATCTGCAGCACGCCGGGCAAGCTGCCTACGTCAAGGGCCTGCCCCGTTATTGACGGAGGTTCTCAGCCCGCACCAAGTCCCGTGGACGAAGGCGGGCCGGCCAGGGTCGGGTCGCGGGGGCTGACGAGCCCGGTCTGGTAGGCGAAGACGACGAGCTGGGCGCGGTCCCGGGCGCCGAGTTTGGTCATGGCCCGGCTGACGTGGGTTTTGACAGTGGTGGGACTGAGCACCATGGTGGCGGCGATTTCGTCGTTGCTCATCCCGCGGGCGACGAGAGCCACGACTTCCCGTTCCCGGTTGGTGAGTGCTTCCATCCCGGCGGTGCCAAGGTCATCTGGCGGCCGCGCGATGAATTCGCTGACGAGGCGCCTGGTGACCGCGGGAGACAACAGCGCGTCGCCGCGCATCACCACTCGCAGCGCCTGCAGCAGCTCGGCTGGCTCGGTGTCTTTGAGCAGGAAGCCGCTGGCGCCGGCCCGTAGTGCGCGGAAGATGTACTCGTCCAGGCCGTAGTTGGTGAGGATCACGACGTGAACGCCGGCCAGCCGCTCGTCTGCCACGATTTGCCGGGTTGCCCCGATGCCGTCGAGAACTGGCATCTGCACATCGACTAGGGCGATGTCGGGCCGGTGCTGTCGGGCCAGTGCGACTCCCTGCTCCCCGTCGGCGGCTTCGGCCACTACTTCGATGTCGTCTTCGGCTTCGAGGAGTGAGCGAATGCCGCTGCGGATCAGCGCCTGGTCATCGACCAGCAGGACCCTGATCATGCCGGCTCCGGGAACGGCAGCTCGGCCCGCACCCGGAAGCCGCCGCCGCCCTGGGGCCCGGCGTGGAGCTGACCGCCGAGCGCGGCAACGCGTTCGCGCATCCCGATCAGGCCCAGCCCTGGCGGTGACGGCTCGGCGCTGGATCCGTTGCCATCGTCGTCGACCTGCACCGTCAGCGCACATGGCTCGTACCGAATCAGCACGAACGCACGGGCCTGGCCAGCGTGACGGGCGACGTTAGTCAGCGCCTCCTGAACGATGCGGTAAGCGGCCTGGTCGACACTTGAGGGCAGTCGGGACTCGGTTCCGTTCACGGTTACGGTAACCGGCAGTCCGGCTGCGCGCGCACGCGCTACCAGGCTGGGGAGCTGGCCCAAACCGCTGCCGTCCTGGTCCTCCTCGCGGCGGAGCACGCTGAGAGTTGCACGCAGCTCCCGGGATGCGTCCGCGCTAGCCTCCTGAATCGCGGCAAGCGCTGGCGGCACCTCCTCGCCCCGCTTGCGTGCCAGGTGCACCGCGACGCCAGCCTGTACCTGGATGACCGAGATGCTGTGGGTCAGCGCATCATGCAACTCGCGGGCGATCCGCAGCCGTTCCTGCATGGCCTTCCGCCGGGCGGCTTCGTCCCTGGTGCGCTCGGCCTCCTCGGCCCGCTGCTCAACCTCGCGGAGATGAAGCCGCCACATGCGGGCAGCAACGAGCCCGATGCCAGCGGAGATGAGCCAGCCGGCCGCGTAGAACCTGCTCCAGGCCCGATCGGTGCGCATCCTCTGAGCCTATGAGGCCAGCACTAGATTGCATCCTCCCGCCGGACCTATCGCCAGCTACTCCCCTGGCAGTAGCGCAACAGCCCGGGAGGTCCCTGGGGATCAGACGCAAGACACATCCGCGGCGCGACGACGACGCCCCGCCGATCCGGCAGCATCGTGGGCATGACAAAAGTCTTTCCGTTCAGCGGTGGCTGTCGCAACGACGGCCGCCGGGCAGCCGACAGATACTTGAGTTCTACAAAGATTGACAGCCTCAACTGAGCTGAGTAACGTTTGAACTGCTCAACTATTCAGCTACTCATCTTTGATGTGGAGTGCCGCCCGTGCCAGCGAGATCCGCGCCCGACCACAGCGCAGACCAGCAGACCACAGAGGTCGCTGACTGCTTCTTCGAGTTGATCGGGAACATCGTGGCGCAGGCCGAGCAGCTTGCTCACCGGCTAAGCATCCCGGCGCCGTTCATGAAGGCGCTGCACACCCTCGACTGCCCGATGGCCATGAAGGAACTCGGCAAGCGCATGCACTGCGATCCGTCCTTCGTCACCCTCGTGGCGGACATGCTGGAGAAGCGCGGACTCGCTCGGCGGGAACCGCACCCAGCGGACAGGCGAGTCAAGAACATTGTCCTGACCAGCGAGGGCGAGGCGCTGAAGCAACAGGTAGAGGCCGAGATGACCGCCCGGATGCCGTGGAACCGGGCACTGAACGAGTCCGAGCGCGCGCAATTGCTTGCCCTGATCCGCAAGATGCTGAGCGCCGATGAGAGCGGCGCGGACGCCGGGGCGTCCGCGAAAGGAACCCTGCGGGGGCTCTTCACCAACGCACTTCAGGAGAGCATCGCGCAGAGCAGCGCTCAGGACGCCAAGCGGACTACCTCCCCGGCTGCCACGGGGAGGTGACAGACTTCGTGAGCCAGACCTCGGCCAGCTGAGACCGGGTCCTCGCCACGCGGCACCTCGCGCCGCGATCCGCCATTCACGGCAAACAGAGCGGATCCCGACGGTATCCACAGGCACCTGACCTCAGTTTCATGCGGCCTCAGGCCGACTGACCGACCCCGCTCGTCCCTGAAGCCGGCAAGTCCGCAGCATCGCACGAACTTCCGCCGGCGGTGCCGACCAGCACCGCCGGACTGACCAGCAGCGCCCGTATTAAACACGGACTGTAACCAAGGAGTCACATCAACCATGCCTGCCAAATCACCGGGCCTCGCCAAGCAACGGGACAGCACCGCCGTCCCCGGCGGAACCGCCCAAGCGGCCGGTGCTCCGGCCCACCGGCACCTCGGCCTGGCACTCGTCGTCATCGCCGCCGCCCAGCTGATGGTCGTGCTGGACGCCACTATCGTGAACGTCGCCCTGCCGACCATCCGGACTGCCCTCGGCTTCTCTGACAACGGCCTGGAGTGGGTGGTCAACGCCTACGCCCTGACCTTCGGCGGCTTCCTGCTGCTGGGCGGCCGGGCTGGCGACCTTCTCGGCCGCCGCCGTGTCTTCATCGGCGGCATACTCCTGTTCGCGCTCGCCTCTCTGCTTGGCGGCCTCGCAACCAGCCAGGCCTGGCTGCTGACCGCCCGTGCCGTCCAGGGCATCGGTGCCGCGGTCGTGGCGCCAACCGCGCTCTCCCTGGTCACGACGACCTTCCCGGAGGGCCCGCGCCGGAACAGGGCGATGGGCGTCTACGCCGCCATGAGCATCGGCGGGGCCGCCATCGGGCTGCTGGCCGGCGGCATCCTCACCAGCTACGCGTCATGGCGCTGGGTCTTCTTCGTGAACGTGCCGATCGCCGTTGTGGCGGCCCTGCTGGCGCCGCGCGTGCTCGCCGAGTCCGAGCGCCAAACCGGCCGCTTCGACCTGCCCGGCGCGATCACCGGCACGGGCGGGCTGGCCGCGCTTGTCTACGGCCTGTCCAGTGCCGCCTCCTCCTCCAACGGAGTCTCGCACTGGGGCGACACCAAGGTGCTGGTCTCCCTGGCGGCAGCAGTCGTCCTGCTCGTCTCGTTCGTGATCATCGAGTCGCGCAGCGAGCACGCACTGCTCCCGCTGCGGATCTTCAGCAACCGTGACCGAACCGGCGCGAACCTTCTCTTGCTCTGCGTCGGCACCGCGATGTTCGGCATGTTCTTCTTCCTCACCATCTTCGTGCAGACCGTCTGGGGCTACAGCGCGGTCAAGACCGGCCTCGCGTATCTGCCCATGGTCGGCGCGATCATGGCGATGGCCGGGGTCAGCGCCCAGCTCGTCGGCCGGATCGGAGCAAGGCCACTCCTGATCGCCGGCTCGGTGATCGCGGCCGGCGGCATGTTCTGGCTGTCCCGGATTACCGAGCACAGCTCCTATGCCGGCGGCCTCCTCGGCCCGATGCTGGTCACCGCGGCTGGCCTGGGCATGCTGTTCATGCCGCTCACCCTGGTCGCCCTGTCCAAGGTCAGCGAGCGTGACGCGGGCGTGGCGTCCAGCCTGGTCAACACCGGCCAGCAGGTCGGCGGCTCGATCGGCCTGGCCATCCTCGGCACCGTCGCCTGGACAGTGGTCGCGAGCACCGCACGGCATTCCGTAGCCGTCGCCAAGGCAGCAGCGGCCCAAGCCGCAGCAGCAGGCCACGCGATCCACTCCACCGCGAGTCAGACAGCCGCGTTCCAGAAGGCCATCACCGACCACTCGCTTGCCGTCGGCTTCTCCCGCGGCTTCGAGGTCTCAGCTGGCGTTATGACCCTCGCCCTCATCATCACCTTGATCATGATCCGGGTGACGAAGGAGGACCTGCAGGGCGTCCAGCCGCCGATGATGGGATAACCAACATAACCGGGAACGTGGCCGGCTCCGGCTAGTCACGCTCCCCCAGCGCAGTGGCCTGGCCGGATGAGGAACCCTCGTCTGGCCAGGCCATTGCGGCAAGAAGGCCAAACTTCGCTAGCTACCTATACGGGCACAAGCTCGCCGATAGTGTCCATCGGTCGGCCACCCGGACCCACACCCCAGACCCCCGCAAACGCAAAAACCCCGAACCCTGATCGTGGGTTCGGGGTGTCCTCGATGTCTTGCGACATCACACAAGCTCCCGCGATAGGACTTGAACCTATAACCCTTCGGTTAACAGCCGAATGCTCTGCCAATTGAGCTACGCGGGACCGCCTGGCGCTGCCCCCGGCCGGTACAGCCGGTTGATCAACGCCGCGGACATAAGGGTAGCGTACCGGCGCGGCAGGCGGAGCAGCGCCGACCGCGCAATGCGTAAGTTGCCTGTCAGCTGGGCATATCCGGCGCTCCGCTGGGCATGACCTGCATACCAGCGGTGCGCGCCCGAGGGGCCGGTTGCGCGCATGATGCGGGCTAACCGGGGAAGGCAGCGTGACATCGCCTGCATCCTTCAGGGGAGAGGTCCAGATGCGCCTGTATCGAATTAGCTTTGTCGCGGGGTTCGCCGCCGGGTTTGTCGCCGGGACGCGGGCCGGGCGCGAGACGTACGACCAGATGGTGAAGATGGCCAAGGCGGCAACCGAAAACCCTACCGTGCAGCAGGCCGCGGGCACGATCCAAGCTCAGGCAAGTTCGCTCGCGAGCACGACGGCCCAGAAGGTCGGCAGCCAGTTGCATGACAAGGTTCCGCCGCTTGCCCACAGCGCAGCGCACAGCGTTGCCGATCGCTTCCACGGCATACGGCACCGGAACTCCACGGCCGACCAGCGGGCCGCCAGCAACGGCTACCCGTTCGCCACGACCGGTAACAGCCAGGGCACGCAAGACGGGACCTAGCGCCGCAGGCCAGGTATGGAGCGGCTCGCCCATTGCTCAGCAGAACAGCAGGATGCAGTGCCTCGTTCTCGTAGGGCTGGGTGACGGACTCGGATCCGGCGACGACGAGGACGGGTGCGGGCTCGGAGACGACCCGGTTGGCGTGCTGGTTACGGCAGTCGGCGTGGACTCGCTCGGGGCCGGTGTCGCTGTGCGGGTCGGCGCTTCCTGCTGCTGCCGGTGAGCTACGACGCGAGTCCGGCCGCGCCTGGAGGTTTGGGAGTGGCGTGGCGAATGGGCTGTCTGACTGGCGGCCCGGCGAGCGTGCGGGGTCCTGCTCGACGAAACTGGCGTGATGACTGTCGGGCCAGGCGGCGGGTGGGCCTCGTCGACAAGGACCGTGCCGACGGCGACCGCGAGGACGAGAGCAGCGGATCCGGCCACCGCGAAGCGGCGGGCGCCGGAAGCGATGGCTGCGCGCCACAGCGAGGCCCCGGTGAATAGCAGCAAAGCACCAGCAAGCGGGTTACGCGTCCACCCGGCACGTCTTGCGGCCCGCAGCGCACCCCGGCCGCCGGCCCGCTGCAGTCGGACGGGGATGGCATCGGAGACGACGACGGTGATCCTGTCGTCGCTCTTGACCGCTATCGCTGTGAGGCCTGGTGTTAGGTCGTCGGGTTTGACTCGGCGGCGGATCACGACGCGAGTCCTGTCCGGACCCGGATTGCGTCCCAGATGTCGCGGGGATGGCCCTGACCATCAACGACGGCGATCACCTCGTATCCGCCGCGGCCTCGCAAGAGGATGGGCTCCCCGGCTGGGCTGCCAGTTCGAGTCGCGGCGAGCAGGCGGGGTGACACGCCGTCTACCGCATCGGGGGCGGCCGACTCGACAGTGACGCCGTCCTGAGCGCAAAGGGCGGACAGGTCTTCCAATAGGCGTCTCATCCTTTCCAGATATGTCAGCTGGCCGGTGCCCCGAGGCGGGCGATGCCGCATGATTTGTCCATCTCCTTTCACCTGTAACTAGGACATTACTCTCATGGCCTCAGCGCCGCCGCGAATGGCAGTAATCCCCGCTAGCTCACTTCCCAGCGCAACGGACCCTTCCGTTTGCCTCCGTCCGGCCATAGCGCCTTCCTGCACTGACGGGCGCGCAGCAGCAGACTCGCCAGGGAGTCAGCCGGGATACCAGCAGCGGCTCGATGCCGCAATTCCGCCTCGGTCTGGAGGGGCCGTATTTAGCTGCCATGACCTGGGAGAGGAGAGACATGCCTTTGCCGGTACAAGGCGAGCCAGCCGGGCGGCCCACGTTGGCGGCGCTGCGAGATATGCGCGGGAAGATACTGGATGCCGCATCCCAGCGCGGGCTGGGCGACGTCCGCGTCTTCGGCTCGGTGGCGCGCGACGAAGCCGGCGAGACAAGCGATGTTGATTTGCTGGTCGCGTCCGGGCCGCGGACCACGCTCTTCGACTTGAGTGGCTTCGCCCTGGACGTCGAGGAAATAGTCGGCCGGCACGTCGACGTGGCCACCCCGCGCGGCCTGAAGGCCCGGATGCAGGACCGGGTGCTGGCCGAGGCCGTCGCGCTATGAGAACGGATTCCGAACGCCTCGCCGACATCCTGGACGCAGTGCAACGCATCCATCCGCCGGAACGTTAGACCCGGCGACCGGCATCGCTTCCAGCAGGACGAGGTACTGCAGAGCGCCGTCCTACGCTGGTTCGAGATCATCGGCGAGGCCTAACGCGGGCTCACTGACCAATTCCGCCGCGAGCACCAGCAGGCCCCGGTCGCCTAACGCCGTCTCGGCGATCATGACAAGCCATGACAACCGGATGCCGGGGCCCACGCGCTCTGGGCGGAACAGCCCAGCCGGGCTCAGCTCACAGCGTCTGCTTAAGGGTGAGGTTGTGCACGGTGAAGACCCGCGACTTGCCGTTGGTGTTGCAGATCTCCCAGCCGAAGTTGAACTGCGAGACCTTGTCGGAGGACTTGAGCATGCCGTGGTGGTGCAGCCAGGTAAGGACAGCCAGGTAGTTGACCGTGCCGCTGGTCTCGTTGTGGTTCAGGACGAAGCTTTTCGTGCCGCCGGCGACGTAGACGCGGAAACGCTGCCCGCCGATCTTCGCCACCTTGTAGAAGTTTCCGGCAGGGGTCTGGCCCTGGTTGTCTACCCAGACCATGACCTCGTCGGTGTCCGATCCCTTCAGGAACATGTCGTAGGCCGCCTCGGCATCGAAGCCGTTCTTCGACAGCGAGCCTTTCGGCATCGTTTCGCTGAACCTGCTGGTCATCTTCTTGATGGCGGAGAAGCGCACGTTGTTGTAGTTCCATTGCGCCGATTCGTAAGTCTCGACGGCGCATCCGCCGCATCCGCCGCCGCCGTTCTGGTTGGCGGTGACGCTCCAGTGACTGGCGCTCCGGGCGTGAACGACGTACGTGCCCGGATTGGGTCCCCAGGTGTTGTTGTAGACATCCCAGTGCCCGAAGCTGCAGATCTTGCCGTTGGTCGCCGTGCACTCCCGGGCCGTCGCCGCGCTCGCAGCGTTCGCCGGGACGACGCTCGCCGTCGCCAGCACAAGCCCGGTAAGCGCTAGCAGTACCGCAGGTGCCAGGAATTTTCTCATGTACTCGCTTCCTGTGAGGCCGATCCGCTCCGCTCGGGAGCCTATCGCCGAAAGCGCGTAAGCGGGCGAGATTGGTAAAGCCGGGGATAAATCCGGCAAACATCCTGGGGCAGGAGCGAGGCCCTCGGCACCGCGAGCGTGCCACGTCTGGCGACGCGAGCAGCCAAAGTGCCTGCTCAGAGAGGTGCCAAGGAAATCCGTTAGGCGAGGTACTCGCGCAGCATCTGGGCGCGGCTCGGGTGCCGTAGCTTGGCCAGGGTCTTGGACTCGATCTGGCGAATGCGCTCCCTGGTGACGCCGAACTCCCTGCCGACTTCTTCCAGCGTGCGCGGATGCCCGTCAGTCAGCCCGAAGCGCAGCTGGATGATCCGCTGCTCACGGATGCTCAGGTTGTCGAGCACGCGATCGAGCTGCTCCTGCAGCATGATGAACGCCGCTGCCTCCATCGGCACGACGGCATCGGCATCCTCGATGAAATCGCCGAGGTCGGAGTCCTCCTCGCCGATCGGCGACTGGAGTGAAACCGGCTCCTGAGCGATCCGCTGGATCTCGGCAACCCGGTCCGGGTGCAAGCCCATCTCGGCCGCGATCTCCTCCGGAGTGGGCTCACGGCCGAGATCTTGATGAAGCTGCCGCTGGATCCGGGCCATCTTGTTGATCGTCTCAACCATGTGCACCGGGATCCGGATAGTCCTGGCCTGATCAGCGATCGCCCGCGTGATCGCCTGCCTGATCCACCAGGTCGCATAGGTCGAGAACTTGTAGCCCTTGGTGTAGTCGAACTTCTCGACCGCGCGGATCAGGCCGAGATTGCCTTCCTGAATCAGATCGAGGAACACAAGGCCGCGGCCGATGTAGCGCTTGGCTATGGACACCACCAGCCGCAGGTTCGCTTCGATCAGCCGCTGCTTGGCAGCGACGCCGTCGGCGGCGATCAGCATCAGCTCCGCCATCCGCGCGCCAGCGCAGTTGGCCTGCAGCCCGCCCTGGATCTTCTCCTCGGCGAACAGGCCAGCCTCGATCGCCTTTGCCAGCTCGACCTCGTCGTGCGCGGTGAGCAGCGGCACGCGGCCGATCTCCCGCAAGTAGATCCGGACCAGGTCGCCGGTTACTGCCCGCCGGGCTTCGGCCTGGACTTGCCGCGGCGCAAGGTCCTCGCTTTCCTGCTGCGCCTCGATCACGTCCACGCCCTCGTCGGCGAGCAGCTTCAGTACGCTGTCGACGGCATCAGCGGACAGGTCACAGCGCTCGAAGGCGACGGTCAGCTCGGTCATCGAGACCGATCCACGCTCTCTCGCCGCCGCGATGAGGTCGGCTACCTGATCTACCGGGGGTGCAGCCGTAAGACTCATGCAGAACAGTTTGCTGTACGAATCCGCGATTAAGCGGACTCAATATTGTCACCTAAGCGTTAGTAGCGCGCGCTTGCCCTCTTGTGCATAGGCCGGTTCTACAGCGCTCCCGCGGCCCGCTCCGACAGCACCTTGCGCCGCTGCTCTAGCGCGACAAGGTCGCCGAACATCCGGTTGTAGTCAGACTCGCTCACCGGGTTCATCCGCTGCAGGCGCGACTTGATGCTCGCGATCTCGCGGCTGACAGCTAGCTCTTCAACCTGTGCCAGCACCTTCTCGGCGAACCTCGCGTCTGGTTCCTGAGCGGCACCGGGCACCTCGATCGCCTCGACCGCCAGCCGCGTCACGAACCCGCGCGCGTTGTCGTTGGGCGCTGCAGCGCGCAGCTGCTCCGACCACTCACGCGCAGACCGGGCGCTGCTGACGCCACCGTTCGCGGCGATGAGCTCGCACAGGGCGGCGTGCGCCGGCACCGTAAAGACCGACGGTTGCAGCTCGTCGAAGGCCGGGCCGCACAGCGCGGGGCGCTGGATCGCCAGCTTCAGCATTTGCCGCTCGACGTTCACCACCGGGTCATTCTCGTCGTATGCGCTGCGCGGATCATCCTGGCCGGACGCGCCCTGGCGACCTCCGCGCGCGGGCACCCTCGCCGCTCCGTTCGCGAACTGCCCGGCGCCGGAAACGCTTCCTCGTTCCACGCCACCGTTTGCTGCGCGGCCGTTCGCGCCTGCGCGGCTAACGCCCGGCCGTCCTGGTGCGGCATTGTCACCGTTCCGCTGCCGAGTGCCATCGGCGCGAGCGGACGGGGCCCCATGCGTCAGAACGCGGTCGAGCACGAAGCCCTCGTCCATCATGCCGAGCCACCGGTCCAGGCTGACCGCATACAGTTGCCGCAGCCCGCGGTCCTTAATTTTCGCCACAATCGGCGCGGCTGCGTCTAGGGCAGCGAGCCGTCCCTCGGCCGTTTCCAGGTTGTGCTCGGAAATGGCACTGCGGATCGCGAACTCGAACAACGGCACCCGCTGCGCGATCAGGTCCCGCACCGCCGCGTCGCCGCGCTCGAGCCGAAGGTCGCACGGGTCGAGTCCGTCGCCTTGCACAGCGACGAAGGTCTGGGTGACGAACTTCTCCTCCATGCTGAACGCGCGCAGCGCAGCCCGTTGGCCGGCTGCGTCACCGTCGAAGGTGAAGATCACCTCGCCGCGGAACTGACTCTCGTCCATCAGCAGGCGGCGCAGGATCGTGATGTGGCCGTCGCCGAACGAGGTACCGCTGGTAGCCACTGCCGTCGTGATGCCAGCCAGGTGGCAGGCCATCACGTCGGTATAACCCTCGACTACGACGGCCTGCCTGCGTTGTGCGATGTCGCGCTTGGCCAGGTCCGCCCCGTACAGCACCGAGCTCTTCTTGAACAGCGGCGTTTCCGGAGTGTTGAGATACTTGGGCCCGTCGTCGCCTGTCGCCAGCTTGCGCGCGCCGAATGCGATGACGTCGCCGGTCAGATCCGCGATCGGCCAGGTCAGCCTGCCCCGGAACCTGTCGATCGGGCCGCGCCGGCCCTGGCTCGCGAGGCCGCCGACCAGCAACTCGTTCTCGGTGAAGCCGCGGCCGCGCAGGTGCCTGGTCAGCGAGTCCCACTCGGCCGGCGCGTAGCCAACCCCGAACCGCCGCGCGTCCGTCAGCTCGAAGCCGCGCGAGGACAGGAAGTCGCGCGCGGCTTGCGCGGCCGGGCTATCCAGGTGCTCGGCGTAGAACTCCGCCGCGGCCTTGTGCGCCTCGATCAGCCGCCTGCGGTGTGACTGCTCCTTACCGGGGATCTGGCCGCCCTGCTCGTACCGCAGGTCGATCCCGGCCCGCTTGGCGAGTCGCTCGACAGCCTCAGTGAAGCCGAGATTGTCGATCCTCTGCACGAACTTGATGACGTCGCCGCCCTCATGGCAGGAGAAGCAGTACCACAGGCCCCGCGCCGGAGTGACGTTGAAGGATGGCGTCTTCTCCTCGTGGAACGGGCAGAGACCCTTGAGCGAACCGCCTCCCGCCCCGCGGAGCTGCAGATACTCCCCCACGACCTCGTCGACTGCAGAGCGCTCGCGTACCAGAGCTAGGTCGTCGTCGCGGATCCGGCCTGCCATGTGCGCCGCCTTCCGCCCGCCCTGTTGTCCGCCGTGCTTAACCGCGGCGCTGCCTGCCCGCTGCTGTCCTGCCGCGTTGCCAGCTGTCGCGTCGTGCCGCTGTCCGCCGAGTCTAGTCGCGGCCAGCCCACGACGATGGCCAACTGCGCCGGGCACGGCGCTAGCCCGTTCGGAGTGCACGCGCAGTCCGCCGGGCGCAGGGACAACCGAGATGCCACTTATCTCGCAAACCCGACGTCCGCTTTATGAGTTTTGCCGAAACAGGCCAGGAGGCTGCCACCCGCGACCGCCGGGCCGCTGCCGGGTCCGGCTCCTGGTACGGTCAGGCGTGCGTTCGTTGCTGGTGCTCTGGGATGTCGATTACACGCTGGTAGCTACCGACGGCGTCGGCAGGCACCTGTACGAGGTCGTGCTGGCCGAACTGTACGGACTCGAGATGCCGGGTCGCCTTGGCTCCATGGCAGGGCGGACCGACACCTCAATCGCGCTCGAAGTGCTGACGGCTGCCGGGGTGCCTGACCCGCTACGTGAGCTGCCCAGATTCCAGCAGCGGCTGGCCGATCGTGCGCCGGAACTCGACAGCATGGTCCGCGAGTACGGCCGCATACTGCCGGGCGCCGCAGAGGCCCTGGCCGCGGTCTCCTCGCTAGCCCAGCGGGATGACGGCCAGCTGGTGGTTCAGTCACTACTGACCGGCAACATCCCGGCGCTGGCCCAGGTGAAACTCGGCGCGCTTGGTCTTACCGCACACCTCGACCTGAGTATCGGAGCCTACGGCGACGTCAGTGAGGTCCGCGCCGACCTCGTGCCGGTCGCCCGGGCGAACGCGGCGCATCGCCACGACGCCGACTTCTCCGGAACCGCGACCGTGCTTATCGGCGACACCCCGAGCGACATCGAGGCAGCTACGGTCTCCGGCGCGCGGGCGGTCGGGGTGGCCAGCGGGAGCTTCACGATGCAGCAGCTCCGCGACGCTGGAGCCGAGGTCGTGCTGCCGGACCTGAGCGATACCGGCGTCGTGCTCTGCGCTGTCTGCAATGTCGAGGCCGCCGACTAAGGCGCCACCAGCGTCCGGGTCAGGTCGTCATAAGCCAGCTCGGGCCGGTTGGCCCAAAGCTCCCAGTGCATGGCACCGGCCTCCAGCGGATCCACGCCGTGATGGTAAGCGGAAAGATCGCTGACTGCCGCCATACGAAGCTGGTCAATACCAATGCCGCAGGCGTGCACAATCACGTAAACATCCGGGTAGGCGAGGCTGAACCCGGACTGCCAGCTCGCCAGCCGGGTCGTGGCTGCGACTTCGGCGCCCCAGTGCGTGTTCGCCCACTCCCGGTACCTGTCGGCTTCCTGGCTGGCGTACCTGACGAGCGAGCTGATCAACCCGTCTGGCCGCGCGCCGGGTGTCTTGATCTGATGTAGCGCGAGGTTGACCTGCGTGTACGTGGTCTCGAACGCGACCTCGCGAATCGGGTCCAGCATCATCGCAGCTCCTGGCTCGTCGAAGCTGCTGCGCGGGTAAGTGCAGGCCAGAACCATGGCCGAGGTGCTCGCATGGCCGAGCCGGACGCCCCTGACGGTGTCGCCAAGGCGGCCGTGAATCAGCTCCAGCCAGCGCCGGGATGGCCAATCCGCGTCGAGGCCGAACGGGCTGAAGTCGATGGCGGCAGTTTCCATGCGTGACACCATCTCACGCTCGGTAGCCGGCTCGCCCGCGCCGCGCGGCAGGTTTCGCCACCTCCCTAGCACGGACGGTTGCACATGCCGTCTAGAGCGGGCAGATCCCGCACGCCCGCAGGTTTAGCGGCTGCGTGCTGGGCCGACGCGGCGCAGGCAGATCACGCCAGCGGCGTCGGATCACTCTGCCGCAGCGGCTCGGCCGTTGCGAGCAGTGACCGGCGGCCGTGCGTGACATCTGCAGCCGGCACCGGAGACCACTGCGTAGTGGTCACGGCCCAGCCCGCTTGCTCGATTAGTGCCAGGTGCTCAGCCACCGGCAGGATCGTCCGCCAGGGCTCCGCCTCGCCCGCTCGCCGCCGCGCGTTGGCCGCCCTGGCGACCTCGCCGGAATCTAGCCCGTCCGCGTGCGTGGCCATGCTGACCACGAGCACGCTGCCCGTCGCCGCGCGCTGGGCCAGGGCGCCAAGCAGCGCGTGGCAGGTAGGGCGGTCGAGATAGACGAGCAGCCCTTCGCAGACAAAGAGGGTTGGCAGGCTCGCCTCGTGCCCCGCGCGGTGAAGCACCACTGCGACGTCATCGCTGCGGAAGTCAGCCTTAGCCAGCGTCACGGCGGGCGACCCAGCGGGCGGCTCAGCGCCGATCGACACCAGCAGCCTGGCCTTGTCGGCCTGAGTCGCTGGATGATCCAGCTCGAAAAACCGGACGCCAGAAGTGCGGAAGCGGAGTGCCCGGTCGTCGTAGCCGGCACCACAGATCACTATCTGCCGGGTGCCGTTAGCAATAGCCCTGATCACCTGATCGTCGACGAACCTGGTCCGTGCCTCGATGCTCGGCAGCAGCCAGCCCGGCGCACTGAACTGCATGTCCTTGCACAGCCTGCGTTGCGCGCCCGGATCGCCCTCAGAACTATGCGGCCGGTCAAGACCGACCCTGATGAGCGCGACTGCCTGACTCGTTCGCGACGGAGTATTCATACGCTGGAGCTTACTAATTCGACTGAGCCTGTCAACGCGATGGGTTGCCGATCGCCGGTCGGCCCCCGCGGTCATGCAGACAAGCCAGCACGCCGACAGGCAGGGGCAGTCCCTGTCCTGTGCGAGCTGAGCCGAGGTCTTAATCAGGCGAGCCCGGGACCGTCGGGCGCTGAGTGAATCAACCGCGCCGTACGCTTCGGTGGAGCGGCGGCAGTCTCGGCTCGCATGGCGCCTGTACTCGGAGTCGCGGCATCGAACTGATCGCGCGCGACTGCGAGCTCTCGCTATTAGTAAGTTATAGCGTATGACCTATGACCAAGGATACTGAGGCGCAGCGAGCCGAGGCACAGCACGGAATCGCACCCGCGGATGGCCCCCGGGCGGCGGCAGCGGTTGCAGCGACCGAGGTCCGGCGCGGTGTTATCAGCCTCGCCCGCAGGCTGCGACTGGAGCGCAGCGAGGCCGACCTCACGGGGCTGGAACTGAGCGTCCTTGGCCACATGCGTCGTCGCGGTCCGCTGACACCGGGCGAGCTGGCCACGGCCGAGCGCGTGCAGCCGCAGTCACTGACCCGCACACTCGCCGCGCTGGAGACGGCCGGCCTAGCGTTCCGCGAGCCAGATCCGGCCGACGGCCGACGGTCACTGCTGGCGATCACTGAGTACGGGCATACTGCGCTGCGCACCGAGATGGAGCAGCGCGACAATTGGCTGGCCGCTGCGATGAGCGCCGAGCTCAGCACTACTGAAATCGGACTTTTGCGACTCACTGGCCCGCTACTCGAGCGGCTTGCGGCAGCCAATCCATGACCACGAAAACAATGTTTCGCCGGCGATACGGTTGTTTTCGCGATCATGGTCTAGGCCTCGTTTTGTCGGCACCTACCGGCATTGTGGCGCCATGGTCGCCGACTTACCTCCGTCGCTAGTGGAGACTGCCAAGTCCCAGGGCGGCATGCTGTCCTGCGCTCAGATCCAAGCGAGCGGCCTGACCAGGGCGATCCTGCTATCGAGGCTGAGGCGGGGCAGCTGGCAGCGAATCTACCCAGGCGTCTACGCGGCCTTTTCCGGTGCACCGAGCCGAGCGGCATGTCTCTGGGCCGCCGTCCTCTATGCCGGGCCCGGCGCCATGCTAAGTCATCAGACCGCGGCTGAGATCTGGGGACTGGCCGATAAGCCCAGCTCGCTCATTCATCTGACCATTCCCGGCAATCGGCGGGTGAGGAAGCAGCCCGGGATAGTGCTGTACCTGTCAAGTAGAGCGAACCAGGCCATCCACCCGTCCGGGCTCCCGCCGCGAACGAAGCTCGAGGAGACCGTCCTTGACTTGTGGGCCGCGGCTCATGATTTGGATGCGGCAGTCGGCTGGGTAACGAGGGCTCTCGGCAGGCGCCTGACCACCCAAGCCAGACTCCGCGATGCACTCCAAGCGCGCAGCCGGGTTCACTGGCGCGCTCAGCTGGCAGAACTACTGAGCGCGGACTCGGCCGGGATCCACTCCGTGCTTGAGTACCGCTACGTGCGCGATGTCGAACGGCCGCATCGGTTCCCGGCCGCAACGCGGCAGGCGCAGTCGCGGCGCAACGGCCGGAACATCTACCGGGACACGCTGTACGAGGCTTACAAGACCGTGGTTGAACTCGACGGCAGGCTCGCGCATCCCGGCGACAGCCGCTGGAACGACATTCACCGGGACAACGCCGCGACAACGGCTGGAATCAGCACGCTGCGCTACGGCTGGCTCGAGGTGACGACCACCCCGTGCGAGGTGGCCGCCGAGATCGCGGCGGCGCTGGCGGGGCGCGGTTACACGTCGGCGCGACCCTGCTCACCGGCGTGCCCCGTTGGCCGGGGGTCCGCATACACGCAACCCCCGACCCGGACCGGAGCGGGACAGCACACCGCGATCCGGCGCAGCGTGCCGAGACGAGCAGGTAGCCGAACAACGGGTGGAGGGCGACGCACGCGGGATGCGCAGCGGGCGTAACGGCCGCCGGGCTGCGAATCGCAGCGATCAGGTGCCCGAGGACCAGAGCCGGTTGTGCCAGGCGAGGGCCGAAGTGTCGGTGAGCGACGCGATCTGGTCCACGACAACGCGCAGGCGAGCGCGGTCGTCCTGCGCCGACTCGAACTCCGGCCGGAACATCGGATCCAGCGTCACCGGAGCACCTGCGAGCACCGCCGCGGCCAGTTCCGAGATCACTTCGCGCTCGCGTGCCTGCGCAGCCGCCACGCCGATCCTGGTCATCACGTAATGCGCGGTAACGCCCTTGAGCAGCGCACATTCCAGCCGCTGCTGCCGGGGCACCACCAGTTCCGCGGCGTACCGGCTGACCGGCGGATGCAGCGGTGGCCTGGTCGCATGCTGCGCCGCGTTGCAGAACCGGCCGATCAGGACGCTCGTGAGGTGCTTCACTGAGGCCGCGGCCGACAGGCTGCCGTCGAACTCGGGCGGCCAGCAGTCGAGCTCAAGCAGCCGGCTGAAGGTCTCGGTGAGCTCGTCCAAGCTGGTGAAGCCCGGCGCGCAGTACTCGGTCAGGGTCAGACCGGCGACAATCAGCCGTTCAGCGGGATCGCGCAGCTGCTCCAGCGTCACGAGGCCGGCATGCAAGCCATCTTCCAGGTCATGGACGGAATACGCGACGTCGTCAGCCCAGTCCATCACCTGTGCCTCCAGGCAGGACCGGCCGGCCGCCGCGCCGTCCCGGATCCAGGTGAATACGGCCATGTCGTCGGCGTAAGCGCCGTACTTGCTCGCGGCCCGGGCTGGCCGGGTCTCATCCGGGCCGAGGCCGATCGCTCCGGCGGCGCCAGGAACCGGACCGGCCCACGGGTACTTCAGCGTCGCATCCAGAGTCGCCCTGGTCAGGTTCAGGCCGGCCGAAGGAACCTTCGCCTCGAGGCGGGTGACTAGCCGGAGGCTTTGGGCGTTCCCTTCAAAACCTCCGCAGTCGGCTGCGAGATCCGCGAGCGCGGCCTCGCCGTTGTGACCGAACGGCGGGTGACCGAGGTCGTGCGCCAGGCAGGCGGCGTCGACCAGGTCAGGATCGCAGCCGAGCGCCTCGCCGAGCTCACGGCCGATCTGGGCGCACTCGAGAGAGTGAGTCAGGCGGGTGCGCGGGAAGTCGCCCGAGCCGACCGCGACCACCTGCGTCTTGGCGGCAAGGCGGCGCAGGGCCGCGCTGTGCAGCACCCGGGCGCGGTCCCTGATGAAGGGACCGCGCCCGCTGCCAGCACCGGGCTTCGGCGGCTCCGCTGCCCAGCGCTCGGTGGCCCAGTCGTCGTAGCCGTCAGGATCGACGGCCCCGTCGCCCGCAACGACCGTCACCTGCTGTCGCTACCCCCGGCGGTCTCCATCACGGCCGCGCGGCCAGCCTCAAGGCGGGCGACCGGCACCCGGAACGGCGAGCACGACACGTAGTCCAGGCCGGCGGAGTGGAAGAAGTGCACCGAATCCGGGTCACCGCCGTGCTCGCCGCAGACACCGATCTTCAGGTCCGGCCTGGTCGCCCTGCCCTCTTCCACGGCGATCTTCACCAGCCTGCCGATGC
>DATMMA010000147.1:0-9245 GCA_035570295.1 Streptosporangiaceae bacterium
CGACCGGCTGCGGATGGATTTCAACCTGCTTGACCTCACTCCGTACGGCCGTCAGGAGGAGTGGGAGGACTCGCCGGAGGGCTGGCCGCAAGAGCCGACGATGAGCTGGCTGCGGCTGCACGACGAGTACTGACGCCGGCCCGTTGCGGGGGTCAACCAAAGTTGACAGAAGTGCTGGCGTCAACCTATATTGACGGGATGAGCAACCAGACAGCGCTGGCGGAGGCGGCCAGCGGGCAAGATCCGGCAGCCGGGCTGCGAGCGGCCCGTGCCCTGCGTGAACTGGCCGAGCGGCTGGAAGCCCTTCAGGTCGGGAACGCCCGCGATCACGGCTGGTCATGGCAGGAGATCGCGGTCTTCCTCGGCGTCAGCAAGCAGGCGGTGCACAAGAAGTACGCGAAGCTGCTGGCGGGCAGATCGCCCGACAGCGCGATCCTTCGCGGGATGAGCCGACCTGGTAGGAGCCAACAAGGGTCTGGAGACGACGGTGTTTGAACGGTTCGAGCCGGCCGCGCGGCAAGCGTTCGTCGATGCCCGGCAAGAAGCTGGCCGGGCCGGCCAGGATCAGATCCGCAGCGAGCACATGCTGCTCGGCCTGCTCCGTGAGCCAGGACCCGCCGCCGACGCGCTGACTGCGGCCGGGCTGAGCCTGGAGTCGCTCCGGGCGCACGTCCGCCGGGGCGATAGTAGCGCTCCCGCCGGGCTGGACGCCGACGCGCTGGGCACACTGGGCATCGACCTCGACGCAGTCCGCCGGGCCACCGAGGCGGCGTTCGGCCCCGGCGCGCTGGACCGGGCGGCGGTCCGCGGCCAGACCAGGCTGCCGTTGGCTGGCGACACCAAGCAGGCACTCGGCAGAGCCGTGCACCGCGCTCAGCAGCTCGGCCAGCGGGAGATCACCTCGGGGCACATGCTGATCGGGATCCTGGAGTCACGCCGTAACGGCGCTCTGACGGCGCTATCTCAGGCAGGCGCCGACGTCCAGGCGCTGCGAGCGGATGTGCTGCGCCGGATCACCGCGCAGTCGGGCGGCGACGGGCACTGACGCCGCTCCGCCGGCCGGGTGCGGGCACCCCAGGTCAACAGGCTGCGGCAGAGCAGCTAGCACGGCGATTGGCGCAGCTCACCTGACCGACCAGGAAACGCCGGCTAGCCGAGACCAGCGAGCGCGATGATGACACCAATCCCGGCGGACGCCAGGATGGCGCTCACCACGCCCCGGCGCAACAGGATGAGCCAGCCGATGGCGCCGGCTAGAACCACGACCTGCCAGAGATGCGTAAGCCCGAAGCCGAGGGTGACCGCAGCGCCGGCAATGGCACCGATCGCCGCCGGCCCTGAGCCTGCGAGGAATGCCTGCGCGGCTGAGTTGCGCCGGAAGCGGTCGAAGTGCGGCCCGCCGGCGAGCACGAACACGAACGACGGGGCGAACGCGACCGCGGCAGCGAGCAAGCCGCCGGCGAGGCCCGCTGCCGCGTAGCCGACTACGGCGACCGTCTGCACTACCGGCCCTGGAGTTACCTGGCCCAGCGCGACGGCGCTGAGGAACTGCGTGGTCGTCATCCAGTGATAGGTGTGCACGGCATCGTGCTGCATCAGCGGGATGATGACGAACCCGCCGCCAAACGACAAGGCGCCGACCTTGATCGCAACCCACACCACCGACCCGAGCACGCCGGCCGTGACGGCTTTCGCGGCAAGCGGGACCAGCACGGCGCCCCTGCCGGAGCCAGCACCGTTCCGGCCAGCCCCGTTCCGGCCGGCACCGTTCCGGCCGGTCCCGTCCCGGCCAGCACTGGCCCGGTCGGCAGTGGCCTGGTCGGCGCTGGCTCGTCCGGGACTGGGCCGGCCGATCGCGATCCACTCGCACAGGCCGCAACCGAGCAGGACGGCGACCAGGTACGGACCCGCCAGGTTCGCCGCGACGCCGCCGGCCACCACGTAGGCCAGCCAGCGGACGGCGGCCCCGTTGACCGCCCGGCTGAGGCGGTCGGCGCCGTCTGCCGCCCCTGACCGAGTCGGGTTCGCCCGTCGCCAGCTAGCAGGCGCCAGGCCGATGGCAGCGCTGAGCGCTACGGCAGGAACAGCCGCACCTGCTCCGGCCGCGGCACCCGTCACCCAGTCCGGCGGCGACTTCGCAAGAAAAAGCACCGAGAGCGCCAGGATGATGATCAGCCCTGGCACGATGAAGCACGCGCCGCCGACGATCGCACCGAGCGGGCCAGCGAGCCGCCAGGCACAGTAGATGGCCAGCTGAGTGGAGGCTGGGCCGGGCAGCAGCGAGGTCGCGGCGACGCCGTCCTCAAACTCGGTAGCCGACAGCCACTGATTGCGCTGGACGCAGAGCTTCCGCAGCAGCGCGATATGCGCTGGCGGCCCGCCGAAGCCAGTAATTCCGATCCGGGCCCACTCTCGCGCGATCACCAGCAAGCCGATGCGCGGCGTGACGTTGGCCTGCAGTCCGGGGTCAGCAGTCATTCAGCGGCTCCAGCACGATCACACGCTAGCGGTCGCGTCCGGCAGGGCGAACGGCCAAGCTGCACTCTGACCGGCTGGCAACAGCGGTTGTCCGTCCCCGCACACCGTAGTCGTTGGCCGGGGGCAAACTGCTCATAGCGGACGTGAATGGCCAGCAAACGACTACGGAGTCGGGGCGCTGGTGACATCTGGGGCGGCGGACCAAGCAACCTGCTCGGGCCAGGCTGTCGTCTTAGCGGTGATCGCGGGGATTAGGCACAGGAGGTTGCATGGCAGGTAAATCGGAAAGCAGTACGGCTCCGTCCGCATCGACCTCGAGCGGCAGTACCCGCCAGACCGGACCCGCCTCGGCAGCGATCCTGATCACGTCGTCAGGGCCGGGCCCGGTGCCGCTGACCGTCAGGGCCAGGACCGACGGACCAGCCCCGGACACCACAGCGGCGATGCCCGCCGTGCGCAGCCGTTCGATCAGCGCGGCGGTAGCGGGCATCGCCGCTGCCCGGTACGGCTGGTGCAGGAAATCCTCGGTCCCGGCCAGCAACAGGTCCGGCCGGAGGGTCAGCGCCGCGATGAGCAAGGCCGCACGGGCGGAGTTGGCCGCGGCTTCGGCGTGCGGGACCTCGGCGGGCAGTGCCTTGCGCGCGGTTTGCGTCGACAGCGGCACGGCCGGGACACAGAGCACCGGAGCCAGGCCGGCCAGCGGCGTCAGCCTGGCCACCTGGACCACGGACGCCGAGGTCCAGGAGACGGTCAGTCCGCCGAGCAGGCAGGCCGCCACGTTGTCGGGATGTCCTTCGAGCTCAGTAGCGAGCCGGAGCACGGCATCATCCGGGAGCGCCGCGGCGCCATCCGCGCCAGCCAGTGCTCGGGCCGCAAGCACTCCGGAGACGATGGCAGCCGCGGACGAGCCAAGCCCGAAGCCCTGAGGCACGTCGTTCCCGCAGGAAATCTCCAGGCCCGGCGGCTGCGCGCCGATGGCTGCGAACGCCGCCCGCATGGCCCGGATGACCAGGTGGCCCTCACCGCGCTCAAGGTCCCCGGCACCGGCGCCGGTCACCGTCACCTGAAGCCCGGATGGCAGTACACGCGCCCGAACGGTGTCGTGGAGGCTCAGCGCGAGGCCCAGCGAGTCGAAGCCGGGGCCCAGGTTCGCGCTCGTCGCCGGGACCCGAACGGTGACCGGCTTGTCTGGCCAGCGCACCATTAGCGGCCAATCACAGCAGGCACAGTCACCGCAGGTTCAGCGCACCGGCGACGGCAGCCACGTCGACGCCGACGGTGACCGGCGCAGGCGCGCCCGCGACTGCGGTTTCGGGATCCTTCAGCCCGTGCCCGGTGATCGTGCACACGACGACCGAGCCAGGCGCAACCAGCCCCTCCGCGCTAGCCTGCAGCAGACCGGCCACGCCGGCTGCCGACGCGGGCTCGCCGAACACGCCTTCCCGCTGGGCGAGCAACCGGTAGGCAGCCAGGATCTCCTCGTCGGTGACGGAGCCGATGAGGCCACCGGACTGGTCCTGTGCTTCCTCGGCCAGTTGCCAGGACGCCGGGTTACCGATCCGGATCGCCGTTGCTACCGTGACCGGGTTCAGCACCGGCTGACCGATAACGATCGGCGCGGCGCCGGCCGCCTGGTAGCCCAGCATTCGCGGGGTCTTGGTCGCCTTGCCGTCCGCGCGGTACTCCTGGTAGCCGAGCCAGTAGGCGGAGATGTTGCCGGCGTTGCCGACCGGCAGGCAGTGCACGTCGGGCGCGTCGCCGAGCACGTCCACGATCTCAAACGACGCGGTCTTCTGGCCCTGCAGGCGGTCCGGGTTGACGGAATTGACCAGGGCCACCGGGTAGTCCGCCGCGATCTTGCGGACGAGTTCCAGGCAGTCGTCGAAGTTACCGTCGATCTGGATCAGGCGAGCTCCGTGTGCGAGCGCCTGCGCCAGCTTCCCGAGCGCAACGCTGCCTTTGGGAACGAGCACGGCGCAGGTCAGGCCGGCTCTGGCCGCGTAGGCCGCAGCGCTCGCGCTGGTATTGCCGGTGGATGCGCAGATTACGGTATGCGCGCCCCTGGCAGCGGCAAGGGTGACTGCGACCGTCATGCCGCGGTCCTTGAACGATCCGGTCGGGTTGACTCCCTCGACCTTGAGATACACGGTGCAGCCCGTCAGCTCTGACAGCACCGGGGCGGGTAGCAGTGGCGTCCCGCCCTCGCCTAGCGTGACCGCCGGCACGTCGGCAGGTACCGGCAGGCTGGCTGCGTACTCAGCGATGATTCCGCGCCAGGACCGCGGTCCAGTGATCGAGGCAGCCATCTCGGGTGTCACTGCGGCACCGTGCACCTGGCTGGCGGGTGTCCTGCTCGCTGCCTTCGGTTCACTCGCCCTCCAGGGCCTCGACGCGCATCACGCTGTCCACGTTCCGCACTGCTTCCATAGCGCCCAGCACCGCCACCGTCCTGGCCAGGGCGGCTTCTCGTGCCGAGTGCGTCATGATGATCAGGTTGGCGTCCTCGCCGCGGCCCTCTTGCCGGACGGCCTTGATCGAAACGCCTTGCTGCGCGAACGCGTCAGCAACCGGTGCCAGAACGCCAGGGCGGTCCGCCACGTCCAGCTGGACGTAGTAGCTGGTCCGCGCCTCGCCGATCGGGACCAGCGGCAGCTGTGCATAGGTAGAAGAGTGCGGGCCGCGCAGTCCGGCCAGCAGGTTGCGCGCGATGGCGACCGTGTCGCCCAGTACCGCGCTGGCGGTTGGCTGGCCGCCGGCGCCAGCGCCGTAGAACATCAGCCTGCCTGCCGACTCCGCCTCGATGAAGACGGCGTTGTACGCCTCCCGCACCGCGGCCAGCGGGTGCGTGCGCGGGATCATCGCCGGGTGCACCCGGGCCGAGATGCCGCCGTTGGACCGCTCGCAGATTGCCAGGAGCTTGACCACGCAGCCCATCGCCCTGGCGCTGGCGATGTCGGCCGCCGTGACCGAGAGGATGCCCTCCCGGTAGACGTCATCCGCGGTGACCTCGGTGTGGAAGGCGATGCTGGCCAGGATCGCCGCCTTGGCAGCGGCGTCAAAGCCGGCCACGTCCGCCGTCGGGTCGGCTTCGGCGTAGCCGAGCGCCTGCGCCTCGGCCAGCGCCGCACTGAAGTCCGCGCCTGAGGTGTCCATCCGGTCCAGAATGAAGTTGGTCGTGCCGTTCACGATCCCGAGCACGCGCCGGACCTCATCGCCGGCCAGGGACTCCCGGAGCGGCCGAAGCAGCGGTATCGCGCCGGCGACGGCCGCCTCGTAGTACAGGTCCGCGCCAGCCTGGCTGGCGGTTTTGTGCAGGACCGCGCGATCCGCAGCGACCAGCGCCTTGTTCGCGGTGACCACGGACTTCCCGGCACTGAGCGCTGCCAGCAGCAAGGTCCTGGCCGGCTCGATGCCGCCGATCAGCTCGATCACGATGTCCACGTCGGGCCGGGTGACTAGTTCCATCCCGTCAGTGGTCAGCAAGTCGGGGTCGACAGGGACATCGCGCGGCCGGCTGGGCTCGCGAACAGCCACGCCGGCGATCTCCAGCTGCGCTCCTGCCCTCGCCTTCAGGTCAGCGGACTGCTCGGAGAGCAGCCGGTAGACCTGTGAGCCGACGACGCCGCAGCCGAGCAGCGCGACCTTCAGCGGCGCACGTTCCTCTGTTACGCGCATGCCTGGTTCCAGGGCGAGTGTTGATTTTTCCGGCGTACCACTGCTGTGCTGCACGACCTCTGCCCGCATGGCAAGTCAGCTCCCCTCCCATCCCCGGCGCCTGTGCCAGGAACGGCGGTAAGCCGTCAGCGGTGCGCTGATCTGCCAGGGGCGTTATGTCGCCCCAAGCTTAGCCAGCCAGCGCCGCCCGTGGTCAGGCGGTCGGGCCGGGGCGGCGCACCAGCGACGCAAGCAGCCGCACCGCTTCGGCGTCCGGGTCGCTGGTCAGTCCGGTGTGCACCGGACCTGTCTGGACCACGGTGCTGCGTGGAGCGGTTAGCCAGCCGAACCGGCGTCCGATGTCCTGCAAGCCGGGCTGCCCGGCACCCGGATCCTGTGCGCAGATGCCGACGATCGCGTCGAGCGCCCGCCCGATCGCAGGCACGTCGGCCTCAGGGTCGAGCGCCAGCAACCGGTCAGCGTCAAGTTCGACGAGCGCTCGCAAGTAATTGAGAGGCCGGCAGTACAGCACGATCCCGGCATTGATGGCCTCACCGCGGTCGACCCTGGGAACCACCCGCAGGATGGCGTATTCAAAGGGCTGCGGATCGCTCGTCACTGCGCGTCCCGCCATTGGCCCTCCTGGCGGGCCAGCCAGGCCGGGCGTGAGGCCCGTCGGCCAGCCCGGTCAGCGAGCGTCACGCCGGCCAGGCCGGCCGCTGCGGCTGCGGCGAGCTGCGGGAGCCAGCTAGGCCTGGCCGCGAGGCGCGCTGCGAGCTGGCTGACGTACGCCTCGCGCAGCTCCGGCACGCTGCTGAAGTCCGGCTCGCCGGCCAGCCACTCCTCCGGCACCCGCGCCACGGCCTCGCGCAGGACGGCCGTCGTCAGCCTGGGAGCCAGCTCGGCGTCTGCGTCCTCGACCAGGCCCTTGCAGCCCAGGAGCGCGTGCTCGGCGATGTCGTATGGACGCTCCGCGGCTTGCCCGGCGCTGGCCCAGCGGTGCTGGAACGTCAGCGTCGCGCCGTGATCGATGAGGTAAAGAACACCGTGCCAGAGCAGCATGTTCGGGTTACGCCAGGACCGGTCCGCGTTCGATACCAGCGCGTCGAACCAGATGACCCGGCCAGCCAGGGCGGCATCGACGCTTGCCGCGCCCGCCTCGAAATCCAGCGCCCCGGGCAGGAAGTCCACCCCCAGGTTCAGTCCCGCGCTGGCCCGCAGCAGGTCCTGGATTTCCTGATCCGGCTCGCCGGGCGCGAGCGCCGGATCGAGCTGAACCGTGACGAGCTCTGGCACCGCCAGCCCGCACGCGCCGGCGAGGCTAGCGCTGATGATCTCAGCGACGAGCGCCTTAGGCCCCTGGCCGGCACCGCGGAATTTGACCACATAGGTGCCGAGATCATCTGCCTCCATCACGGCAGGCAGCGAGCCGCCCTCGCGAAGAGGCGTCACGTATCTGATCGCCTGGACACTCCGGAGCACAACGCCGCAGCTTACGCCGCCCCTGCCTACCTGGACGGGCTGGACGGCGACTTCGATGAGGGCGGGAACGAGCACACGGGGCCGCTCCCCTTCGCCGCGGCGAACCTTGCCCGGCCTGGAAAGTGGCGTGAAACGCGGCTTATATGCCGTCTATCCAGAGTAGTCCGGTGCGGCCAACAGTTGTCCGCTCGCGGCGAACGCTCTACCAGCGGCGGAACAAAAAACCTCCAAGTTTGCTTGTAGCGTCGTAATCACGTAAGCAACCTAGTGCCTAGCTTCGGAGGAAGTGACCTCTGTAATGGCCGAGACTCTCTCGCTGCCGGTGCTGCCGCTGGACGACAACGTCGTTCTGCCGACGATGGTAGTGCCGCTTGACCTCTCCGCTGCTGAGCCGCGAGCGGCGATCGAGGCGGCTCAGCTCGCCGCGGCAGCCGCGGGCGGCGACGCCAAGGCCCTTGTACTGCTGGTGCCGCGCCCAGACGGCAAATACACCCCTATCGGCACCCTCGCCGCGATCGAGCAGGTCGGCAGGCTACCGAGCGGTGAGCGCGCGGCAGTCGTGCGCGGCACCGCACGCGTCAGGATCGGCACTGGCACCGTGGGCCCCGGCCAGGCGCTGTGGGTTGAGGGCACCGTCATCGACGAGCCCGAGCCCACTCCGCAAGCCGCTGACCTGGCCAGGGAGTACCGCGGACTGGCTGCCACGATCCTGCAGAAGCGGGGCGCATGGCAGTTCGTCGACGTGCTGCAGCGCCTGACTGACCCGTCCGCGCTGGCCGACAGCGCCGGTTACGCCGGGTATCTCGACATGGCCCAGAAGCGGCAACTGCTGGAGACGAGCGACCCGCAGGCGCGCCTGGAACTGCTGACCGGCTGGGCTCGCGAGCACCTGGCCGAGCTAGACGTCGCGGAGACCATCAGCAACGACGTCAAGGAAGGCATGGAGAAGCAGCAGCGCGAGTTCCTGCTTCGCCAGCAGCTGGCTGCCATCCGGAAGGAGCTAGCCGAGCTGGACGGCAAGCCCGCCTCGGAAGAGGAGGACTACCGCGCCAGGATCGAGGCTGCCGACCTGCCGGAGAAGGTCCGCGAAGCGGCCCTGAAGGAGGCGGCCAAGCTCGAGCGCGGGTCAGACCAGTCGCCCGAGGCAGGCTGGATCCGCACCTGGCTTGACACCCTGCTCGAGCTGCCGTGGAACGAGCGCACGGAGGATGCCTATGACATCACCGGCGCGCGGGCGGTGCTGGACGCAGACCACGCTGGCCTGGACGACGTCAAGGACCGGATCATCGAGTACCTCGCCGTCCGCAAGCGGCGGTCAGACCGCGGCCTCCAGCTTGTCGGCGGCAGGCGCAGCGGCGCCGTGCTCGCACTTGGCGGGCCGCCCGGAGTCGGCAAGACCTCGCTCGGCGAGTCCGTCGCGCGGGCAATGGGCCGCAAGTTCGCCAGGGTCGCACTCGGCGGCGTGCGGGACGAGGCCGAGATCCGCGGCCACCGGCGTACCTACGTCGGCGCGCTTCCCGGCCGGATCGTCCGCGCCGTCACCGAGGCCGGGTCCATGAACCCGGTGATCTTGCTGGACGAGGTGGACAAGCTCGGCGCCGACTACCGGGGCGATCCGACTGCGGCGCTGC
>DATMMA010000148.1:0-4554 GCA_035570295.1 Streptosporangiaceae bacterium
TTCGGTGGCCTGGAAGAGCGCGGCACTCTTGCCGAGTACATCACTATCCGCGCGGACGGGGCAGTGCTTGCCAAGCCGGCCAGCCTGACGTTCGAGCAGGCGGCAGCTGTGCCGGTGGCCGGCGTCACCGCCTTGCAGGCGCTGCGCGACAAGGGGCGCATCCAGGCCGGGTACAAGGTGCTCGTTAACGGCGCGTCCGGCGGGGTGGGGACGTTTGCGGTCCAGATCGCCAAGGCGCTGGGCGGTGAGGTCACCGGCGTGTGCAGTAGCCCGAACGTGGAGACGGTTGCCTCCCTTGGCGCCGACCGTGTCGTCGACTACACGCGGGAGGACTTCACCAAGGGAGGAGCGCAATACGACCTGCTGCTCGACATAGCCGGAAGCCGCAGCCTGTCCGAAACGAGACGAATCTTGCTGCCTGCCGGAGTGCTAGTCGGCGTCGGAGGCCCGAACGAGGGCAACTGGGTCGGGCCGTTGAGCCGCACCGCCCGGATGGCGATGCTGTCGCTAGCCGTCAGCCAGCGGATGGTCTTCTTCCTAGCGCAGCAGAACAAGGCAGACCTGACCGTGCTGCGCGAGCTCGTCGACGCCGCGAAGATCGCCCCCGTTATCGACAGGACCTACCCGTTCGCTCAGACCGCCGACGCAATCCGCTACCTCGAAGAAGGACACGCTCGAGGGAAGGTCGTCGTCACCATGTGAATCGGCCGGCGCAACGCCTGCTGGCTAGCCAAGGAGCCCGCTGGCGACAATTCTCCGCTCAGCCGGCACCCGGCATAACACCTGGCTGGTCAGCCCTCCGCGTAGCCTCCAGGGCATCGAGGTCTCGCTCGGCGTACAGGCGGTGCTCCCACTCTTCGTTGAGGACGATCAGCAGGCACTCACGCACCGGGTAGCTGCGGGGCTGCGGCCAGCCGGGCCCGTCCACGGGCTCAGTATCGCCAGCCAGAGAATCCTCGGTGAGGCGCTCGATAACCTCGCGCATCGTGGCCATCCGGTCACGTCGCAGCGCGAGCACGGCGTCGAGGGACGGCCGCGCGTCGCGGTCACGGGGCACGCCCGGCGTGTCAGCCATCTCGTCCCACGGCAGGCCCAGCGGATCCCATGGCGACGGATCGCCGAGAATGGCCCGCCTGACCCAGGAGTCGGTGGCGAACACCAGGTGGCGAAGCGTCTCGATGAACGACCATTCGCCGTCAACGGACTCGTGCAGCAGCTCGGGCTGCAAGCGGCTGGCCCGGTCGACCGTTCCGGCCCACAGTCGCTCCAGGATCTCCCATGCCTCGCGGAACCCGGCCGGATCTGCCGGGCGCATCTTGGCCCGATCCGGATAGCGCCGGTCGAGCTCGGCATGAATCAGCGGCGCGACGTCGACGCCATTGATGATCAGGTCCTGGATCTCGCCGTGGATGGATACGCCGACAAGCTCGACACCTCGCATCACGACCCCGGTCAGGTCCGCGCCGCGAAAACGCGCGGCAGTCAGGTCGACGGCCCGCAGTTGCGCGCCAGTCAGATCGGTTCGCTCAAACCGTGCGCCACGCAGATCGGCACCAATGAACTCAGCCACACCGCGACGTTAGCCGCACCCGCCGACAGTTCGCGCGCCAGCGCAACCGCCCGGCGGCATCAGTCAGTGCGCGTAGTGGCCGCGGTAGTACTCGAACACGAAGCCGATCACGGCCAGCACCGTGACGAGCATCCCGATCAGGAACAGCCACCAGCCGACGGCCACACCGAGCGCCGCGGTGGCAGCGGCCAGACCGACGAACAGCGGCCACCAGCTGTGCGGGCTGAAGAAGCCCAGCTCGCCGACACCCTCGTCGACCTCGCCGTCTGGGCTGTCCTCCGGCCGTTCCGGCAGACGGCGACCAGTGAACAGCACGTAGAAGCCGACCAGGAAGGCCAGGCAGACCGCCAGGGCGAGCGCTGTGGTACCCGTCGGGTCGTGCGAGAAGTACCAGTAGACGATGTCTGACGCGCCGAAAAAGGCTGCGCAGCCCAGGAACAGGTACGCCTCTACTTTCACGAGCCAGCTCCGATCGACTGCTGCTGCTGACGCTCCAGTGCCCTGTCGCGGCCCGACCTGACGTGCGGGTAATGCAAGTCAAAGGCCGGCCGCTCGGACCTGATACGCGGGATCGAGATGAAGTTGTGCCGCGGCGGCGGGCAGGACGTCGCCCACTCCAGCGAGTTGGCGAAGCCCCACGGGTCGTCCTCCGTGACCGTCTCCCCCGTCTTCCAGGTCTTGTAGACGTTATAGAGGAAGACGAACGTGGAGGCACCGAGCACGAATGAGCTGATCGAGGAGATGTCGTTCAGCGTGGTGGCCAGGTGCGGCAGGAACGGGTAGTTTGCGACCCGCCGCGGCATGCCCATCACGCCCAGCCAGTGCTGCACCAGGAACGTGCCGTTGAAGCTGAGGAAGACGAGCCAGAAGTGCCACTGGCCGAGCCGGTGGTCGAGCATCTTGCCGGTCCACTTCGGCCACCAGAAGTAGAACCCGCCGAACATGCAGAACACCACCGTGCCGAACAGCACGTAGTGGAAGTGCGCCACCACGAAGTAGGAGTCACTGACCGCGAAGTCCAGCGGCGGGGAGGCCAGGATGACGCCGGTCAGGCCGCCGAACAAGAACACGACCAGGAACCCGAGGATGAACAGCATCGCCGGCTCGAAGGTGAGCTGCCCCCGCCAGATCGTGCCGACCCAGTTGAAGAACTTCACGCCGGTGGGCACCGCGATCAGGAACGTCATGAACGAGAAGAACGGCAGCAGCACCGCGCCGGTGGTGAACATGTGGTGCGCCCACACCGTCAGCGACAGGCCAGCGATCGCGATGGTGGCCGCGACCAGGCCCTTGTAGCCGAACAGCGGCTTGCGGGAGAAGACCGGCAGCACTTCGGTGGCGATGCCGAAGAACGGCAACGCCACGATATAGACCTCGGGATGGCCGAAGAACCAGAACAGGTGCTGCCACAAGATCGCGCCGCCGCTACTGGCAGAGAACACCTGCCCGCCGAGCTTGCGGTCGATCTCCAGCACCAGCAAAGCGGCGGCCAGGACCGGGAAAGCCAGCAGCACCAGCATCGAGGTCAGCAGGATGTTCCAGGTGAAGATCGGCATCCGGAACATCGTCATGCCGGGCGCGCGCATGCACAGGATCGTGGTGACGAAGTTCACCCCGCTCAGGATCGTGCCCAGGCCGGACAGCACCAGGCCCATGATCCACATGTCACCGCCCAGGCCCGGCGAGTACGCATACCAGCCGAACGCGGCCGCGCCGCCCGGCGTCAGGAAGCTGATCAGCAAGATCAGCCCGCCGAAGGCGAACATGTAGTAGCTCAGCAGGTTCAGCCGCGGGAACGCCACGTCCGGCGCGCCGATCTGCAACGGCATGATCTCGTTCGCGAAACCCACGAACAGCGGCGTGGCGAACAGCAGCAGCATGATCGCCCCGTGCATGGTGAACAACTCGTTGTACTGCTGATCGGACACGATGTGGTTGTCCGGCCCCATCAGCTGCGCCCGCATGATCATGGCCATCAGGCCACCGCACAGGAAGAAGAAAAACGACGTGATCAGGTACAGGTGACCGATGATCTTATGGTCAGTCGACGTCAGCCACGCCGAAAGAATGGAACCCTTACGGTAGGTACGCGGCGTCGTCACCGGCGCACGCTGATTGGTCGCGGTCACTGAGCACCCCCGGTTACGTTCACCTGCCCGCAGGCCGACGGGGGGCTTCCGTCCTGATGGCTGGCTCGCACTTACTGCCGGACATGGTACGAGCCGCATTCCCCGAGCATGTTGCCGGCCGGCCCGCATTCCTTGCTCTTTACCATCCAGCCGCGACCAGCGAACTCATTACCCCGCACCCACCGGCCAGCCCAACGCGGAGTGCACAATGATCAGGCCCGGCGACGCGGGCTCTCCCAGGATCAGGCCGCCGGCAAAGCCAGGAACGCGCCCCGGCAAGTGCTCCCCGGCAGCTGAGGACTCCAGGAAAGACAGCCATCGCCAGTCGGTGTGACAGTCGGAAAGTTGCGCCAGCTTAAGCAGAGGCGCACAGTGCCGCCGATATGGTCAGGGATCGTCCGTCAGGACGGCCGTCTCGAGTGCGTGCCGAACAGGTCGGTCTGTGCGCTGATGTCGACCGGATCTGCCGATGCCGATGAGTGACTGGGCTGTCGTCCCTTCGGGCGTCATAGTCCAGCTGCACAGTATTATCCGAGCGAAAATCGCCCGGTTCGGCACGGGCCAGCAGCACCTTCGCTGCCTCCTCATCCCCCGCATTGCGCAGCGCGTCAAGCGGGCGGGCGACCCTATATGGCTGGCTTACGTTGACATGTTCGGCGGGAGCGCGGGCCAGCAGCGCGGCGACGGTCTCCTCAGATCGCCTCGCCGGCGCCGCCGAAGCCGAAGGAGAAGGTGTCGCCCGCCACGTCCGGCAGCGGCCCGGCCGCGTCGAGATCCAGAAGCCCGCGGCATTCCTCCCGCGGCACGGCAGCACTGATGTCGGCGTGAGCCCCAGGCGGGGGCAACGTGCTGCCA
>DATMMA010000149.1:0-12243 GCA_035570295.1 Streptosporangiaceae bacterium
CCACGCCAGACCCGCCACACCAGAAGTACCGCGAGCAAGAACCAGAGCAGCCGAGACTTTGCCGACGGCGATGAATGCGAGACAGCTAGCGCGATCACACCGAGAACGAGGTACAAGGCAAGTAGCTGGCCGGGACTGTCACGCCAGATTCGTGCCATGCCGCCCCCGTCTCTGTCGGTATGCGGCATGAGTTTACAAGCGGCGCGCCGCAGCTCAAAGGGGGCGATGTGCCAGCCTGTCGTCATGGACTACAAGCTCGAGCTCGTGATCATCCCGGTTACCGACGTCGACCGGCTCAAGGAGTTCTACTAAGAGCGGGCCGGCTTCCGGCTTGATGTCGATCAGCGGGCCGGCCAAAGCTGGCGACGCAGCACGATGACGACCCGCGCCGGGCTTGGCAGCGAGGTAGCCGCCGGCCTTGCAGCTGAGGGCCCAGCGGTTCCTCATCGGAATACCGATGAGTTCTCGCTGCGGCACTCGTTCTATCTGCAGGACGCCGTCGAGAGAGGATGCTGACATGGATTTCAAACTCGAGCTCGTGATCATTCCGGTTACCGACGTAGACAAGGCCAAGGACTTCTACCTGGAACGGGCCGGTTTCCGGCTTGATGTCGATCACCGGGCCGGCGAGGACTTCCGGATCGTGCAGCTTACGCCGCAGGGCTCAGCTTGCTCGGTGACCTTGATGCGGAACCCGGACGCGGCAGGCTCGGTGCAGAGCTTGCACCTGGTGGTGGAGGATATCGACGCGGCCAGGGCCGAGCTCACCGGCCGCGGCGTCGAGGCGAGCGAGGTGTTCCATTTCGGTCCGGAGGGCCAGACACCCGGCCCGGATCCGCAGCACGCCAGCTATAACTCGTTCTTGTCGTTCAGCGACCCCGATGGCAACGGGTGGCTGGTTCAGGAGGTCAAGCCGGGCGAGGCAGCTCATTGAGTTCCCGAGTCCCAGCAGGCACTGCGCCAGCAGGCACTGCACTAGCAGGCACCGCGCTAGCCACCGCCGCGGCCGACGGCGACCAGGCCGCGTTCGATGAGCTGGCCCGGCTGCACCGGCGGGAACTGCACGTGCACTGCTATCGGATGCTGGCCTCGTTCGATGACGCCGAGGATGCGGTGCAGGAGGCACTGCTGCGTGCCTGGCGCGGACGTAGCGGGCTGAGCGGCGGGGGCCCCGAGTACAGGGCCTGGCTGTACCGGATCGCCACCAACGTGTGCCTGGACATGCTGCGCGCGCGATCACGGCAGGCGACCACACTGACGTCCTTTGCCGACGTGCCATGGCTGCAGCCATATCCGGACCGGCTTCTCGACGAGGTGGCACCGGCCGATGGCCAGCCTGACGAGGTGGCGGTAAGCCGGGAGACGATCGAACTGGCGTTCCTCGCCGCCCTGCAGGTGCTGCCGCCACGGCAGCGAGCCGCACTGATTTTCCGTGATGTATTGGGCTGGCCTGCCAGCGAGACCGCGGCGCTCCTGGAGACCACCGTCGCCGGTGCGAACAGCGCGGTCCAGCGTGCCAGGTCGATGCTGCGCGCGCAGTTGCCGGGGCAGCGTACGGACTGGCGCGCTGTGCGCCCGACCGCCGCCGAGCGGCAGATCCTGAAGCAGTTCATCGACGCGCACGAGCGCTACGATCCGGAGGCGATCGCGTCCATCTTGGCCACGGACATCCGGGTAACGATGCCGCCGTACCCGCGCGTATTCGACGGGCTGGCCGGGATGGAGCCGCTGTTCGAGCGCGCATTCGGGCCGGCTCGCGATGGCGACTGGCTGCTGCTCCCGGCGGCTGCTAACCGTATGGCCGCCGCAGGCAGCTACCTGCGGCGGCCTGGCGACTCGCTGGCCCGGCCATTCAAGCTGGACGTGCTGCGGATCGACGGCGGCGTAATCACGGAGATCACTACCTTCGGTCCTGCCTCGTTCCCGGGCCTTGGCCTGCCGCCTGTCCACCCCGGCCCTGGGTAACGCAGCTTCCTCCCGACGTCACATCATCTCGTCGGTCGTCGGGATCAGCACTGTCTTGAGCTCCGTGTACGCCTCGATCGCCGTGCGCCCGCCCTCGCGGCCGATGCCGGACTGCCGGTAGCCACCGAAGGCGGCGTGCGGCTCAAGACCGTAACCGTTGATGCCTACGGTTCCGGCTCGTAGCGCCTTGGTCATCCGCAGCGCTCGCTTGATGTCGGACGTCCAAACGGTCGCGGCGAGGCCGTACTCCGTCGTATTGGCGATCTTGATGGCCTCGTCTTCGTCGGTGAACGGGATCACCGACAGCACCGGGCCGAAGATCTCCTCGCGGGCGATCGTCATCTCGTTGCTCACATCGGTGAACAGAGTGGGCGCGACGAAGTTCCCGGCTGCCAGCTCACCGTCGCCGCGAGTGCCGCCGCAGACCAGCCGGGCGCCTTCCTCCTGCCCGGTGCCGATCAGGCCGAGTACGCGGTCCAGCTGACGGGTGTTGATCAGCGGCGAGGAAGTCACCGCCGGGTCGAACGGATTGCCGTAGCTGACCATCCCGGCGATCATCTCGGCCATGCCGTTGAATTCATCGACCTTGTCCCTGTGAACCAGCGCACGGGTCTGTGCCAGGCAGACCTGACCGGACAAGCCGAGCGTCACGGTTCCCATGGTCAGCGCGGCCGCGGTGCCGGCGTCGCCGTCGGCGAACACCAGCGCCGGGCTCTTGCCGCCGAGTTCCAGGCTGACCCGCTTGAAGGTGCCCGCCGAGGCCTCGATGATCTGCCTGCCCACCGCGCGGCTGCCGGTGAAGGAGATCTTGTCGACCATCGGGTGATTGATTAGCGCGTCGCCGGTTGGATCGCCGGGCCCGGTGACCACGTTCAGCACGCCGGCCGGCAGTCCGGCCTCCTCGATCAGCCGCACCAGCCGCAGCACAGCGAATGTCGCGTACTCCGATGGCTTCAGGACGACTGTGCAGCCCGCCGCCAGGGCCGGGGCGATCTTCTGTGCGGTGAGCAGCAATGGCGCGTTCCAGGGCACAATCGCAGCGACGACGCCGACCGGCTCGCGCAGGGTCATGACCAGGTGATCGCCACCCTGGTAGGGCGGCAGCGTCTCGCCTGCCAGCTTGTCCACCCAGCCAGCGTGATGGTCAAACACGTCCGCCACGAATGCGGCTGACATCCCGTACACGGCGCCGAAGCTCAGCGGCACGCTGTTATCCAGCGCTTGCAGCGCAAGCAATTTGTCGCCGTGGGTGCGAACGAGGTCCGCGATGCGGCGCAGGATCCGGATCTTCTCGGTGGCACGGGACCGTGGCCACGGCCCCTGGTCGAACGCAGCGCGCGCGGCGCGCACTGCCCGGTCCACGTCAGCGGGACTGGCGACCGGGAACGAGGCGACATCCTCACCGGTCGCTGGATGGCTGTGCGTCCAGGTCTGCTCCGCCGAGCCGGGTCCCCACGACCCGTCGATCAGCAATTCGCCATCGGTAAGGCCGATCTCGTCCCGGTGCGTCTTGATCGAAGCAACCATCGCGTGCCCCTCTAACTGGAACATGTTCTACTGCCTCGGAGGGTACAACGGCGGCGCTGCGCAGCGATATAGCCGCGGGGGAGATGCGCCGTCCGACACTGCTCTGCTCGCGCCGGCACTCGTGTTAGGCGGGAACGTCCGCGTTCGCCGTGAGCGGTTGCGGCACTTCGGGCAGCACGGTCTCGAAGTACGACCGCGCCGCGGCGGTCGTGCCAACATCCCGGCCGGCTGCCTCAGACATGTACCAGCGGTGCTCGAGGATCTCGTGGAAGATCTCCGGCGGCGCAAGGCGCCCGCGAAGCCGGCCGGGGATGGAGCTGACAACCGGGTCGTAGACCTCCTCGAGCCAGCGGTGCGCGGCGACGATCTCGGACACCGGCTGGCCCTTCTTCTGTTCCAGGTAGCCGCGGAAGCTGGCGATGTCGTTGAGCAGCCTGCGGGCCTGGTTGTCGTCGGCAGCGATCCCGGTCTTGCGGAACAGGTCCCGGCTGTGCTGGCCAGACTCGGCGACCCTGGTCCGAATCCGCAGCCGGGTGCCCTCCGGCGCGGGGATCAGCTCCACCTCGTCCGCGTCGTAACCAAGCTCGTTCAGCCTGCGCAGCCGCTTGGCGATCCGGTGCCGCTGCTCGTCCGGCGGGATGATCTCCTCTCTGGTCAGCTCCAGCCAGAGTCGCTCGTACCGCTGTCTCAGTTCCTCGCTCACCTCCACCGGGTCGACGCCTGCTGGCAGCAGGTCGCCCGCCTGCAAGTCCATTAGCTCGCCGCACACCCGCTCGACGGCTATCTCCAGGTCAAAGGCCCGCTGGCCGTCCGTGAGCGACGGGTGGCGCTCGCTGGTCTCGGCATCGACCAGATAAGCCTCGAACGAGCCGGCGTCGGCGCGGAACAGCGCATTGGACAGCGAGCAGTCGCCCCAGAAGAAGCCGGTCAGGTGCAGTCGCACCAGCAGTTCGACCAGCGCGTCCAGCAGTCTGTCGGTGGCAGGCCCGCCGCGCGGGCTGGAGAAGACCGCCCGGTAGGTGCTGGCGTAGTCGAGAAACCTCGTTACGAGGATGGCGTCGGCGTCGGCATCCGGGCCGCAGTCAACCACGATGCCGTCCACCTGGACCGCCGGGATACTCTCATCGGCCAGCGCCCGAAGCAGCCGGTACTCGCGCCTGGCCAGGCTTTCACTGATCGACTTGAGCGCGAACAGCTTGCCGTCGTCGGCGACGAACCGCACCACGTGCCGCGAGATGCCGCGCTGCCTGATCTCCACGAGCCGCTCGTCCTGCCAGTCGGCGAGCGGCTGGTCCCACGGCAGCGTCAGCAGTCCTGTCATTTCGCCGGCCGGCGGGCTGAATACGAAGCGCATGACTCATTCTCTACCGACGTTGCGGTTGCCCTGGGAATGATTGCCCGGCACGGCAGTCATTTGGTACATTCACGGCCCAATCTCACAGTCAGGGGCAGGCATGATCGGGATTCCCGAAGCTACGAACAGTGGCCAGACGCTGGCCTCACGCCTGCAGCCGTATCTGCGACCCGGCGAGGATCTGCTGTGGTGCGGCCGTCCCGATCCGGCCGTGTTCTTCAAAGCTGCCGACGTGATTGCCATCCCGTTCAGCCTCGTCTGGCTCGGCATCGCGGTGGCCATCGAGCAGGGCGCGGCAGCTCTGGGCGGCCCGCAGATTTTCAGGCTTGTGGCCGACGTGTTCGTGGCGATCGGCCTCTATCTGGTTGCCGGACGGTTCGTCACGCGCTGGATAAACAAGCGCAGGACCGTGTACGGGATTACGAATGACCGGGTGCTAATTCAGGTGGGCCGGTCCTTCCGGGAAAGCCCGGTGAAGGGCGGCTCGATGGCGGTGCGTCGCAGCCCGCGCGGCCGGCACGCGACGGTCGTGTTCGAACCGTTCGGCTCCTATGTCGTCAGTCAGCCGGGACTCATGACCGGCCCGCCGGCAGCAGGCACCGGTATGCCGACGATGGGGCCGCCGACCAGCCGGCGGATAGCACCGGGCCAGATAAGGTTCGCGGACGTGGCCAATCCTGACGCCATGCTGGCGGCGATCAACCAGGCCAAGTCGGTGTTACCGGCTGGGCAGCCGCTGACCGCGCCATAGGCTGACGCCCGTGGCTGGACTGGAAATGACGCTCGACGGTGTTATCGGCGAATTGCGGTCCGGCATGACCATCGGGATTGGCGGCTGGGGCTCGCGGCGCAAGCCGATGGCACTCGTCCGGGCGCTCGCGGCGTCGGACCTGGCCGATCTGACGATCGTCAGCTATGGCGGGCCGGACGTGGGGCTGCTAGTCGCGGCCGGGAAGGTCCGGCGGCTCGTCACCGGCTTTGTGTCGCTGGACTCGATCCCGCTGGAGCCGCACTTCCGGCAGGCGCGCCAGCGCGGCGCCATCGAGCTCACCGAACTCGACGAGGGGATGCTGCACTGGGGGCTGCTGGCAGCAGCGCACCGGCTGCCGTTCCTGCCGATGCGGGCCGGGCTCGGCTCGGACGTGCTGCGGGTCAACGCGCAGGTGCGGACCGTACGATCCCCTTACGGAGACGGTGAGCAGTTCGTCGCAGTGCCGGCGTTCCCGCTGGACGCTGCCTTCGTGCACATGAACCGGGCGGATGCCGGCGGGAACGGCCAGTACCTCGGGCCGGACCCGTACTTCGACGACCTGTACTGCCTGGCGGCCGAACGCGCCTACATGTCGTGCGAGCGGATCGTCCCGACGCGGGAGCTGCTGGCGGCAGGGCCGCCGCAGAGCCTGCTGATCAACCGCGCGATGGTGGCGGGCGTGGTGGAGACGCCGCACGGCGCGCACTTCACCAGCTGCGTCCCCGACTACGACAGGGACGAGGCGTTCCAGGCCCGGTATGCCAGTTCGGCCGCGAGTCCTGAGGCCTGGGCGCAGTTCGCTGCCGAGTTCCTGTCCGGCGGGGAGGCGGGTTATCAGACAGCCGTGGCGCGATCCGGCGGGACGGGTGGCACACCCGGGCGGACGGACCTGACGGACGGGGCGAGAGCATGAGTCCTGGCGAGCCAACGCTCGCGGAGATCTGCGTGGTCGCGTGCGCGGATGCGTGGCGCGGCGACGGAGCCATCCTGGCTAGCCCGACCGGCGTTATCCCGACCCTGGGAGCCCGGCTTGCGCAGCTGACGTTCGAGCCGGAGCTGCTGGTTACCGACGGTGAGGCGATGCTGCTAGCGCCTGCCGAGCACGACGACGACCGCGTGACCGAGGGATGGCTGCCGTTCCGGCAGGTATTCACGATGCTGGCGGCAGGCAAGCGGCACGCGATGATGGGCGCTTCGCAGCTTGACCAGTTCGGTAACCAGAACATCTCCAGCATCGGGGACTGGGCTCTGCCCAAAGCCCAGTTGCTGGGTGTCCGGGGCGCGCCCGGTAATACGGTCAATCACCCGGTCAGCTACTGGATACCACGGCACTCGCGCCGGGTCCTCGTCGAGCGGGTCGATATGGTCAGCGGTGTCGGCTACGACCGCGCGGCAGGCCTGGCGGGGCGGACCCGGAGATTCCACGAGCTGCGGCGCGTCGTGACCAACCTGGCAGTGCTCGATTTCGGCGGGCCCGATCATTCCATGCGGCTGCAGTCGGTGCATCCCGGCGTCTCGGTTTCCGACGTCGCCGACGCGACCGGATTCCTGCTCGCGGCGCCGTACCAGGTGCCGCAGACCCGGCTGCCGACCACGGCCGAGCTCGCGCTGATCCGCGAGCGGCTCGACCCGGATGGGCGGCGCGACCAGGAACTAGCGTGAGCAGGCGGAAATGGTGCCGGGTGCTGGAGGATCCGGATGCCTTCGCCCGCGCCACCGCGGCGGCCCTGGCCGACCGAGGGCTAGAGTGACCAGGCTGCGGGCGGGCTACCGGGACCTAGCCTGACTCGGCTCGCCGATTGCCCGTCAGGACGATCCAGACCGGTCCAACTGCGAATTGCATCGGCTGGCCAGAAAGGGTGGTGAACGTCGTTCCGCCGTCCTTGCGAGGCCGGGACCAGCGGACCCGGTATGCCCGGCCGTTACGCAGCACAATCGCCGTCCCGTGGCCGACGGAAGTTGCGTCGGGCGGCCGACGGCCGTACTCCTTGTAGTTGGAGGTCCGCACGAGGGTGTGCTGGATGACGACGGTAGCGGCAGACAACTGCCTGTGTTCGGTGGTGGCTGCCCTGGCGCCATCGATCCAGACGAGCCAGCGTCCCCGCCGGGCGGACCAGGTGAACCTGTACGAGGCGGCAGGGTAGGACACCGACGCCGATGAGGTGCGGCGGCCACCTGGATTCGGCGGGCCGAACTTGAACCCGATGCTGTGCGCCTTGCTGGCTCCCTTAGCTTCGGCCAGCAACGTGCGGGTGTGCGCGTACAGGTTGTAGGGTGCGATCCGGTTGTAGTCCCGGTAATAGCCGCCCACCAGGGCGGCGTAGAGGTCCACGATCCTGGGGTAGTGCTCAATCACCCCGGTCAGGCGCGGCTGGGCTCCCGACCACGCGAACGCCGGCCGGCCGAACTGCCCGAGCAGTTGCAGGTCGTCGGCTCGGGCGCTGCGCACCGGGCCGATGACTGGCGGAATGTGCGAGGAGAAGATAGCCAGGAAGCGGCTGAGGCCGCCCTCGACAGGCAGCACGTACACGATGTCCGCGTCGGTGAGACCGGTCTGCGGCCGGGCGTACACGATGTTGTCGATCTTCACCGCCAAGACTCGGCTCAGCTTCTTCACTGGCTCGCCGGTGAACGGGGACACCAGCCGAGTCGCGACGAGCCGCGTCGGGCTCGGGGTCGGCGTCGGGGTCGGCCTGGGCGGCGGTGCAGCCTTGGATACAGGCGTGCTGCTGAGGGCCAGGCCAATGCCGACGGCGGCGGCAACGCCCGCGATCGCTCCGGCCGCCGAGAGGACGATCTTCTTGCGTGTCCAGTTCAAACCTGCCACGTCTGCCATTGTGCCTGGTAGTTGGCACTGAAACGGCCCGCGCCGGAAACTCTCGGGAATCTTTGGCGGTTGATGTCGAGCCAGAGCTTGCCTGCTCGACGCATAGGTGAGAGCGCGGCCACCGACGACCGTGCCGACGGACAGAGCAGAAAGGACAGCGGAGATGAAGTTTTTCGGATATACCCTGGGCGACCCGAACACGCCAGCCGGGCCCGCCAGCCCCGAGATGTACGAGCGGATGAACGCCTTCGTCGAGGAGGCGACCCGGGCCGGGGTGCTGCTGGCAACCGGCGGCCTCGCGCCGCTGACCGAGGCCGTCAAGGTCAAGTACTCCGGCGGAGAGTTCACCGTGCTGGACGGTCCGTTCTCCGAGGCCAAGGAGCTGGTCGGCGGCTGGGCTCTGATGGAGACCAGGGACATCAGCGAGGCGATCGAGTGGACCAAGCGGTTCCTGGTGATCGCCGGTGACGGCGAGAGCACGATCCGGCAGGTCTACGGGCCGTGACCAGGTGGCTGCGGGGCAAACCGGCCCTGGAGCTGGCCGATTTGCCCCGCAGCGCCTGCGGTGGTGTGATCGGGTGGCGTGACCGACGCCAGGACGCAAGCCGCGATCGAGACGGTGATCAGGCTGGAATCCGCCCGCCTTATCGCGGGACTGGCGCGCTACACCGGTGATATCGGGCTCGCCGAGGACCTGGCTCAGGACGCCATCGTGGCCGCGCTCGAGCAGTGGCCGGCCGAGGGCGTACCGCGGAATCCCGGTGCCTGGCTGACGACCGTTGCCAAGCGCCGGGCGATCGACTTCTTCCGCCGCAGTAGCGACCTGAACCGGAAATACGCCGAGCTCGGCCGCACGCTGGCGGCCGAGGGCAGCGATGCCGTGACTCCGGATTTCGACCGCGCGTTCTCCGACGACATCGACGACGACCTGCTCCGGCTGATCTTTACCGCGTGCCATCCGGTGCTGAGCGTGCCGTCCAGGGTCGCGCTCACGCTCCGCCTGCTCGGCGGCCTGACCACGGCCGAGATCGCCCGTGCCTACCTGGTGCCCGAGCCCACGATTGCTCAGCGCATCGTGCGGGCCAAGAAGGCGCTGTCTGACGAGAGTGTCCCGTTCGAGGTGCCGTCAGCCGACCAGCGCGCGACGCGGCTGGCCTCGGTGCTGGAGGTCATCTACCTGATTTTCAACGAAGGTTACTCAGCCACCGCCGGGGACGACTGGATGCGGCCCGCGCTGTGCGCTGAAGCGGTCCGGCTTGGCCGGGTGCTGGCCCAGCTCGCGCCGGCCGAACCCGAGGTGCACGGCCTGGCAGCGCTGCTGGAGATCCAGGCGTCCCGGATCCCGGCCCGGACGGACGCGGCGGGTGAACCGGTCCTGCTCCTCGACCAGGACCGGTCCCGGTGGGACCGGCTGCTCATCAACCGCGGTCTGGCAGCACTGCAACGGTCAAGGGACCTGGGCGGGGAACGGGGACCCTACACGCTGCAGGCATCGATCGCGGCCTGTCATGCCCGGGCCTTCCACCCGGAGGAGACCGACTGGGCTGAAATCGTCGCGTTGTACGAGGTACTGGCCGAGGTAATGCCCTCGCCGGTCGTCGAGCTCAACCGGGCGGTGGCGATCTCCATGGCTTATGGACCCGAGGCCGGCCTCCGGCTGGTCGACCAGCTCACGGCTGAGCCGTCGCTGCGGAATTACCATTTGCTGCCGAGCGTGCGCGGTGACCTGCTGCGGAAACTGGGCCGCGAGGCAGAAGCGCGCGCGGAGTTCGCGCGGGCCGCCACGCTCACGAACAACGAGCGGGAACGGCAATTGTCTGCCGAGCGTGCCAGGGAGCCGTCACCCTGACTAGCACCTCGCTTGAGCATGGGATCATGGCCGCATGGCGGATTCCTTCGCTGCCCGGTTCGCTGCCGTCCGGTCTGCTCAGGGGCCGCTGGTATGCGGGCTCGATCCGTCCGGCGAGCTGCTTGAGGCATGGCGGCTGGGCGACACCCCGGACGGGCTCGACCGGTTCGCCGACATCATGCTCGAAGCGGTGACCGGCGCGGTGGGCCTAATCAAGCCGCAGTCGGCGTTCTACGAGCGGCACGGCTGGCGCGGCATCCGGACGCTGCAGCGGCTTGTCGACAGCGCTCGCGCGGCCGGGCTGCTCGTCATTCTGGACATCAAGCGCGGCGACGTCGGGTCCACGAACGACGCTTACGCCGAGGCTTACCTCGGCAAGGCCGCGCCGCTGGCGGCCGACGCCATTACCGTGCATCCCTACCTAGGCCTGGGTGCCATGGGCACCTTCGTGTCACGGGCCGAGGCGTCGGGCAGCTGCGTACTGGTGGTGACGCGGTCTTCGAACCCTGAGGGCCGGGCGGTGCAGGCGGCGGTGGCCCGGCCCGGCGGCTCGGTCACAGTCGAGGAAGAACTGCTGCGCGACATAGGTGCCCTCAACGAGCGCCTGGCGCCCGGCCGGATCGGACCCGTCGGTGCGGTAGTCGGGCCGATTCACCTGAACCCGCGGCTCGACCTGGCGGCTGCCAACTGCCTCTTCCTCGCGCCTGGAGTCGGCGCGCAGGGCGCGACCCCGGCGGATGTGGCGACGGTGTTCGCCGCCTGCCCGGACCGGGTCATGCCGAGCGCCTCCCGGTCACTGTTGTCGGCCGGCCCGGACTCCAGCCGCCTGCGGGACGCGATCTCGGCGCTCGCGGCCGACTTCCGCGCAGTGCTGCCCGGTTAAGTCGGCCGCGAGTCCGCCAGTGGTCGTTCCCCGGAAGAAATTCGGTCAGCTGCTGTAACCGGGAATGCCGGCTCCTGAGATCGTGGTGCTCACGTGCAGGTAGACCGGTCCCCTCCGGGCGCAGGCACGGAAGGAGAACGGGAACTTCATCGAGGCGAAGTCGCCGGGCGCGAACACGCGCAGGGTGTCGGCGGTGGCCGGGTGACAGGCCGCGCGGGAGAAGTTGCCGACATCGGCGATCTGGAGTAGCACGTGGGCGGTCTGGCGAGGCTGCAGCGTCAAAGTCGATACGGCGTGGCCGTGGTTGCGCCCGGCCGCGCTGCCGAGTTGCGTGCCACCACGACCGAGCGCCGACACGCCGGGGAACCCGGACAGCGTGCAGGTGTGACCGGACACGTTGGAGATCTCAAGCTGATAGTAGGTGCTGCCCGCGGCCGCGTCGCCGGGAACGCCCATCCAGGAGGTCAGCCAGCTACGGGCGCATTGCGGCTTGGCCGCAGCGTGGGACCGCGTCCCAGTCACGGCGGAACCAGTCGCGGCGGAACCAGACCCGGTGGATGAGGCGAGGGCAACGGCCGGCAACAGGATCGCGGCGCTCGCGATCGCCACGGCCATCGTGGCGCGGCGCGATGATCGGGTGATCAGCTTCATGGTGTGCTCCTTAATGAGTGACACTGATGCCCCTATGACGCCGCTGACGCCGCGGCGGTTGGACTGGCAAACGGCAGGCAGGCGGCAGTGCGTCGCGGCCAGCTAGGAGAAGGGCCAGTCGTAACTTGAGACGTCTGCTAGCCGCTGCCGCCAGGCGGCGGGATCATGAACTGTAGCCGCGCCGACGGGAGCTTTCATGATCTTCATAACCGCCAAGTTCTGGGTCCTGCCGCAGTACGCCGACTCCTGGCCGGAGATCGCCGGGCCGTTCACCAGGGCGACCCGGGGCGAGCCGGGCTGCATGTGGTTCGACTGGTCCAGGAGCGTCGATGACCCGAACGAGTACGTGCTGGTCGAGGCGTTCCGCGACGGCGACGCGGGTGGGGCGCACGTGCAGTCGGCCCATTTCAAGACCGCGCAGCGGACGCTTCGGCCG
>DATMMA010000150.1:0-3125 GCA_035570295.1 Streptosporangiaceae bacterium
GCTGCCGGGTTTCATTCAGACCAGCGCGCCGATCAACCCCGGCAACAGCGGCGGGGCGCTTGTTAACCTGTCCGGGCGGGTCATCGGGATCCCGGCGCTGGCTGCGGTCAGCCCCGGCACCGGTGCGCAGGCAGCAGGCATCGGCTTCGCCATCCCGTCCAACATGGTCCGCAATGTCGCCGGCCAGCTGATCGCCTCAGGGAGCGTCAGCGACTTGCGACCTCAGGGCGTGACTCCGGAGAGATTCAGCCCGATAATGCCGGCGAGAACCAGCCCGATCGACACGATCTTGAGAACGGATACCGATTCGCTCAGGAAGATCATGCCCACGGCCGCAGTACCGGCCGCCCCGATTCCTGTCCACAATGCATAGGCGGGGCCGACCTCGAGCCGGCTCACGGCCAGGCTGAGAAGCCCGAAGCTGATGAGTGCACACACCGCGAAACCGATGGTCGGCCACAACTGCGTGAAATGCCCGCTTTGTTTCAGTAGCACCGCAAACCCGGTCTCGAACAACCCCGCGACCACGATGAGAAACCACGCCATTCGCTCGTCCCTCGCCCGCCTTGTGACCGGGTGCGCGCTGCCCGGTGCTACCTGCTCTTTGTCTGACTCTGGCTATCCCGAGCCAATGCGACGTCGCTGGCCTGCACGCGAAAACACGGTGCAGACCGCATGGAGATACCCAGCGATCTGGCGGGTTAGCTGGCTCGCGGACCGGCATGGGAGGGTTGAGATGATCCGGGAACGCCAGAGTGCACGTGGCCGGCTACTGGCCGGCAGGAGGCGGTGAATGACAATGGCAGCCACCGTGCTGCTGGTGGAGGATGAGCGCAAGCTGCGCGATCTGGTGCGGTCCTACCTGGAGCGGGCTGGGTTTACCGTCCTGTCCACCGGCTCAGGCGCGGAGGCCATTTCCCTGGCATCCGCTACCGCACCGGATCTGGTTGTTCTTGATTTGGGCCTCCCGGACATACCGGGCGAGAGCGTCGCTCGCGAACTGCGCGCCGCCAGGGAGGTGCCGATCCTGATGCTGACGGCTAGGGCGACGCAGGAGGACAGGATCACCGGCCTGGAACTCGGGGCCGACGATTACGTGACTAAGCCGTTCAGTCCGCGAGAGCTCGTACTGCGGGTCCAGGCAATCCTGCGCCGGGGCGGGCCAGCCACCGGGCACGAAGCCGCTAGCTACGGCGATGGAGCACTGGTCATTGACGAACCGCGCCGCCGGCTCACGGTCCGCGGGGCGGCAGTGGACCTTACCCCGACCGAATGGGGAATCCTGGTGGCCCTGGCAACCGTGCCTGGCCGGGTGTATTCGCGGTTCGAGCTCATCAACCGGGTGCGCGGGTATGAATTCGAGGGATACGAACGCACGATTGACTCGCATGTGAAGAACCTGCGCCGCAAGCTCGAGAAGGATCCCGGCAGTCCGGAGATCGTGAAGACAGTGCTCGGCGGCGGGTACCGGCTCGGCATAGACCGCGATGGCTAATGGCGACCCCACGCCGCCATCTGCCGCACCCCGCGGCAGCACGATTGGCCTGCGCCTGGCGCTGACGTTCATGGGGGTGGCGCTGGCTTCGATCGCCGTCCTCGCGGGGCTGGTAGCGGCTTTCGCCGCAGCCGACGTCTCGACCCTCACGAGCCGCCAGCGCAGCGCACTGACTAGAGCGGTCGCACTGGCGGCCGGCGCCGCATGGGAGCGGAACCATAGCTGGCAGTCAGCCGATCTGCAGCCCGTGCTGGACTTGGCGGGGAGCACGGGCGCCGATGCGCAGATCCGCGATCTGGCGGGTCGGGCCGTGAGGGCTTCGTCCGGCTTCGCTGCCCAGAAGTCGGCGCCAGAGTACCGGGCGCCGATCACGGTGCGGGGCGTGCGGGCCGGCGAAGTCGTCATCCGCTTCACCCAGTCTGGGATCGCCGGAGCCAACAACGTGCTGGAGGCAGACTTGCTGCGGGCGATCGCCGGCGCGGCAGGCCTAGCGGCACTGCTGGCCCTGGTGTCCGGGCTCGCCCTCGCCCGGCGGCTCACCAGGCCGGTAGCGCGGATGATCGCGGTCACCCGGGCGGTCGAGCGCGGTGAGCGCGGCGCCCGGATCGGCCCGCTGGCGGCGCCTGCTGAGCTGCGCGATCTGGCGACTGCCTTCGACCGGACGGCCGACACCCTGGACCGCCAGGAACAGCTGCGCCGAGACATGGTCGCCGATATGGCCCACGAGCTGCGGACCCCGGTAGCGATCCTGCAGGCGGGGCACGAGGCATTGCTCGACGGCCTCACCGAGCCGACCCCCGATCAGCTGGCCTCGCTCCGGGATGAAGTGCTGCGGCTGGCGCGGATGGTCGATGACCTGCAGACCCTGGCTGCCGCTGACGCTGCCGCGCTGCATCTGTCGCTCAGCCACTGCGATCTGGCCGACATCGCAGAAAGTGCCGCGGACAGCCTGGCCGGCCGGTTCGAAGCGGCGGGGATCTCCTTCAGCAGACGGCTTGCGCCCGCCCAGATCCAGGGCGACTCGCGCATGTTGCATCATGTCGTCACTAATCTGCTCACCAACGCGCTGAAGTTCACTCCGGCTGGCGGGAGCGTCACCATCTCGGCCGGGCCTTCTGGCTCGGACGCGGTGCTTACCGTCACCGACACCGGCATCGGGATCCCTGACGACGAGCTGCCGCGCATCTTCGACCGGTTCTGGCGGGGCCGCGGAGCCTCGCACACCTCCGGTAGCGGCATTGGCCTGGCGATCGCCGCCGAGCTCGCGGTCGCGCACCACGGTCGGCTGACCGCGAGCAGCGAACTCGGGCGCGGCACTGAGATGACGCTGACCCTGCCCCTCGCCTGAAAAGCCGGCTCCACCGCACCTTCACGAGCCGCACATTCGCGTTCCGCATGCCCCGCTTAGCACTAGAAGACGGATCGACTCCGGTGCCAGCCGCAGAGAGGCATGCTGAATGACCGCTCTATCGCAACTGGGCGTTTCCGCACCGCTGTCCTACCTTGTCGCGTTCGCATTTCCTGCCCTGGACGCGGTGCTGCCGTTTGTGCCGAGCGAGACCGCTGTCATCGCGCTAGGCGTCACGACTGCCGGGAGCGCCGATCCCCGGATCGCCATCCTGCTGATTCT
>DATMMA010000151.1:0-10085 GCA_035570295.1 Streptosporangiaceae bacterium
CCTCGTCCTGGTCATGGGTGACGAGGATGACGGTCGTTCCCGCTGCCCGGCAGATCGCGTGCACGTCCGCGCGTACGCTCGCGCGCAGATGGGCATCGAGCGACGTGAACGGCTCATCGAGCAACACAACCTCAGGCCGGATCGCGAGCGCGCGGGCCAGCGCGACTCGCTGCTGCTGCCCGCCGGACAGCTGGTGCGGATACCTGCTGCCCATCCCGCTGAGGCCGACCGCTTCCAGGAGTTCCGCGGTCCGTGAGCCTCGGCGCTCGCGCGCGGACAGCCCGAAGCCGGCATTGTTCGCCACTGTCAGGTGCGGGAAGAGCGCGCCTTCCTGTGGAACGTAGCCGATCCTGCGGCGCTCCGGCGGCACGTGACCGCCGCGCCCGTCGACCACTCGTTCCCCGATAGTGACCGTCCCCGCGTCCGCTCGCTCGAACCCGGCCAGCACTCGCAGCAGAGTTGTCTTGCCGCTGCCCGACGGCCCGAGTATGGCGGTGAACGCTCCGGCTGACACCTCTAGGTTCATGCCCGTCAGCACCGGGTGCGTGCCGAACGCCTTGTGCAGGTCGGTTACCGCCAGCTGCCTCATTCTTCTCGTCCTTGCCCCGTCGCCGAGCGGTTGAAGAAGCGGCCGAGGACGATACTCGGCAGTGTGGCGACCCCGATCATCATTAGGGCGAACGGTGCTGCCTGCGCGTAGGACAGGCTGGACTGGTACTGCCAGAACTGGGTGGCCAGCGTCTGGACGCCAGTGGGTACCAGGATGAGCGTGGCGGTGAGCTCGGTCACGACTTCCAGGAAGACCAGGCAGAACGCAGCGACCAGGCCAGGCGCCGCGAGCCGGAGCGTGACGCGGCTGAATGCGGCGAGCCGGCTCTGGCCGAGTGAGCGGGCGACTTCGTCCAGGCTTGCGGGCGCTCTGGCGATGGCTGCTTTCACGCCCACCAGCGCTAGCGGGAAGAACATGATCGTGTAGCACAGCACCAGGAGCGGCGCCGTCTGGTATCCGGCACTGCCTAGGTACTGCTCGGTGAAATAGGTCAGCGCCAGCGCGATCACGACCCCGGGCATGGCAAGCACGAGGTAGGTGCTGCGCTCGAGGAAGTGGCGGACGGCACCGGAGTGCCTGACGGCCAGCACAGCTAGCGGCAGTGCGAGCAGCGTGTCCAAGGTGCCGGCGCAGACTCCGTAGGCCGCGGTATGCCAGGCGGCGCTGAGCATCGAGACGCTCACCGAGTTGGACACAGAAGGCACGCCGCCCTCGACGATCCAGTAGACGCTTGCACCCGTCGGCAGGCCGACCGCCAGCGCCATCAGCACGCAAACGCCCGTCAGCGATGCAGCCTTCGCAGAACGGCCAAGGCGAAGCGGCGGCATCACCCGCGCGGTCATCGGGCCTGCGCGCGCGACCCGGCCGCCGCCCCGCCAGCGTGCCTCACCCGCCAGCACCACCAGGCTGATGGCCACCAGCACCAGTGCCAGCGCGCAGGACGTAGGCACTTCGGTCGGCAGCTGCAGGTTGGTGAAGATCTCCGTGGTGAATGTCTGGTAGCCCAGCATCTCGAACGCGCCGTACTCTGCTAGCAGTAGCAGGGCGACAAGCAGGCAGCCGCCAAGAATGGCGCCTCGCGCCTGGCCGAGCGTGATGCGGACAAAAGTGCGCGAGCGGCCGACGCCGAGGCTGCGGGATACCTCTTCCTGGCCGGGGTCGGCGGCTCGCAGGCTCGCCGCGACAGGCAGGTAGACCAGCGGGTAGACCGCCAGGGTCATCACCAGGACGGCTCCGCCGAAGCCTTGCACCCAGACGAATAGCGAGCTCCAGCCAAAGCTCACGACGATATCGGGAATCGCCAGCGGCACTACCAGGAGGACGGCGAAGACCCGCCGGCCGGGAAGGTCAGTGCGCTCGACCAGCCACGCGGTGGCGGTGCCGAGGATGGCGCACAGCACAGTGACCACGACCATGAGCCGGATGGTGTTCCACAGCAGCGTGCCGGTGAGCGGCCGGGTGATCTGGCCGGCGACCGTGCTCCAGCCAGCCCCGTGCGACTCGATGAGCAGGAACACCAGCGGGACCGCCAGCAGAGCGGCGATAACTGCGCTGACGGACAGGAGCCCGGCGGGTCGCGGCGCCCGCCCGGCTCGGACCGGTACCAGCACGGGCTGAGTGGCGGCCGGAGCCGGTATCGCCTTCATCGCCCGCGCCTCACAGCAGGCCGGCCTTCCTCATCAGCGCGATCGCGGTGCTGCCGTCCCCGAGTTCGGCGATCGTGATCGGATACGTCCGGAGCTGGCGGAACGGCGTCTCGCCAGCCTTCGTTGTCACGCCTGAGGCGATCGGGTACTCGAAGCTGAGCGACTGGCCAGCGCCGGTGCCCGGCGTGGCAAGAATCTCCTGACCCTGCTTGCTGACCAGGAACGCGAGGAACTGCTGGGCGGCGGCCTGGTGTTTGCTCGACTTCAGCACGGCCGCACCCGACACGTCGATCACATAGCCGGGGTCGCCGGCGGCGAAGTAGGCGATCTTGGAGTGCATGTTGCCGGAGCCAATCTCGGCCCGCATCCGGTACCAGTAGTACTGGTTGACGACGCCGAACGCGGCCGCCCCGCGATTCACCTTGTCGGCGACGGTCTCATTAGCCGGGTAGGTGTGCCCGGCAGCGTTGGCGTGGATCGCCTTCAGCCAGGTGAGCGTCGCAGTAGTGCCGTAAGCGTGCTGGTAGGCGGTGACGATCGGCTGGAAGTCGGTCTCACCAGGCGCGAGCGCCAGCTTGCCGTTGTACTGCGGGTTGGCGAGCTGTGTGACGTGCGCTGGCAGCCGGCTGGCCGAGATGAGGCTCGGGTTATAGACGATCACGCTGACTCGTGCGGAAACGCCCATCCAGTCACCCGCGGGCGAGTTGAACCTGCCCGGCGTCTTGGCCAGGGTGGCATTGTCCACCGACGAGAGCAGCCCCTTGGCCTGCAGGCTTTCCAGCGGCGGCGAGTTCTCAGTGAAGAACACGTCGGCCGGAGACCGGCTGCCCTCGGTGGCGATCTGGTCGGCGAGCACGTCCTCGTCGTCGCTGCGGACGACAACATGGATGCCCGTCTTCTTCTCGAACGAGCTGATCAGGTTGTCAGCCGTCTGCACGTGCTGGCCGCTGTACAGCGTGATGGTGATCCCGCTGCTGCCCGCCGCGTTGCCGCAGGCGGACAGCGCGGCCGCTCCGGCAAGCACGGTTACGGCGGCGAGGACTGCGCTGATGCGCTTCATGACGCGGCTCCATGGCAGATGGCGGTGACGTTCCTAGCTGCGGTGGCCATGGCCTTGCTCGCCGTGGCGTCCTTGGCGTCCTTGGCGTCGCTGTCGAACACCCCGGCATAGCGCTGGCGCGCCGGCTGGCCGGCGGCGTCGCCCGGCTCCGAGCGGGAGGGGCCGCCGGTTAGCAGCCAGGCGCAGTCAGGCTCGCTCGTATCCACTCCGTCTCCCTCATCTCATCCGCTGACCGGAAGTAAGCTTAGGCTTACCTAACTTTCGGCAACTCAGCCACCCTAAGGGGCAGTGGCCAAAGGAGATATGCGGGACCGTGAAATCTCTGGTAAACAGCCGGCTGCTGAGGTGTAATGCAGCCCGGCATGGCTCGCGCCAGGCCGCCGGGGACACGCAGCCGACTGTCTTCGCGACGTAAGATCCTCCGGGCATGACGCGGCGGAGTTCTTACGCGATCATGGATTGGAGAAAGATGCGCTGGCCTGATGGCTTCATGTGGGGAACGGGCGCTTCGGCCACGCAGTGCGAGGGCGCGTCCCCGGCGTCGGACTGGTGGGACTGGGAGCGGTCCGGGCACGCGCCGCTGTCCGGTGACGGGAACGGGTTCGCCGTGCGGTACGCCGAGGACTTCCGGCTACTGGCTAGCCTGGGGCTTCGCCACCACCGGCTGACGATCGACTGGGCACGGGTGGAACCAGAGCCAGGCCGGCACGACGCTGCGGCGGTCGCGCATTACCGTGACGTCCTCACCGCCGCGCTCGAGGCCGGCCTCGCGCCGTGGATCTGCCTGCACCACTTCACTCTGCCGCGGTGGTTCGCCGATGCCGGCGGCTTCCTGGCCGAGGGTAACCGGGGCGAGTTCTGGACCCGGCACGTCGAGTTCATTGCCGAGACGTTCGGTGATCTAGCCCATGGCTGGCAGCCGGTGAACGAGACGAATTACTACGCGCCGGCAGCATACCGGGGCCGCGGCTGGCCGCCGGGCCACGACGATGCAGCGGAATCCGCTCAGGTCTCGCGCGCGATGCAGCTCGCCACAGCGGAGGCCGCAGTTCGGCTACGCCAAACCGGGGCTCCGGTCGCGTCGATCTTCGGTCTGTCCGCTATCGAGGCACTGGACGACAGTCCGCGGACCACCCGGCTGGCTGACCTGCTGAATGATCTGAACTGGCGGGCCGGGCTGGAGCTATTCCGCGACGGAGTACTGCGCGTTCCCGGCCTGGAGGTGACGCAGCGGCCGGACCTGGCCGGCTCGTTCGATCTGATCGGCTTCTCGTTCTATTCGACTACCGGCATCAGGCAGGGCCGGATGGTCCCGTACCCGCCGGACGCGCCGGTGTCCCCGCTCGGCTACGGAATCTGGGCCGACGGCCTGGGCCGGGTGCTCGACCAGCTGCACCAGATGCTGCCGGGGACTCCGCTGCTAGTGGCCGAGTACGGCATCGGCACAAGCGACGATAGCCAGCGCGTGGCCTACCTCGAGCGCGGGCTGCAGGTGATCAGCGACGCGATCGCCCGCGGCATCGACATTCGCGGCTTGTTCCACTGGACCGCGGTAGACAACTACGAGTGGCTGCATGGCTTCGACGTCCAGTTCGGGCTCATCGACCGTGACCGCAACATCCGGCCCAGCGCCAGGGTGCTCCAGCGCGAAGCAGCAGCGAGCCCCGAAGGCTGATTCAGTGATGCGCATGGCTACGCATCACTGATGCTAGACGGACCAGTAACCGCGATCTGTGACGATGCGGAGTAAGGTCTCGTACTGTCGGAAAACATCGCGAACGGAAGTCGCGTGACAGACAGCACTGCACAAGACGACACTGCAAGCGGTGGTCCTGAGACGCTGGCGTTCGACCCTAGAACGCCCAATTCAGCTCGCATGTGGAACTACTGGATAGGCGGCAAGGACAACTACGCGGCGGACCGCGCGGCAGCCGAGGCGGTCATAGCGGCGTTCCCGGTGCTGCCCGGCATTGCCCGGCACACGCGGCGGTTCCTGGTCGACGTCGTGCAGCAGTTGGTCGCAGCCCATGGCGTCAGGCAGTTCCTGGACATCGGCACCGGACTGCCCACTGCCGACAACACGCATGAAGTCGCGCAGCGAGTGGCGCCAGATTCTCGGGTCCTGTATGTCGATAACGATCCCATCGTCCTTGCGCATGCCAGGGCGCTGCTGACGAGCACTCCCGAAGGCAAGACCGACTTCATCCAGGCCGACCTGCGTGACACGGCGACGATCCTCGCGCAGGCCGCGCGCACGCTCGACTTCAGTCGGCCAGTCGCCGTCCTGCTGCTCGCCGTACTGCACTTCATCAGTGAGGAGGACGACCCATACGCGATCGTCGCCTCGCTGATGGACGCGGTGCCCGCTGGCAGTTACCTGGTTATCGCGCACGCCGCCAGCGACATTCGTCCTTCGGCTACAGAAGAGGGCTTCCAGATTTACAACGAGCGGTCGCCGGCTCAGCTCACGCCACGCAGCCGAGAGCAGATTGACAGGCTTGTCGCCGGCCTGGATCCGGTCGGCCCCGGTGTGGTCCCGATGAGCCGATGGTTCGAGCCGGGCCAGCTCGGCAGCGGCGGAGCCGACCTCACCGGTTACTACGGCCTCCTTCGCAAGCCGTAGACACGACACGACTAAGACTGTCGGTCGCTCCGCCTAGCATGCGGCTATGCCAACACAGCTCAGCCTCGATGACCACCTCGCGGGACTCACCCGCAGCGGCGCGGCGCTGCACGACGCCGCCGCGGCGGTCGGGCTGGAAGCGAAGGTCCCGACCTGCCCAGCCTGGGACATCACCCAGCTGGTGATCCACCAGGGCATGGTGCACCGATGGGCGGCGGCGAACCTGCGGGGCGATGCCGAGCACTCCACATCCGCGTCGACGGCGCAGGGCCGTGCGGCCGCAGACCTGCTCGCGTGGTACGCCGAGGGCTTAACCGCGCTGATCGAGACAGTGCAGACGACCAACGAGGACGCGAAGGCGACGGTGTTCCTCAGGGACGCTCCGCCTCCTCGCCGGTTCTGGGCGCGCCGGCAGTGCCATGAGACGACGATCCACAGCGTCGACGCGATGTCAGCTGCGCGCGGCCGCTGGCCGACCGCAGCTGAGGCCGACCTTGATCCGCTGCTGGCCGCTGACGGGATTGACGAGCTGCTGACTGGCTTCATCACGCGCGGGAAGGGCAAGCTGCACGCGACCGAACCGTACGTGATCCTGGTCCAGACCACGGACACCGACCATGACTGGACTGTACGCATCAGCGAAGGCCCTATCGTGACGACGGTCGGCCAGACCGCGGAGCCTGACGCCGTGTTCTCGGGCGCCGCCGCGCAGCTCTACCTCGGCCTCTGGAATCGCTCCGACGAGATCACCACGGACGGACGGCCAGACGTTCTCGACCAGTGGCGGTCGCAGATCCGCGTTCGCTGGAGCTGAGGGTGACTCCCACGGCTGCTGGGTTGGGACCGCAGTTACTTTGCGGCTGCCCCCTGGTTGGGGTCGGTGGAGATGACGGACTCCAGGGAGGTTTCTGGGTCGGACAGCGCTGCTGAGTCGACAGGACGGCCCGAGCGCACCAGCGTTTGCACTGCGTCGGTGACGTCCCAGACGTTCACGTTCATTCCGGCCAGCACCCGCCCGCCGTTGCCCAGCCAGAACGCGACGAACTCGCGGCCGGGAACGTCGCCGCGGATCACCACCTCGTCGTACCCGCCGGGTTCGACATAGCCGGAGTACTCCATGCCGAGGTCATACTGGTCGCTGAAGAAATACGGCACCCGGTCGTAACTGACCGGCTGCCCCACCATCGCCTTGGCCGCTGCCTGCGGCTGGTTCAGCGCGTTGGCCCAGTGCTCGACCCGGATGTGCTTACCGATCACGGGATGGAAGGCACTCGCGACATCGCCCGCAGCGTAGATGTCAGGGTCAGAGGAGCGCAGCTGAGCGTCGACCGTTATGCCATTGCCGGTCTTAAGACCAGCAGCCGTCGCCAGCTCGGTATTGGGCGTGATCCCGATACCGACGATGACGGCATCGGCTGCCACGACGGTGTCATCACCGAGGCGGACGCCCGTCACGTGGCCGTCCTTACCGGTGATCTCGGCGACCTGCACACCGCATCGCAGGTCGACGCCATAATCGAGGTGCAACGCGGCGAAGACACTGGCTACTTCACGGCCGAGCACCCGCAGCAAAGGCAGTTCAGCCGCCTCCAGCACCGTGACAGCCACGCCTGCAGTTCGCGCCGCGGCGGCTACCTCGAGTCCGATCCAGCCGGCCCCGATTACCGCGATGCTGGCCGCCGAGCGAAGCACCGCCTTGATCCGGTCGCTGTCGCCGACGCTGCGCAGGTAGAGCACATTATCGAGGTCAGCACCAGGTACCGGGAGCCGACGCGGTGACGAGCCTGTGGTGAGCAGAAGCTTGCCGTAGCCGACGGTGCTGCCGTCCGCGAGCACGACCTTGTGTGCCGCCCGGTCGATGGCCGTGACCGTTGCGCCAAGGCGCAAGTCGACATCGGCCTGCTGGTACCACTCTTTCGGGTGAACGTAGATAGCTTCGCGCTCTGCCTTCCCCTGCAGATATCCCTTCGACAGCGGCGGCCGCTCATATGGCACTTCGTTCTCCGCGCCGATAAGGACGACAGGGCCATCGAAGCCAGAGGCGCGGAGCGCTTCTGCGGCCTTTGCTCCGGCGAGGCTAGCGCCGACGATCAGGTAGGGCGTGCCACTCATCGTTACCTCCGGATCGGTGAGTCGGGCCGGCTACTGCACGCCGGCCAGGCCGAGGAACTCAGCCCGAGACCTTGCATCTGCCCGCAGCGTGCCGAGCAGCGCCGAGGTGATAGTGGTCGAGCCGCGGGCACGGACACCGCGCAACGTCATGCAGGTGTGCTCAGCCTCGAGGACCACGCCGGTCCCGCGCGGCTGCAACCGGTCGGCCAGGCTGTCGGCGATCTGCTTGGTCAGCCGCTCTTGAGTCTGTGGCCGGGCGGCGTAATGCTCGACCAGCCTGGCTAGTTTCGACAGCCCGAGGATGCGCTCGCCCGGCAGGTAGCCGACATGCGCGACTCCGGCGAACGGCAGCAGATGGTGCTCGCAGACGGTGCGGAACGGGATGTCCCGTGCCACGACGAGCTCGTCGTAGCCCTCGTGGTTGGGGAACGTCGTGAGCCGGAACGGCGGTGAGTCGAAGAGCTCGGCATAAGCGCGTGCCATCCGGCCTGGCGTCTCGCGCAGTTCCTCAGCATCAAGCTCGACTCCGAGCGCGGCCAGGAACTCGCCCGCGGCGCGCTCGGCTGCTGCCATGTCGATCTTCCGCTCGCCATTGGCCAGTCGCAGGTCCGGGCGGGCGTGTGTGGGGGTGCTAGATGGTTCGGCCGAGTCCGCCAGCTCGATTGCCTGCCCTTTTGTCATGACCATCCTGTCGTGGTGTCGCCGGTCCGATTCTCGGTGGTGATTGTCACGCAGCATTGACCGTTGCCCGGTTCCAGGGCTGCGTGCATTGCGGGCGAACCCAGACCGTCGATCAGCCCGTCGATGAGTGCCAGATTCATACCGCAGACCAGGTCCGGGTGGAGCGCGGCAAGCTGATGGAACGGACAGTTGCGCAGCCGGATAGTTCCTGCCTCATCACGCCAGGGCTCGAAACCGTGCCCGGCGAGCGCCGTTTGCATTGCCTGGCTTGCGCTCACACCGGGACGGCTCTGGCTCGCTAGGTTTACGCCGTACTGCCGGGCTGCACTTCGCAGAGCAGACCGGCTGTGGCCGGCGGTGTCACCTTCCACACCGATCGCGAGCAGGCGCGCGGCCAGTTCGTACTCGCGCGGGGGCACGGTAACTGCGAACTGGCGGCCGGATCGAGAGTAGAGCTTCGAGGGACGGCCCGCGCCCGGCCCGGAACGTCCCTCAGGGCGTTGATAGGTAGCAGTGAGGAGCCCGAGTTCCACCAGCCTGTCCAGGTGATACGCCGCGAGCGGCCGACCTATCCCGGCTGCGGCGGCCGCTTCGTCCCGCCCCGTTGGCTCCGGGCTTGCTGACACGATGTCGTAGAGCCGTGCCCGCACCGGATCCTCCAGGCTGCTGACAGCCGTCAGGCCTGACTGGTTCCCGTCCATGCGGGAATTCTAACACTAATGGCTATTAGTTAAATAGTCCGCAGCCAGAGGACGCTGCGCTATGGCGTCAGCACCGCCTTCACGAAGCCGTCCGCCCTGGCGTCCATCAGTTCGTAAGCCTGGTCTACCTGGTCGAGGCCGAACCGGTGAGTGACCAGCGGGGCGTAGCTGAAGCGGCGCCGTGCAATGAGGTCGAGCGCGTCGCTCATGGCCCGCATCAGGCGTGTCCGGTCCGGGCAGAAGCCGTTGACTATGGTTACCGCCTTGTACCACAGGCGCATGTCCATCATGGCGTCACCGGCGTGGTGGTAGCCCACGATGCAGAGCGTGCCGAACGGGCGGACCAGTGCGCCCGCCGTTCCGAGGCCCGGCGTCACCCCGGTCGCCTCGAGAACTACGTCCGGCCGGCGGTCGCCGCTGCGGCTCACCGGGTCGTTACCAAAGTCCGTGCCGTATTCCTCGGGGATCTCGTCAGGCGCGAACACGAGGTCTGCCCCGAGTTCAAGCGCTCGCTTCCTCGCGGCGGGCACCGGATCCACGCCGATTAGCAGGCTCGGCGCCCGGTCTCTCGCTGCGACAGGGAGCGGTGCTGACGCACGGAGCGCCGCCAGGGCGGCCGGCGTCTGCTGACCGGAGCAGCTCTGTATCACGGACAGGTAAATGCAGGCCTTGACAGTCACTGCCAGGCGGGTGACGATCCAGCCAAGGCAGC
>DATMMA010000152.1:0-4413 GCA_035570295.1 Streptosporangiaceae bacterium
ACTGCGGCGCCCGCCCGGCGGCTGCCCAGGTATCAGCTCGACAGCGGGCTGGCGCACCTGCCGCCCGCTGACCGGGAGGCCAGGGGCAAGGACGCGCGCACGCAGGTACCCAGGGAGAGCCACGCTGCTTTCGATCCGCCCGCCGACCGGCCCGACCCGCTGGACCTGCTAGAGGAGCAGGCGGCGTCACGCCTCCCAGACCTGGTACCCGTCAGGTACGGTCGCATGTCGGTGTCGCCCTTCGCCTTCTTCCGAGGCGCGGCGCTCGTGATGGCTAGTGACCTGGCCGGGACGCCAGTGTCCGGGCTGCCGGTACAAGCATGCGGTGACGCGCACCTGTCCAACTTCGGCATCTTCGGGTCGGCGGAGCGCCGGCTCATGTTCGACGTCAACGACTTCGACGAGACGCTGCCCGGCCCCTGGGAGTGGGACGTGAAGCGACTGGCCGCAAGCCTGGAAGTAGCGGCCCGCGGGCATGGATTCGCCGACAAGGACCGGCGCAAGATCGTTATCGGAGCTGTCGCCCGCTACCGGCAGGCAATGCGGGCTTTCGCCGGCCAGCCGAACACGGCCGTCTGGTACGCGCGCGCGGATATGGACGAGCTGCGTGCCCAGTTCGACACGCAGATGAAGAAGAGGCAGCGCACGGCGGTGGATAAAGGCCTGGCCAAGGCTAGAACCAGGGACAGCATGCAGGAACTGGCCAAGCTGACCCGGATCGTGGACGGCCGGCCGCGAATAATCTCCGACCCGCCGCTGATCGTGCCGGCCGATGAGCTTGTGCCACGAGAAACAGACCGCAAGGCGCTGATGTCAAAGCTGGCCGACCTGATAGCCCGGTACCGGCGCACGCTGCAAAGCGACCGCAGGTACCTGCTCGAACAGTTCGAGTTTGCCGACATGGCCCGCAAGGTGGTTGGCGTCGGCAGCGTCGGGACCCGGTGCTGGATCGTCCTTTTGCTCGGCCGGGACGATTCCGATCCGCTCTTCCTTCAGGTAAAGGAAGCCGAGCCGTCGGTGCTGAGCCGGTTCGTGGGTGCCAGCAAGTACGCCAACCAGGGACAGCGAGTCGTCGCGGGCCAGCAGCTGATGCAGGCAAGCAGCGATATTTTCCTCGGCTGGCAGCGCGTGCCTGGCCTGGACGGGCAGAGCCGCGACTACTACGTACGCCAGCTTCGGGACTGGAAATTCGCACTCGACATCGACGCGATGGTGCCGACTGGCATGCGGATGTACGGAGCGCTGTGCGGCTGGACACTGGCCCGCGCGCACGCCCGCTCAGGCGACCGCATCGCCATCGCGTCCTACCTTGGCGGGTCTGACGTGTTCGATGCGGCGATCGCGCAGTTCGCCAGCGCCTACGCCGATCAGAACGAACGCGACTACGCCGCGCTGATTGCCGGGATCGAGTCAGGGCGGATAACCGCAGAGCCGGGGCTGTGAGGACGACCGTCACCGCCCTGGGCTGTCGCCGCGGGCACGATGGATGGATTCGCGGCCAGCCTGGGTAGAACCAGCACGTGTCCGCCGCGGCGCGGGCGGAACGGCGACCGCGCTGAGCGGCAAATGAGAACCTTGGCCAAGGAGGCACGCGTCATGCAGGCAGTCGTCGGGGATGTGATCCACGTACATAGCGCCGTCGTGGGTCAGCCAGAGCGGACTGGTGAGATCGTCGAAGTCCGCGGAGCGGGCGGGGAACCGCCCTACCTCGTGCAATTCGAGGACCAGCACATCACCCTGATCTTCCCCGGCCCGGATGCCGTGATCGAGCATCCGAGCCGGAAGAAGGCCAAGGGACGCGGCAGCGCCTGACCTGGCTGATTCGCCACTTTTGCGCTTTGCGCAGGTAGCTCCACGTTTGGCTGCGCGCTAGCGGGGAGAGTAGCGGCATGGTTGAAGACACCGCGCGGGATCGCGCTATCTACAGCGCGCTGAAGGCGGCCGACGAAGTCGCCGCAGCTCTGCAGACACATTTGATCGAGGAGCACGGCGCAGATCTGGAGCGATCAGCTGCTGAGGGGCCGACGACGAATTCGCTCAAGCTGCTTCGGCAGGCTCGCCTAAGGCTAGGCCACGGCCTGCGCGCCATCGAGGCCGACAACATTGCCGAGTTCGACGAGATCTCACTGCGCAATCAGTGATCGCTTCGACAAGGTCGCGAAGTCACAGGACTGCTCCGATTGGAACGGACATGCCCGACAACGTACTAGAAGAACTGCTCGTGTCATCCGAGGTACAGACGGCGCGTGATCGCATGGAGGACTATGACGCCGCCGAAGTCGCCGCGGAGGCCAACCCGCACGGTGAGCAGGAGCTTGACGATCTGCGCGAGGCGCTGATTGAGATGCCCGGCGCGGTGCGAATGCTCCTCGCAGCAATCGACCGCGCCGGAGCGAGTGCGGGAGAGCCGCAGTACGACCCCGGGGACCAGGCAGGTCTCCGGAGCTCCCGGCCAGTAAGCCCGGCGGGCTAATAAGATCCCAGGGCTACAGCATGATGACCAGCATGAACGCCATGCTGATGCCCATCGCGATCCGGCATCCGACCGCAACGCGCGGGTCGAGCAGCCGTCCGGCAGCTTCGCTGCCCGGGTAACCGGCTGGTGCCTGGCTGGCACCCCAGGCGCCAGCAGTAGTCGGCGCAGGGGCCTGGCCTGATCCGCTGACGGCCCCGGCCCCGGCCCCGGGGCCGGCGGCCGCGAGCGCGACGGCGGGCCGGGGCGCGACCTTCACCTGCGGCAGTCTCGCGACGCCGCGGCGATGCAGGTGCGCGCTTCCGATCTGATCGAGATCCCACACTGCCCATGCGGCCATGAACAGGATGAAGACGAAGCCGAGAGTTGGCACTTTCAGCGTTCCCATACTGGCGGAACCGGCCGCCGCACCACCCATGCCCAGCCCGGAACCATGAGCGGCAGTCGTCATGGCCGCGAACATGTACACCATCGCACCACTGTGGACCAGGTGCGGCAGGTGATGGCCGGTGCCCAGGACGGCGGCTCCCTGCGCGCGTGCTTCCGCGGCGACGCGCCAGGCAAACCACGCAGTTACGACGGCGAAGACGACCACCCAGACCGCGTTGGGCAGGGTGTGCAGGCTACCCACTAGGGAGCCAGCCATCGCTACGCCCATCAGCGTGTGCGCGGCATCGATGTCGGTATCCGGCCGCAACCGGCCGATTGCCAGGCGGCTAGCGGACAGGGCAGCGACCGCCAGCATGATCGCGGCGAAGATATCGAGGATCCAGGCGGGGATCATCATGCGGCCTCTCCTTGTGCCTCAGGCGTCCGAGGGCGGACGGCGGCTGGCCAGTAGGCAATTGCAACCACTGCCAGCAGCAGGCCGGAGTTCGGATCGGTCCCACCACCGCCGAGGATGGTGCCTAGGTCCTGCCCGGCGACCCAGATGACCAGTGCCAGCACGACGGCGAGGATCACAGCCGCGCGAGCAAGCGGGCGGGGCAGGAAGACCCCGGCGGCGATCACCGCCAGCAGCACCGCGAGCACGATCGAGGCCGTCAGTCCCTGGTGGTTTAGCAGGCCGGCCGCCCCCCGGTTCACCGCTGCTAGCCAGCCGGGCTCGCCGCTGGCCATGCCCGCGACCATGTCATGCAGGCCCTGCGCAGTCCGGTTGCCTGTGGTCAACGCGAAGTAGGCCAGGCTCCCCCACAAGACCAGCCAGACCGCCCTGGCCGCGGCCGGCCCGACCAGGCGGGCCGCGACGAACGGCGCCGGACGGGCGTCATCTCGGCTCGCGTCCGCGGGCCACAGCAGCACGGCCAGCAGGGCATAAAGGATCACCGCTCCTGGCGCCCCGTTGACCGGGCTTGCGCCGCCGTTCAAGATGCCACCGAGGCCCTCGCCAAACCACCAGACGCCAAGCGACCAGGCGATCGAGGCCGCCAGCGCGACCTTGATGGTGCGCCGGCTGGCAATGCCGAGTCCGAGCAGCACCTGGATCGTGGCGAACGTCGTGTTCGTAGCCACTGGGTGGTCCGTGATCAGCCGGGATGCCCAGTTGATCGGGTCGGCGATCACGGCCGGGTTGCCCGCCGCTGTGCCGGCCAGCATCTGGCTGAACGCTCTGGTGAACATCATCGACTGGAACTGCAGAACGCCGTCGAGTAGCCAGATGGCGGCGAGGCCTAGCTGCAGCCAGCGCCGGGCGTCCGGAAACGGGGCTAGCTTCGCCGCGGCCGTGCTCCGTGCGCCGGCCGGCAGTCGGCCGGGCAGTGCCACGCTGTCACTCACCATGGTCGGGTCTCCAGTCTGGCGGCTGGATCGCGACAGGCGGCGCGCGCCTGATCGGATCCATAAGCCGCCCCTGCCATCAGCGCCACAAACGGATTGTCTCAATGCTCGCGGCAGGAATTATTCGCGGGTCAGGAATAATCTTGCGGCAGGAGTTTAGAACT
>DATMMA010000153.1:0-8386 GCA_035570295.1 Streptosporangiaceae bacterium
GGCAGCTTTCAGCGCTGGCAGCGACCTCTCACTGTCAACATCCGTCGGCGGTGAACTCATCCACGAAACGGCCTTACCTGTATCAGGCCGCGACTTAGCTGCACCGGGGTAAGCCGGACCTGTACAAGTTACGCGCAGGCCGGTGGCAGGTCAAACTCGCGTACGGCAGCTCTGCCTGGCCGACTGTCGGGTTTCCCGAACGGACTGTGGACCACAGCCCTAGGCTGTGGATAGCGCAGGCCGCGCGGACGGCGCTTCGCGCCACCAGCCGCACTCAGGCCCCGCCGGCAGCCAGAGACGCTGCCTCGACCGCTGGTATTGCAACGTGCACATGCTGTGGAAAAACCTGTTGATCACATGTGGGGGGCTCGGGTGACCGGCCAATGAGCGATGACGACCTCGGGGAGGTGTGGGCCCGCTCGCTGGCCGACCTGGCCGACATGCAGATAGAGCCGCACCAGCGCGCCTGGCTGCAGCTGACCAGACCACTTGGGCTTGTTGAGAACACCGCGCTGATCGCGGCGCCCAACGAGTTCGTTAAAGAACAGCTCGAAACGCGGCTTCGCGCGCTTATCACGAACGCCCTATCCAGGGAACTGTCGCGCAGCATCCAGCTCGCCGTCACGGTCGACCCGGCTGCCACCGCTGATCTCGGCCCTGGTGCTCAGCCGTCCGGCCGCATCCGGCCCGGAGAGACACGCTCGGCTAGCGCCGGGCTATCCCCGCTCGGCCAGGCCGACGCGGCGGATCCCGGTTATCACGACCGGCCCGACGCAGCTGCCGTGGCGGGCCCAGGCCCCGGCACCGGCCTCGACCGCGGCTTGCTGGCCGATAACCACTACGGCAACGGCATCTCAGGCCCGCTTGATCTTGACCAGCCTGACGGAGGGCCGCGAGGGGGGCTTAGCGCGTTCCCGGCCCAGATCCGGCCGGTGGCGGGCGATGGGCCCGCCGACCACGACCGGGCCGGTCACGGGCTGGACCATTCGACCCTGGCGCCGCGGCATGACGGCGCGCCGGGCAACGGCAGCTTGCCGCCCGGACAGCCGCCGCTGCCGCTGCATCGCACCCAGGGAATGCCGCGCCCGGCGGGGCAGCCGCCCGCGCCCGGCCAGGCAAGGCTAAACCCGAAGTACACATTCGAGACATTCGTTATCGGTTCCAGCAACCGGTTCGCGCACGCGGCGGCCGTCGCTGTCGCTGAGGCACCCGCCAAGGCGTACAACCCGCTGTTCGTCTACGGCGACTCGGGTCTGGGCAAGACGCACTTGCTCCATGCGATCGGGCACTACGCGCAGAATCTCTACCAGGGACTTAAGGTCAGGTACGTGAGCTCGGAAGAGTTCACCAACGACTTCATCAACATGATCCGCGACGGTAAGCAGGACGGCTTCCGGCGCCGCTACCGGGACGTCGACGTGCTGCTGGTGGATGACATCCAGTTCCTGGAGAACAAGGAAGGAACCCAGGAGGAGTTCTTCCACACCTTTAACACCTTGCACAATGCCAGCAAGCAGATCGTGATCTCGTCAGACCGGGCACCGAAACGCCTCGTCACGCTGGAGGACCGGCTCCGCAGCCGGTTCGAGTGGGGGCTGCAGACCGACGTCCAGCCGCCAGAGCTGGAGACCCGGATCGCGATCTTGCGCAAGAAGGCCGTTCAGGACCGCCTGAATGCGCCATCCGAGGCGCTGGAGTACATCGCCTCACGGATCTCGACCAACATTCGGGAGCTCGAAGGTGCGCTGATCCGCGTCACGGCGTTCGCCAGCCTCAACCGCCAGTCGGTCGATCTGCAGCTCGCCGAGTTCGTGCTCAAGGACCTCATCGTCGAGACACACGGGCCCGACATCACCGCGGCCACCATCATGGGCCAGACGGCATCCTATTTCGGCCTATCGATCGACGATTTGTGCGGCACCTCGCGATCGCGCGTCCTCGTGACGGCCAGGCAGATCGCCATGTACCTGTGCCGCGAGCTCACCGACATGTCACTGCCCAAGATCGGCCAGCAATTCGGCGGCCGTGACCACACCACGGTGATGCACGCCGAGCGGAAAATCCGCTCGCTGATGGCCGAGCGCCGCGCGATCTACAACCAGGTGACCGAGCTCACGAACCGGATCAAGCAGCAAGCGCTGTCCGGGTGAGCATGGTGGCAGGAAGCAGCATGCAGGGGACCCGCACACGGGCCAGGCCGGCGTCGGTTATCGCGAGCGTCGCCTGTGCGATAGATCGCAGGTCAACCCCGCTGACTGCGCCTCTCCACCCGGCGTGTCCAGCCGCCTCCGCAAAATTCGCGCTGCACACAATGTACGCACACAGGCTGTGGACAAAGCTGTGGATGGCCTTGGGACATCCGGAGGAAAACTCCAGTCGTCCGGAGGGTAACGCAGGGGTTAAGTCATGCGGCACGCCGACCGCCCACAGCCATCCAGGCCGGTCCACCGCAGCCAGCCACAGCCCGTGTGCACGGCCGCAGCGCCCTCTAGCTGGACAGATCGTGGTTATCCCCGGGATCCACCGTCCCTATGACGACTACCAGTCTTGTAATGACAGACAGATAAAGATCAAAGTAGGCAACCGTCCGTCCCGCGCCCGGCGCGCAATGGCGCCGCTGCGCGCTCCCGGTCACTCCGGCGCGATTCCGGGCAGAGCCTGTGATGAGATACACGAGCAGATAAGGAGGGGCGACAGGTGAAGATCGTCCTTGAGCGCGACGTGCTCGCCGAGGCAGTTGCCTGGACGGCCCGTGCCCTGCCCGCCCGGCCCACAGTCCCGGTGCTGGCGGGCATCCGCATGCAGGCCGGCGAGGAACTCGTGCTTTCCAGCTTTGACTATGACGTATCTGCACAGGCCAGCGTGCCTGTCAGCACCGAGGAGGCGGGCAGCGCGCTGGTGTCCGGCAGGCTGCTAGCCGAGATCAGCCGCAGCCTTCCGGCCAAACCAGTGCACATCACGGCCGAGGACGGGCGTGCCGTTCTCACCTGCGGCAGTGCGACGTTCACCTTGCTGACCATGCCGGAGGAGGAGTACCCGGCGCTGCCGGAGATGCCCCCCGCCGCGGGCACGATCGGAAGCGACGCATTCGCCACCGCAGTCAGCCAGTCCGCCACGGCAGCAGGCCGGGATGACACGCTCCCTGCGCTCACCGGCGTCCGGATCGAGATTGAGGGCGACACGCTGACGCTGGTGTCCACCGACCGGTACCGGCTTGCGGTCCGGGAACTGCGCTGGAACCCAGCGCGGCCGGACCTGACCGCGGCGATGCTCGTGCCCGCCAAGGCGCTCGCCGACACAGCGCGGTCACTGACTGGCAGTGCCGAGGTCTCCATCGCGCTGGCACTGCCCGGCGGCGAGACTGGCCAGGGTGACGGCATGATCGGTTTCGAAGGAGCAGGGCGGCGGACCACGACCCGGCTGCTCAGCGGCGAGTTCCCCCGCTATCAGTCGCTCCTGCCGAAAACGGTCAACTCGGCAGCCGAGCTACCCATTGCCTTGCTGTCGGAATCGGTTAAGCGCGTCGCCCTGGTGGCTGAGCGCAATACACCGGTCCGGCTGTCGTTCAGTTCCGGTCAGCTCGTGCTCGAGGCCGGCACCGGCGACGAAGCGCAGGCTGAGGAAGTCATCGAGGCCGACTTCTCTGGCGATGACCTGTCGATCGCCTTCAACCCGCAGTACCTGCTCGACGGGCTGGCCGTGATCGACTCCGACACCGTGCGTATCTCATTCACCGAGCCGGGAAAGCCCGCGCTGCTTACTGGCAAGCCCGGCCCCGACGGGAGCCCGGAGTTCCGGTACCTGCTGATGCCGATCCGGCTCGGCGGCTGAGACCCGACGTTTTCATGATCAGGGAGACTTGTGTGTGCTGCCGCGTACATAAGTCTTCGTGATCATGACGAACTGAGGCGTTCGTGCACCTGCGCCGGCTGTCGCTAACCGATTTCCGCAGTTATGCCGAGGCGGACCTGGCACTTGAGCCAGGCATCACCACGTTCGTGGGCTCGAACGGCCAGGGCAAGACGAATCTGGTCGAGGCCGCGGGCTACCTGGCCACGTTCGGCAGCCACCGGGTGGCGACAGACGCCCCGCTGATCCGGCAGGGCGCTGACCGCGCCATCCTGCGCGGAGTCATCTCGGCAGCGGGCCGCGACAGCCTGCTGGAGATCGAGATAAACCCTGGCCGGGCGAACCGGATCCGGCTCAACAAGGCGCCGGCGCGGCCGCGGGATGCACTCGGCCTGCTCCGGTGCGTGCTGTTCGCCCCGGAGGACATCGCGGTCGTCAAGGGCGACCCCGATCAGCGCCGGCGTTACCTGGATGACCTGCTGGTCGCGCTGCGGCCGCGGTATGCGGCGGTCCGGTCGGAATATGAGCGAGTACTGCGGCAGCGGACGGCGCTGCTCAAGTCAGCCCGGGCGAGCGGCGCAGTGCCGCGCGGCACGCTCGAGGTCTGGGACGATCACCTGGTGACCGCTGGGGCGCAGCTGACAGCCGGCCGGCTGCGGCTGGTCGAGGAGCTCAGGGCTGTGGTGGCCAGTAGCTACAGCGCCGTGTCCGGGACTGAACGCGACACCGGCCTGCAGTACCGGATGTCCGGGCAACCGGCCGGGCACTCCCCGGCGGCGGCCCGAGAGCCCGCGGACCGCGCGGACAGTACCGGCGGCGCGGACGACGCGGACCGCCTCGGCAGCGCGGACGGCGGGCAGGACGCTGCCCGGACGGATCCACGGCCGGACACCGAGAAGCTGGCCGGGATACTGCGAGAAGCGCTAGCTCTGCGGCGGCGGGCAGAACTGGACCGGGCCGTCTGCCTGGTCGGCCCGCACCGGGACGAGCTGGAACTCAGCATCGGCGGCCTGCCGGCTCGCGGCTACGCCAGCCACGGCGAGTCCTGGTCGATGGCGCTTGCCCTGCGGCTCGCCGCTTACCAACTGCTCCGCGCCACCGGCGAGGACCCGGTCCTGATGCTCGATGACGTCTTCGCCGAACTCGATAGCGGGCGCCGGGAGCGGCTAGCCGAGCTTGTCGCTGACGCAGAGCAAGTGCTGGTCACGGTCGCCGTCCTCCAGGACACGCCAGCCGGGTTGACCGGCGCAAGGTTCCGGGTAGCGGAAGGAAAGGTCACCAGTGCCTGAGCACGGCACCGCGGGCGATCCGCCCGCCGATCCAGTCAGCCTGGCCAGGGCCGCCCTGGCCGCTGCGCGGTCGGCCGCCAGGAGGGCCGCCGGCCCTAGGGCCAGCCCCGGTTACGCCGCCGGCGCCGGGTCCGGTGCTAGCAACTACCCCCTGGCCGACTCGAGCCCTGCGCCGGGTCCAGCTGACCCTCAGCCGAGCTCGGGAGCCAGGACCAGCACGGGCGCCAGCTCAGCCGGGAGGGCGGCCACCAGCCGCCGTGCCGGTCGCCCGCGTCGCCCGACTGCCAGGCCGGGGTTTCCTGCCCATCCGACCGGTGCCGACCCGGAGCCGCTGGGCGCGGCGATCGGTGGCCTCCTGCAGGACGAGGGCTGGACACTGGCGGCCGCGACGGGCTCCGTCTTTGGCCGGTGGGCACAGATCGTCGGCGGCGACCTGGCGGCGCATACGACGCCGGAGAAGCTCACCGATGGCGAATTGACCGTCGCTGCGGACTCGACCGCCTGGGCTACCCAGCTCCGGCTGCTCTCCGGCCAGCTCGTCAAGCGGCTGAACTCCGAGATGGGCGACGGAACAGTGCTCCGGGTACGGGTTATCGGGCCGGTCACGAGCACCAGGCAGCCTGGTGAGTGGCGGGTCCGCGGCGGCCGCGGTCCGCGTGACACGTACGGCTGAGGCGGGCGCTCTGCCCAGGTAAAATGAACAAGCGCACTAGGGACCGACGCCTGGTGGGGGTTAATGCGTCGGCGCTATGTGTTTGCCTGTTCTAGAGGAGCTTCAGCTTTGTCCTACGACGCTAGTTCGATCACTGTCCTGGAGGGCCTGGAAGCCGTCCGTAAGCGGCCGGGAATGTACATCGGATCGACCGGCGAGCGCGGTTTGCACCACCTTGTGCAAGAAGTCGTGGACAACGCCGTGGATGAGGCGCTGGCAGGCTTCGCCGACACGATCGAAGTCACGCTGCTGCCTGACGGCGGTGTCCGGTGCTTCGACAACGGCCGTGGTATCCCGGTCGACATCCACCCGGTCGAGCAGCGCCCGGCGCTGGAAGTCGTGCTCACCACGCTGCACGCCGGCGGGAAGTTTGACAGCCAGGCGTACGCGGTCTCCGGCGGCCTGCATGGTGTCGGCGTCTCGGTGGTCAACGCGCTGTCCAAGCGGCTAGAGGTAGAGGTTTCCAAGGACGGCTACGTCTGGCGCCAGTCCTACGAGTACAGCGTGCCGACTGCGCCGCTGCTCCGGGGCGAATCGACCGACAAGACCGGGACAATCATTACGTTCTGGCCCGATGGCGACATCTTTGAGACGACTGAGTGGTCGTTCGAGACGCTGTCGCGACGGCTGCAGGAGATGGCCTTCCTGAACCGCAGCCTGTCGATCACGCTGACCGACGAGCGCCCTGAGCACATCAATGGCGAGCCGCACGTTGTCCACTTCCGCTACGACGGGGGCCTGGCCGACTTCGTCCGCTACCTGAACGCCACCAAGGAACCAGTGCACGCCTCGGTGATCGAGTTTGGCGACGAGACCGACGGCATGTCAGCCGAGATCGCGATGCAGTGGACTCAGTCCTACTCCGAGTCCGTGCACACCTTCGCGAACACCATTAACACCGCGGAGGGCGGCACGCACGAGGAGGGCTTCCGGTCCGCGCTGACCACGATCGTCAATAAGTACGCCCGGGACCAGGGCTTCATCAAGGAAAAGGACGAGAACCTGCTCGGCGAGGACATCCGCGAAGGCCTCACCGCGATCATCCACGTCAAGCTGTCCGAGCCGCAGTTCGAGGGCCAGACCAAGCAGAAGCTGGGCAACACCGTGGCCAGGTCCTTCGTGCAGAAGGTCTGCAATGACCACCTCAAAGACTGGTTCGAGCGCAACCCTGGCGAGGCCAAGGGCATCGTCGAGAAGGCGAGGCAGGCGGCTAGGGCCAGGATCGCCGCCCGCCAGGCCAGGGACCTCACTCGCAAGAGCGCGATGGGCGGTTCGGGGCTGCCCGGCAAGCTAGCGGACTGCCAGTCCGGCGACCCGACGATCTGCGAGATCTACATCGTCGAGGGAGACTCGGCCGGTGGCTCCGCCAAGGGCGGTCGAGACTCGAAATTCCAGGCGATCCTGCCGATCCGGGGCAAGATCCTGAACGTCGAGAAGGCCAGGATCGACCGGGTGCTGAAGAACAACGAAGTTCAGTCGATGATCACGGCACTCGGTACCGGGATCCACGACGAGTTCGACATCGCCAAGCTGCGCTACAACCACATCATCCTGATGGCAGATGCCGACGTCGACGGTCAGCACATCACGACATTGCTCCTGACGCTGCTGTTCCGCTTCATGAAGCCCTTGATCGAGGCTGGCCACGTATACCTGGCGCAGCCGCCGCTCTACAAGATCAAGTGGGACGGCCGCGTTCCGCCCGGTTACGCCTACTCCGACAAGGAGCGCGACACCGTGATCGAGGCTGGCATCGCCGAGGGGCGCAGGGACCCCCGCGCGCGGGACGGCGTGCAGCGATACAAGGGCCTCGGCGAGATGAACGCTACCGAGCTTTGGGACACCACCATGGATCCGGCCAAGCGGTTGCTGAAGCAGGTCACTGTGGACGACGCAGCGCAGGCCGATGAGATGTTCAGCGTGCTGATGGGCGAGGACGTCGAGGCACGCCGCTCGTTCATCCAGCGCAATGCGAAGGACGTGAAGTTCCTCGACATCTAGAGGAACGAGCACTTCGGCGCTGGCCGCTGTCAGCCAGCGCAGCAGTTTGAGTAGGAGGAAAGCACTCAGTGCCTGACGTGACCACACCGGATGCGCCGTCGGAGGGCCAGGGCCGTACCGAGCCCGTTGACATCCAGGTCGAGATGCAGCGCAGCTTCCTCGACTACGCGATGTCGGTCATCGTCGGCCGGGCGCTGCCGGACGTCAGAGATGGCCTGAAGCCGGTCCACATCCGGATCCTGTACGCGATGTATGACGGCGGCTACCGGCCGGACCGTGGCTACAACAAGTGCGCCCGCGTTGTCGGCGACGTGATGGGCAACTACCACCCGCACGGTGACTCGGCCATCTACGACACCCTGGTCCGCATGGCTCAGGACTGGGCCATGCGGATGCCGCTGATCGACGGACAGGGCAACTTCGGCTCACCTGGCAACGACCCGCCCGCCGCCATGCGCTACACCGAGTGCCGGCTCAGCCCGCTCGCCATGGAGATGCTGCGGGACATCGACAAGGAAACTGTCGACTTCCGGCC
>DATMMA010000154.1:0-17250 GCA_035570295.1 Streptosporangiaceae bacterium
CGGCGAAGGCCTGCTGCGGTCTACATCAGCGGTGACAATGCCTCGCTCGCCGTCGTTCGAGACGTGGCCGACCACGCGGGCCCGATCGACATCGCGGTGCTGTTCGCGGGACGCGCCCGCAGCCCGCTGATGGACGCCTACCTGACCCTCAGCGCCGACCAGGCGGCCGAGGCCGCCGAGATCCTTGGATCACCCGTCGTGATTCCCATGCACGTCGACGGATGGAAGCACCTGACCCAGGACATCGGAGCCGTTCAGGAGGCGTTCGCGCGCCGCGCCCTCACCGACCGGCTGCTGGTGCTTCCTCCCGGAGTCGCCACGACTGTCTTGGCGTCCTGAGCGACGGGCGCGCCCGACGCGCTTGGCCGTAAAAATGGGCGTTTCGCTCTTGCGCATGATCGTTGCGGGCAAACCCGGGTTGCCCATAGTAATGCAATCGTTAGCTCAGTTGGCACCAGGCGATCTGTTGCCGAACCCGCTGTGGCTGGCATGATCGGCGCAAATGTCCCTCCTCTGCCCCTGGAGTGATAATGGCCGACGCCGGACTCAGGCGCGACTCAATCGGATTGCGTGAGGTCCTGTTCCAGAGCATCACCGACATGGCACCCGGCGCAGCGATCGCCGCGTCCATTCCGGCGGGGGTCGCGTTCGCCGGCGGTGCCCTTCCTCTCGCCGTTGTGCTCGCCCTGATCGCCTGCCTTTTCTCAGCGTGGAGCATCGGCCAGCTTGCGCGCGAGCTGCCGTCATCTGGCTCGATGGCGACGTACGCGGCCAGGGGGCTCCATCCCGCGCTCGGCTTCCTCGCCGCCTGGGCTTACGCGATGGTGGGCTGGTTGATTCCGCCCCTGGTGCTGTTGCAGCTCGGCTTCACTACGGCCGGCACGTTGCATTCAGAGATCTCGGGCTATCCAGTGAACCTGTGGTGGCCCTGGGCCCTACTAGGATTGGCGATCATCTTCGCGGCCGGGTACTTCGGCGTGCGGACGTCGGCCAGATTCGGCACGATCCTCGGGGTCTTCGAGATCGCCATCTTCCTGATAATGGGCGTGCTTCTGGTGATTCACGCTGGCGGCCACAACACGCTGTCCGTGTTCACCACCAAGTACACGCCGCCCGGCTTCCACGGACTGTCCGGCGTTGTCGCTGGTTCGGTCTTCGTCGTCCTGGCCTTCGGCGGCTTCGAAGGTGCCGCACCACTGGCTGAGGAAGCTCGCAACCCGGGCCGGACCGTCCAGTTGGCAGTGCTGCTCGCCACGCTGCTGATCGGCGCGTTGTACGTGTTCACTACGTACGCGGCTGATGTCGCCTTCGGGCCCAAGGGGTTCGCCAGCTTTACCACTGGCACTGGAAGCGCCTCGTGGGTGGGCCTGGCCCGGTCTTTCTACGGCCTGTTCTGGATCCTGGTCTTCCTCGCGATCGTCAACTCCACGCTGGCGAACTCGAACGCAGGCGTGAACGTGTCCAGCAGAACCTCGTTCGCAATGGGCCGTATCAAGGCCTTTCCGTCGCTGTTCGGCGTGGTTAGCGCTAAGCATCGGTCTCCTGTCAACGCGATCCTGCTCGGCACCGCAATCTCGCTGGCGGCGATGCTCGGTCTTGGCCTTCATTACGGCCCGACTGTGGCGTTCTCCATGGTAGGTACCGCGCTGGTGATCCTTATCGTCGGCGTTTACATCGTGATGAATGCTGCGTGCATCGGCTTCTTTGCCCGCAGCCGGCAGCATCGCTTCAACGTCGTGTCGCATTTGGTGGTCCCGGTGCTCGGCATCGCGGCATTTGTCCCCGCGTGGTGCGCCGGCGCAGGCATCAAGATCGCCGGGGTCAGCTGGATCAGCCCGTTGCCGGCGCCGCTTTCCTACATGGGCCCGGCGGCCGCGGTATGGATCGGCATCGGCGTGATCTACCTGGTCTACCTGTACTTCCGGGACCCGCAGCGGGTAGTTGATGTGGGCCTGATCCACATCGACGGGGCGCCAGTCGAGGCTGTCGCGCATCGGTGACAGCCTGAACACGCCGCACTACCGAGCAGATATACCGGGCATTGGGACGAAACCTGGCAATACAGGCTTATGACCCGAAGCGGCATGGCGAGCAAGAAAGGAGGGGAATCAGAGGGTCCTCTGAGCTGTTGTTCAGGATTAGACACGGCAGTTCGTGCCCGCGGCCATGGGTGCGGCCTGCCTGTCGCTTTCGAGGAGCGGCTCCTTCTCGGCGTCTACCTGGCACGGTAGGCGTCTGGCGGAGGACCCGTTGGCGGGTAACGCGGCTCCCGTACTGAGGTGAGTTGATCCTCCGGACGCAAGGGGGGCCGATGGAGAAGGCGATCTTGCTAGCTGTGGCAGCGAGCATCTGTACCGCCACGGCTTCGATTGCCCAGCGTCACGGCGCCAGGAACGTCCGGACTACCCGCGGATTCGATGTTGGGCTGATCATCCGCTTGGCCCGCAGCCCGATCTGGCTTCTGGGGATTGCGAGCATGATCCTCGGATTCGGGTTTCAGCTGACGGCGCTGCGCTTCGGCGCGCTGGCGCTGGTCCAGCCCATCATGTCGCTGGAGTTGCTCCTGGTCTTCGGGTACATGGCATTCGCCGGCCGACGGCGGCTGCGGATCAGGCGTCGCGACTGGCTGGCTGCCGCCGCCATGTCGGCTGGGGTGGCGGCGTTTCTCGCGTTGGCATCGCCGTCTGGCGGGCGGCCGCAGGCCCCGGGCTCGGCATGGATGCTGGCCGGCCTGGTCACGCTCGGCATTGTCGTAGTCGCGGTAAGCACGTCCTTCCGGCGAGGTAGCCGTACTGCCGCGTCGTCATCTCGCCGGGCCGCGGTTCTTGGCGCCGCAACCGGAATCGCATGGGGTTTCGTCGCAGCGGTTATCAAGGAGCTGAGCTCGCATCTCGGTGCCGGACCCGCAGCAGTGTTCTCGACCTGGTCGCCCTACCTCCTGTTGGTAGCCGGCGCGGCGGCGATGCTGCTCGCATCGCACGCGCTGGCGGCTGGCCCGCTTGCCGCATCCCAGCCCGGGTTTACGATTCTTGACCCGCTAGCAGCAATCCTGCTGGGCGTCTTCTTGTTCGGTGAGCACTTCCGGGGCGGCCCGTGGGAGATGGCGGGCGAGGCGGCGAGCCTGGCGCTTGTCGTCGCCGGAGCTGTTGCCCTTAGCCACAGCTGCTTCATTCTCGGCGAGGTCGGTGATCCGGACTGCCTGCCGGCCGGAGCTCTGGCCCGCGCCCAGGGTAAGCAGCTGCCGCGGCTGGTCCTCGACTACCAGCAGGCCGGCGCAGCGGCGGGACACGCGGCTCCCCGTCAGCCTGCGGAGGCGACAAAACACAACACCTGATCGCGGCAGCCGGGCGCAAGCTCAAATCGAGCATTCACGAGGTGCCGCGCCGGGTGCCAGGCTCAGGCGCCAATGCAACAGTGGCCCGCGGGGAACTGATCCGCCGAAGCCGAGCCGATCGAGATTGAGAAATCGGGACGCAGAATGGCCCGCTTCGATGTAGCTTCCGTGCATGAGATTGGGGAAAGCCAATCGCAATCAGGCCCGGCGGAGTTGTGCCCGGTCGGCCCCTGCAGCGCCGACATTACGCAGGCGGATGCGCGCAGTACTCTGACGCCCGCGTGGTCCAAATGGCAGAGGCACCGGCTTTAAACACCAGCGAGTACGGGTTCGAATCCCGTCGCGGGCACTTGAACACGCGTTTTAGGCGCTAACGGCAGCTAGATGTGTCCTGCCCGCCGCCCGCCCGGAGGTGCGGGGATGACCGCCGCAGAATATCGCCGCCTGAGACCGCTGTCCGCGTTCCCTGCTCAACTCCGGTCCGCCGGCTCGGCTGGCCGATCTCTGGCAGTGCTGCTCCCCGTCAGTGGATGGTGTGACGATCCAGCGGCCGGGTACCTCCACATGGAGGCTCGGCAGGCGATGGTGGACGCGCGCGACGCGCCACGTGGCCTGATGAGTATACGCAGCTAGATGTCACTTCAGCGCAACTGAGTTCGGTTGGGTTAGCCCGCCGGTGACGATAGCTCCGCGAGCGGCCGTCACCCGACGGCAGGTCAGCGCGCTGCGCGAGGAGAACTCAGCGCGACCGGCTGGCCACGAGTCTGAGCGAGTGCAACCCAGAACTTGCAGGAAGAGTGGGGGCAAGAATGAGTGACGAGCGACCGAACACGACAACGGACGCCGGCATCCCGCTGCCGAGCGACGAATACTCGCTCACTGCCGGACCTGCCGGCCCGGTACTGGTGCAGGATTACTTCCTGAACGAGAAGCTGGCGCATTTCGTCCGGGAGCGCGTTCCTGATCGGGTATACCACGTCAAAGGCGGCGGCGCCTACGGGTACTTCGAGGTGACCGCAGACTGCAGCCAGTGGACCAAGGCGGCCTTCCTCAGCCAGGTGGGCAAGCGCACGCCGCTGTTCTTGCGCGTCTCGATCGTGGCCGCCGAGGAAGGCGCCCCGGACACAGACCGTGACGTCCGCGGCTTCGCCGTCAAGCTCTACACCGAACAAGGTAACTACGACATCGTCGGCAACAACACGCCGGTCTTTTTCGTGCGCGACCCGATGAAGTTCCCTGACTTCATTCACTCGCAGGAGCGCCTGCCCGACACTGGCATGCGTAGCAACAACATGCAGTGGGACTTCTGGACTCTCTCCCCGGAGTCAGCCCACCAGGTGACAGTGCTGATGAGCGACCGCGGTACCCCGCTCACCTGGCGGCATATGCACGGCTATGCCAGCAGTACCTACCTGTGGGAGAACGCAAAAGGTCAGAAGTTCTGGGTCAAGTACCACTTCAAGACCGAGCAGGGCATCCAGAACATGACCGACGCCGAGTCCAGGGCCAAGCGCAGCGAAGACCTCGACATGCACCGGCGTGACCTATGGGATTCGATCGTCCGTAAGGACTATCCGTCCTGGCGCCTCGACATGCAGATCATGCCGTTCGAGGACGCGGCGAAGTACCGATTCAACCCCTTCGACATAACTAAGGTCTGGTCGCAAAAGGACTACCCGCCGATCACGGTAGGCCGGATGGTTCTCGACCGCAATCCGAAGAATTTCTTCGCCGAGGTCACGCAGGTCTCGTTCGAGGTATCGAACATGGTTCCGGGCATCGGGCCCAGCCCGGACCGCATGGTACTGGGACGGATGTTCGCCTACGGCGACTCGGCCCGGTACCGCAACGGTCCGAACTACATGCAGCTGCCGGTGAACCGGCCGATCAGCGAGGTGCACAGCTATACGAAGGACGGCCCGATGACCTTCAGCTACGACGACGGCCAGCCCGTCTACGCGCCCAACAGCTACGGCGGGCCGCGCGCTGATCCGAGCCGATACGACGACCCAAGCTGGTTCGTCGAGGGCGCCGAGATTGCGCGCACGGCATACCTGGCGCACAAGGACGACAATGACTTCATCCAGCCCGGCACGCTGTACCGCGAGGTCATGTCGCAAACCGATCGGGATCATCTGGTCGGCAACATCGTCTGGCATCTAAGCCAGGGAGTGGAACGCCGCATCCAGGAGCGCGCGGTGAGGGAGTACTGGAGCAAGGTCGACTCCGACCTCGGCACGCGCATCGCCCATGACCTGGGTCTGCTGGCCGGGGCGCGCTAACGCCGCAGGCTCGCTCCGCCGCTGCACATGTCAAGGCCGGTAGGTTCAGGGCGTGACCGAAGGACCACGAGAACCGAGGGAACGCGCCTTTTGAGGCCGATCACCTTCGTCATCTGTTCCTGCTCTTCGCCGCGACTCAGTGCCGTGGTCGTTCCCTCGTTTACGAGACGCTCAGCGAAGGGGTGGCGAGCAGCAACGATCTCCTTGATCTGCTGCTCGCAACCCCTGGCGAGCAGCGTCGCCCGGCCCTGCCGTTTGCCGGAGTGACCTGGCCAAATACACGGCGCTCGCGGGCCCCTCGCCCGGCGCGATTCTCTTCACGCGATCGGAGCCAGCTTGCTCCGCCCCGGTCGTCACCACGACCAGGTCCTGGCTCTCGCGGACCCCTACCTGTGCTGGCTGGCTCCGGCCCGGAGCACCACGGACGACTTCCAGTGGGTCAACGGCTGAGACCACTCGGCTTGTGAGTGCCGATCTGCTGGGCCTATCGCACCAGTATCCAGGCACCCGTCAGGCGGCGGGACGGTCAATGACCTTCAGGAAGGTCGAGTGAGCCCACCTCGCTGGCGATGGCAGCCAGGGCGCGCATCCGCCACGCATCGGTTACCAGTTCCGCCAGCCGGCCGGTATCCACCTGCGCCAGCCGGAGCATCACCAGTGGCCAGCCGTCATAGGACGGCGTGGTGAAGAATGCCTCCGGCTCACCGAGCAGCAACGCTTGCTTTTCTGCCTCGTCACCGATGAACAGCACCGCGATGTCGGTCCGGATGACCCGGAGCTTGCCCCGCGTCCACTCCGCGCAGCGGTCGTCGCAGCGGAGCCCGCCTCGGCGGCGACGTCGGTCGCAGCGACGATTCTCTCAGGCGCTGCGGTGGCCTGTGTGCTGCGCTCGTCCAGGCCGGTGTCCGGTGGCGGGCCGACGAAGTCGAACAGGTCATCGAACCGTCGGTCAGGAGCACGTCGAACGGCAACCTATGCAGAGAGCGATAGTATAGCCCAGTCCGTCCGGGTTTTCGCGGGCCGGTAGCAAGTACGGAACTGCGGACGAGGAGTAGGAACCTATGTTTCACGAGCTGGAACCCACATGTCGCCTGGAAACTTGTGACAAGCCACCCGGCACGCGCTCCGCGTTCTGTTCTCTGGCTTACCGGCTGGAACAGTGCGGCGAGTGAGCCGGTGAGCGACTCCACCATCCCAGCACCCGACGACACCGGGGCCTTCGAGGTGTACGTCCGCCAGCTCGTCCGCGAGCTCGAGAGCTGGGTCAACGCCCTGGGCGGTCCACATGTCTGCAACCTGCCCCACTGCAAAATGAGGAGGTATGGCCTGTGACCCGCCATTATGGGCACAGGTGATCGCCTTGTGCACGTGACTCGTCCAGCAGCCGGTCAATGATCTTCGGGAAGGTCGAGTGAGCCCAGCTCGCTGCCGATGGCAGCCGGGGCGCGCATCCGCCACGCATCGGTTACCAGTTCTGCCAGCCGGCCGGTATCCACCTGCGCCAGCCGCAGCATCACCAGTGGCCAGCCGTCATAGGACGGCGTGGTGAAGAACGCCTCCGGCTCACCTAGCAGCAACGCTTGCTTTTCTGCCTCGTCACCGACGAACAGCACCGCGATGTCGGTCCGGATGACCCTGGGCTTTCCCGGCGTCCGCTCCGGATAGGACCACACGAATCCCTGGCCGCCTACCCGAAAATCGAAGCCGTCGCACTCGATCTGCTCAACTCCGGGCAGCGCCAAAGCCAGCCGTCGCACGTCATCGTCGTCAGCCATCGGAGTCACTCCGGGATCGCGCCGTATGCCACGGAACCATGCTAGAAGCCGGGTCCGACAGACGGCGCCCTGTCGCGGACGGGCGGGTCAGTTACTGGGGTCGCCGGCTCAGACGTCGTACCTCGCCTCGATGGCATCGAGGTCGCGTACGGCGTAGCGGTGGTGCTCCCACTCCTCCTCGAGGATCACGTGCAGGCAAGAGAGGGTGGTCTCCTGATGTTGGGGATCGTGCGGATTCTTACGCGTTGCGGCCAGTTCCCCTGATGAGACGCTGGCGAGGAACTCGCGCATCATCGCGACGCGGTCCGCCCGAGCCCCGAGCACCTGGGGGTACGACGGTGCGGCCATCGCGAAGATCGACATGTCGAAGCCGTCTGCCTCGGTGCCTGCGCACACCAGACCGATGGGGTGGAATGGCTGCTCGATCTTGAGGATTGCGCGGCCCAGCCACATGTCCGTGGCCAGGACCAGGTGCCTTAGCGTCTGGGCGAACGACCACTCCCCGCCCGCCGAAACGTCGACCGTGCCAGCTGGCATCGCCGCGACGCGCTCGAGCGTGGCCGACCACGTGCGCTCCAGCGCAGCCCAGGCCGCGCGCAGCCCATCCGGATCTCCGGCGCGCCGGTCGGCTCGGCCGGGAAAGCGGCGGTTGAGCTCGGCCTCGACGAACGGGATCACGTCGACGCCGTTGACGCGCAGGAAGCTTTCGCCGTCGAAGAGCCACGGTGCGTCGATGTCCGTCCCCTCCACCTTGACTCCGCGCATCACGACACCGGACAGGTCAGCCTCGACGAACCGAGCGCCACGCAGGTCCGCGTCGACGAACTTCGCTCCCTGCAGGTCGTGGGACGGGGTGAAAGTTGCCACGATCTCTCCTTGTCGAGCGCCCTGTTGCCGGTGGTACAGGTCGTCAGCGTCAGCCATCGCTGTCCCAGCCAGATCGCGCAACCCGCATGGCAGCAGGCTAGGTGGAGGCTCCGACAGCGGACCACGCCGACGCAAGCAGTTCCTTTGCTGGCCTCAGCTGAGCAAATCAGCGAAGCGACTCCGGACGGTCGCCGCGGTCTGGTCTGCCGGGGCGTCCCAGATCTCCTGGTTAAAGATCTCCACCTCGGCATATCCGGTGTAGCCAGCGGCCAGGACCTGGGCTGTGATGGACCGGAAGTCGATGAAGCCGTCCCCCAGGTGGCCGCGCCCAAGCAGCGTGTCCGCTGGGAGCGGCAGCGTCCAGTCGCAGAGCTGGTAGCTGACGATCCGGCCGGCGGCGCGCTCGACATCAGCGGCAAGCTGGGAGTCCCACCAGACGTGATAGGTGTCGATTACTACCCCGACCGCATCGGCCGGGAACTGTAGCGAAAGGTCGACGGCTTCGCCCAGCCGGGAGATGACGCACCGGTCCGCGCAGAACATGGGGTGCAGCGGCTCGATGCCCAGCCGGACGCCGGCCGCTTGCGCGAACGGCACGAGATCAGCGATTCCGTCGGCGATCATCCTCCGGGCAAGGCCGAGATCGCGGCTACCCGGAACCAGCCCGCCCGAGACCAGGACAAGCGCATCAGCCCCAAGCTCCGCGGCTTCGACTACGGCCGCCCGGTTGTCGGCCGCAGCGGCCGCCCGCGCCTGCGGATCCGCATGCGTAAAAAAGCCGCCCCGGCAGAGGCTGGAGACGTGCAATCCGGCTGCGCGGACGGTGGCCGCAGTCTTCGCCAGGCCAAATTCGGCCACAGCGTCACGCCATAGGCCGATTCCCGGAATCCGATGCCGGACGCACAACTCGACTGCCTCACCAGCGGTCAGGCCACGCACCGTGGCCTGGTTGAGTGAGAGCCGCCCGACGCCGATCAAAGTGTCGCGCCCGCCTCGGCCAGATACCGCCGCATCCTGTCGACCGCGAGCTCGGGATACAGCAGCGCCCGGCATTCGGCGGCCAGCTCGAAGATCCGGATCAGATGCCCTGCCGGCCGGCGCTCCTGCAGCCCGTCCAGCATCGCGAAGTGCGGTTGCAGGCCGTTCAGCCAGGCCAGGAACGCCACGCCAACCTTGTAGTCGTAGGTCGGCTCCTCGAAGATGAGCCGGCTGAGGGCCACGGTCGGGTTCATGGCGCTGTCGAAGCCAGCGAGGTCCCCTGCGTCAAGTGCGTGCAGAGCCGCAGCGGCTGGCGCAGTGACGGCAGCGAAGGCACCAAGCAGCGCGTCGCTGTGCCCGCCGGCATCGCCCTTGATCAGCTCCGCGTAGTTGAAATCGTCCCCGGTATACAGACGGACGCCGCGCGGCAGCCGGCGCCGCAGCGATATCTCGCTTGCGGCGTCGAGCACAGAGAGCTTGATGCCGCGAACCTGACCTTCGCCTCGTTCGATGAGCTCGATGACCGTGTCGGCAGCGGCGCCGAACTGCTCGTTTCCCCAGTATCCCCGCAGAGCCGGATCGAACGCGTCGCCGAGCCAGTGCAGCAGCACCGGCCGCTCTGCGAGCTTCAGCAGCTGCTCGTAAACCTCGAGGTAGTCACCGGCGGAACGCGCGCTGGCGGCCAGAGCACGGCTGGCCATCAGGATGACCTCGGAGCCGGATGCCTGCACCATGTCGATCTGGTCCGCATAAGCTCGCACGATCGTGGCCAGCTGGTACTGGCCAGCGGGCAGCTGGTCAGTACCAGCTCCGCTGGCGATCACCGTGCCGAGTTCCGACGCACGCGCGGCCGAGCGGCTAATGAGCTCGCACGCCTGCCCGAAGCTGAGTCCCATGCCGCGCTGCGCTGTGTCCATTGCCTCCGCGAGGCCGAATCCGTGAGCCCAGAGATGTTCGCGGAACCGCATCGTCGATTCCCAGTCGATGGTGCCGTCCGGGAAAGCGGCCACGTGCGCGGCAGCGTAGACGCTCCGCGTCACCGGTGGCCGATAGGAAGGCTCCCAGCCGGAATCGGGGACCTTTAGTGGTCCCGGACGGCCTGGCAGCGTGATCTGCGCGGCCATCTCAGCTCACCAGCGGGGGAACGAGCACTCGGCGGCCCTCGGCCGAGGACTGCAACGCTAGCTCGGCCAACTGGACGCCTTTGGCACCCTCGGTCAGATCCCAGCGGAACGGCTTGCCCTCCGCTACTGCCGCCAGGAACAGCTCCCACTGTGACTTGAAGCCGTTGTCGAAGACCTCGTTGTCCGGGACGTCAGTCCACTGCGCCAGGTAGTCGATCGGATCGGGCAGGTCGGGGTTCCAGACCGGCATTGGTGTCGAGACGCGGTGCTGGACGGCGCAGTTGCGCAGCCCGGCGACCGCGCTGCCGTGCGTGCCGTCAACCTGGAGCTCGACCAGTTCCCGGCGATTGACCCGCACCGCCCAGGAGGAGTTGACCGATGCGAACGTGCCGTTGTCGAACTCAAGCAACGCGTACGCGGCGTCATCCGCGGTGACGTCATAGGGCGTTCCCGACTCGTCCCACCGTCGCGGCACGTGCGTAGCGTTCCTGGCGTACAGCGCCGTGATCGGGCCGAGGAGGTCCTCAAGCAGGTACTGCCAGTGCGGGAACATGTCGAGCACGATCCCGCCGCCGTCATCCTTGCGGTAGTTCCACGACGGGCGCTGCGAGGCGATCAGGTCGCCCTCGAAAACCCAGTAGCCGAACTCGAGCCGGGCCGACAGTATCCGTCCGAAGAAGCCAGCTTTGATCAGCCTCCGTAGCTTGATCATGCCGGGCAGGAAGAGCTTGTCCTGCACCACGCCATTCGTGACGCCAGCTTCGCGGGCAGCGCCGGCCAACCGGAGGGCGCCGTCTAGCGACCCAGCGACGGGCTTCTCGGTATACACGTGCTTGCCCGCCGCGATCGCCCTGGCCAGGCTTGGCTCGCGGGCGCTGGTGACTTGAGTGTCGAAGTACACGTCGACGTCCGGGTCGCTGAGCACTTCGTCAAGGTTCGTCGACCAGCGATCCAGGCCATGCCGCTCGGCTATCGCGCGCAGTCGCTCTTCGCTGCGCCCGACCAGGATCGGTTCCGGGTAAACGACAGTGCCGTCAGCGAGCAGCGCGCCGCCCTGCTCCCGGATACTGAGCAGGGAGCGGACCAGATGCTGACGGTAACCCATCCGGCCGGTGACCCCGTTCAGCGCAACGTTGATGATCTTGCGTGTCATATATCGCCCTTCGGCGCGCAGCGAAGCAGCATGTCCGATTTGGGAAAGCCCTTTCCCACACTAAGCTGGTGCGCGAAGCCGGTCAAGATCTCCTGGCCGGTCAGGAGACGAACGTGACTGATGCGAAATCACCAGGTCCTAACCGCGCCGGCCAGAGCGCTGGCCCGGTAGCTCATGACGTGACCAAGGCCGATGCCAAGACCAAGGCCAGCTCCGGGCAGCCAGCCCGCCGAGCCCGGGACGGCAAACGTCGCCAGGACGCAGACATCTCACGGGTAACGCTGCAAGACGTCGCCGACCGCGCCGGAGTGTCGCTGACGACTGCGTCGCGAGTCCTCAGCAACGGGCCGCGGCGGGTGGGCAGGCAACTGGTCCACCGGGTCAATCAGGCCGTCGCCGAACTCGGCTACACCGCGAACCTGCAAGCCCGCGCGGTGGCAACCGGCCAGAGCAACATGGTCGGCGTCGTCGTCCACGACATCTCCGACCCGTACTTCTCCTCGATCGCAGCTGGCTTGATCGACGTCGCGGACCGGCAGCGTCTGCTGGTCTGCCTCTCGAGCACGGCCGCGGGCGAGGCTGGCGAGCGGGAGTACGTAGCGCTGATGCGCTCGCAGCGCGCGCGTGCGGTGATCCTGATCGGCAGCAGGACCGACGACCAGGCGAAGCTAGCGGATTTGCGCCACGAGATCCATGCCTTCAGCAGCTCAGGCGGCCGCGCCGTGTGCATAGGACAGGACCTTCTTGGCGTCGACTCAATCCTGCCGGAGAACGCCGCCGGGGCCGAGTCGCTGGGCAAAGCACTGGTGGTCCAGGGCCACCGCAGGTTCGCCGTGCTGGCTGGGCCGCGTGGCCTGCTGACCGCGCGGGACCGGCTAACCGGGTTCCTTGCTGGTCTCGCGGCGTGGTCGGTCAGCGTCGATCCGCGGTACATCGTGCACGGATCGTTCAGCCGGGACGGCGGTTACGAGGCAATGAGCACGGTTCTGGCGATGGGCGGGCCCCGCCCGGACTGTGTCTTCGCCGCTACTGACGTGATGGCTGTCGGCGCGCTCGCGCGGCTGCGGGCCGAGGGGATCTCGGTTCCACGCGACATCGGCCTGGCAGGCTTCGACGACCTCCCGACTCTGCGCGACGTCTATCCGCCACTGACAACAGTGCGCTTGCCGCTGGCCCGGATGGGGGAGATGGCGGCACGCTTGGTCCTCGCCGAGGCCAGCGCCGACCGGCCGAGAGTCGTCCCGGTTCCGGGAGAGGTCATCCTGCGCGACAGCACGCTGCGGTTGCCGCCGACCCGCTAACCGCTACGTTGCTGCGCCACGGGCCGGCGGGTGCTCGATGCTCTGTGAGCTCGGCACGGGCCGGCGGGTGCGCGGCGCTCCGCGGGCTCGGCGCGCGCCGGCGGCTACGCGATGCTCCGCGGGCTGGCACAGGTCTATTGCCTATTTGCGAGTTCCGGCCCGTTGCGGGTCGGGCGTCGCAGCGGCTGGCGACGTTTACGCCCGCTTCCGCACCGCGCAGCCGCGGCCCTCGACAGGCTCCCGGAGTTGGTGCAAATCGGCATGAGCATCCGCGCGGCGGCGCTCCGGCCACAGCCGATGATCTTCATGAATGTGAGTCTGCTGCGGCTATAGCAACAGCAAACTCACATCGATCATGATGCGCTGGGGCTGTCCGTGCCGACGCGCTGGCGGGGGCGGACTGCGGAAGCGGGCGTAAACGTGGCCAGCCTCAAGGAGCGCTCAACGCGCCTCGGGCCAGCCGGGCGTCGGGTGCAGCAACGTGTGCCAGCCCGCGGAGCGGTCCGCGCGTGCCCGCGCGTGACCGCGAACCTGTGCAGTCCCGCGGAGCACCGCGCAGATGACCGCCCTGAGCGCGGAGCTTGTGGCACGACAACATTGACGGCTCGCGGCCTCTTGCGTGAACTAGAGCCGTCCGGTACGTTGCGGCTGAATTGGGAAAGCACTTTCCCACTGCGACCACGCGGGGCCGCGCGCCGCCGGACCTTCCAGAAAGCTCCGGCAGGCCGTCGTGGTGCCGCTGCCGCCAGCGAGCAGATGCGGAGTGTCGGATGGGCGCTGTCGACCAGTCTTGGCAGGAGTCCGTTTTTACGGACGGACATTTTCACCGGCCTGCAGGCGGCGCGATTATCCCGGTGCGCGATAAGGCCTCGGGGGAAATCTTCGCGGTCGCCGGGCTAGCCACCGAGGCAGACGTCGACGAGGCAGTCGCGACAGCTAAAACAGCTCAGGCGGCGTGGAGCGAGCGCACTTACGCGGATCGGGCTGCGGTGCTTCGCGGAGCTGCCGCCGCGCTGTCCGAGCGGGCGAAGCAGTTCCGCGACCTGATCGTGCGTGAGACCGGCTGCATCGGCGGCAAGGCCGATTACGAGATCGGGGCCGCTACCAGCGAGCTGATGGAAGCGGCCGGGCTTGCCTCGCACGCGACCGGCGAGGTGCTCCCGTCTGGTCACGCGGGGCGATTCTCGTTGTCGGAGCGCATCCCGGTCGGGCTGGTCGGCGCGATCACCCCGTGGAACTTCCCGCTCGTGCTCGGCATGCGGGTGATCGCGCCTGCGCTGGCGCTTGGCAATGCGGTAGTGCTGAAACCCTCACCTGAGACGCCGGTCAGCGGCGGCCTGGCTATCGCGGCGCTGTTCGAGGCGGCGGGCCTCCCCGCTGGCGTCTTCCAGGTGCTGCCCGGCGACGTCGAGGTCGGGCAACGCATTGTCACCCACCCGGACATCGCGATGATCCACTTCACTGGCTCGACGAAGGTCGGGCGCCAGATCGCGCAGACCGCCGGCGGCCTGCTGAAGAAGGTCTCACTTGAGCTGGGCGGCAACAACGCACTGATCGTTCTCGACGACGCGGACCTAGAGCAGGCGACGATGATCGGTGCCTGGTCGAGCTTCCACTACCAGGGCCAGACTTGCATCACCGCGGGACGGCACATTGTCCAGCGCGGGATCGCCGAGGCCTACGCGGTCGGGCTTGCAGCCCGGGCGGACGCAATTGCTGTCGGTAACACGTTCACCGAAGACGTCGGCCTCGGCCCCATGATCAACTCGACCCAGCTGGAGCGGGCAGCGGGGATGCTGTCCGAGGCCGTGGCCGACGGGGCGCGGATCGTGGCAGGTGGTACCACAAACGGCCCGTACTTCAGGCCGACGGTGGTCCGCGACGTCAGCGCGTCCTCGCGGCTGTGGACCGAGGAAATCTTCGCGCCGATCGCGCCGATCCTCGTGGTCGACGACGACGACGCGGCGGTCGCGGCGGCAAACGACACCGAGTACGGGCTGGTGAACTCAGTCCTGACCGGCGACCCGTACCGCGGCATCCGGCTCGCCCGGCGGCTGCGCGCCGGGATGGTGCATGTCAACGACGCAACGCCGCAGGACGAGGCGCTCGCCCCGTTCGGTGGCATCGGTCAGTCCGGCCTCGGCGGTCGGTCCGGCGGCGAGGCGAACATCGAGGAGTTCACCGAGCGGCGCTGGCTGACTGTCACCGAGGGTCCCGCTCACTATCCATATTGATCTCAAGTGACCGTCCATATCGATTGCGCACCACATCAATATCGACCGCCGCCGCTCTTGCCCTGAGCAGCGCAGCACCGGACAATTCTGGCAACCCTCCCCGACAAGGGCGGCCTCCATAAGGAGTGGTCATGAGCGATGCGGCGTCCGTGCCGTTTACTGAGACCAAGGCGCCCGAGGCGCCCGAGCGGCTGCACCGTGGCGCGCTCAGCCTGCTGGATATCTCGGCCTCGACGATGGCGAACATCGGCCCGGCATACAGTTTCTACTTCGGCTTCGGCTTCCTGGTCTTCACCGCCGGAGTAGCCGCGCCGCTGACGATCATCGTGGCCGGCATCGCGATCGCGCTGCTGGGCAACACGCTGGCTCAGTTTTCCCGGGCGCAGCCGTCCACCGGCGGGTTCATCTCCTTCGTCGGCAAGACGTTCGGAGGCACCAGCGCGGTGACGACCGCACTGCTGTGCGGAGCCGGGTACATCATCGCGATCTCGTCCGTGCTCGCGATCTCCGGCGGGTTCCTCGAAACGGTGCTGAACTACTACTTCGGCTGGAACGTGCCGTGGATCATCTGGTCGGTGATACTGACCGCCGGTGCCACGGTCATGACGATCCGCGGCGTCGGCGTGTCAACCAAGCTCGCCGGGTTCTTCTTCGCCTTCGAGATGCTGGTCCTGATCGTCGTCTCGGTCGCTGTGCTGATCAAGAACGGCGGGCACCTGTCCGGCGTTCCGTTCGAGCCCTCGCACATCACCAATGGCTTCACCGGGCTTGCCGCCGGCTTCCCGCTGGCTATCTACCTCTTCATCGGCTGGGAGAACTCGGCCGCGCTAGCCGAGGAGACAGGGAACCCGCGGCGCAATGTGCCCAAGGCGGTGTTCTTGTCGATCGCGCTGATGGTGACCGGTTACGTGCTCTTCGCCTTCTCGACGGTGACCGGGTTCGGCTACAACGGCACCGCGCTCGCCAATTCCTCGATTCCGTTCATCTCGGTCGCGCACAACGTCCTGTCCGGCTTCGCGTTCATCGCCTACCTGGCGGGCCTTACATCCACCATCGGTGTGCTGATCTCGGCCATTAACTCCCAGGCCCGGCTGATCTTCAACGCCGGCCGCGAGGGACTGCTGCCGCGCTGGATGGGGAAAGTCCACCCGGTCCGCCGCACTCCGCACAATGCGATCTACGTCTTCGTGGCGATCGCCAGCGCCATCATCCTGGTCTGGGCGCTCCTGCACCTGATCGGCGGACACGGCGACAGCATGGTGGCGCTGACCTTCTTCGTCGAGTCCTCCACCATGGGCACCATCCTGGTCCTGGTGGTGTACTTCCTGGCCAATCTCGCGCTGCCGTTCTACTACCGCAAATACCGGCCAGCCGAGTTCCACCTGATCAAGCACGTGGTGCTGCCCGTGCTCGGGATGATCGCCATCGCCGTGCCGGTGTACTACCTGGTCAAGCCCGGCCAGCCGGCGCCGTATGACTGGTTCCCGTACGCAGCACTGGCGATCGTGGTCGTCGCCGTGGTCTACGCATTCATCCTCAACCGCCGCGACCCTGGCATCGGCGACCGCGCCGGCTCCATCATCGCCGACGAGTAGCCGACAACTGGCTGGCCGTGGCGCTGGCCCGAGCCCGAAGTGCCCGTTTCCAAAATAATCCGGAGATCAGTCATGACGGACACAGCCCTACAGCCGACCGACGCGAAGGTGGCCCACCCGCTCGACCCGGTGAGCGCGGCCGAGTACCTGGCCGGGCGGCAGGTCATGGCGGCGGCCGGGCTGCTGCCCGAGTCCGTGCGGTTCGCGTACTACGGGCTTGACGAGCCGCATAAGAACGACGTGCTGTCGGGTGGCCAGGCGCCCGACCGGCGGCTCCGCGCCTTCCTCATCGATATGCGATCTGGCGAGTCAACCGACGTCGTGGTGTCGCTCACGCGTGAGGTCGTGGTCAGCAGCCGCGTGCTCGACACCCGCACCGACGGCCAGATGCCGATCATCAACGAGGACTTCGCCGTGGCAGAGGAATTCGTCCGCGCAGATCCGCAGTGGCGTGCCGCGATGGCCAGGCGAGGGCTGACCGACGTCACCAAGATCCGGACCTGCCCGCTGACGGCAGGGTCGTTTGACCTGCCGGACGAAGACGGGCGGCGCATGGTGCGCGTGCTCGCGTTCGTCCAGGCTGACCCGCAGGACTACGCGTGGTCGT